>CANRKF010000023.1 GCA_947631145.1 uncultured Clostridia bacterium | reverse complement strand
ACCTATGGCTTTGCGTCATAAACTTTCGTTTACTTTGCCTTTGACATCTACTTAAATTATACCATATTTTTTCAGTTAATGCAATTTTTGGTAAAAGCATGTCATAAATTTTATACATTTTCAACAAATATGTATAAAAAATCAAAAAAATTATACACATTTTTAAGATATGTATAATTTTTTATTATTTAATATTTTTTCTACCATTCCATAATATAGACGAAAAGATTTATATATCGCTGTAATAAAAAACATAACAAAAATATAAATTATAGAAATTTATCTTACTCAATAGCTCCTGCTATACATTTATTAAACATATACATTTCTATACTTGTTATTTTCTTTTCATTATTGCTAGTATATCCATATTTAACAATAGTTATATACCCTATTCCTTTATATTCAATTAAGCCTGATTCTTCGTACCAACTAATATTAAATATAGGTTCTCTAAAACTATTTACTCTATTCATATCTACTGATAATATAACACAATATAAAGTTACTATAATTATCACAACAGATAGTACTATTTTTAATTTTTTTTTACAAAATTTAATTACCAAAAACATTGCCAATAATAATATTATAAAAATTCCTATCATAAAATTTCCTCCTTAAAAACAAATTTGTTTTATTTTTCAGTATATTACTATAAATTTTATATATCATTAATATTCATTGATGTTGCACCTATATATAGGTCTTTACTTCCTTCTAGTTTATTTAATTTTAGTATAGTATAATCATTATACATATAAACTTTGCTTCCTCCATCTGCATATACAGCTCCATATATAGTATTACTTTCTTCTGCATCTTTTTCTGCTTTTTGCAATATTTCATCTATGGTTATTTTATTATTTATTAAAGCATCTCGTAAAGACATTTTTTCTCCATTCACTATAATATTTACTGTTCCTTTATATGAATAAATATTATAGTTATATTTACTATTTTCACCCTTTGCAAGAATTTTTGTTATTTCTTCTTTTTCTAAATCTTTGTTAAATTCTAATTGAAAATTATATTTAGCAGTTTCTTTTACTGTTGCATAATTACATATTTTTACACTTTTTATACCTTTTATTTTTTTCAACTTCAATGGATAATAAGTTTTTAAATCTGTTATAACCTTAGGCTTATCTTCTTTTACTAATTTATATTCGGTGGCATCATATTCATTTATGGTTATATTTCTGATATACGCATCTCCTCTACTATCAACTTTTAAAATAAATTTATTATTTTTATATTCTAAATTTGTAACTATTGGCTGATCTTCTTTTGTATATTCTACAATTCTTATTTCATCTTCTACGTTATTTTCTACATTTTTTATAAATTTGTCTAATTCTTCTATATGATATACTGTATTATTATTCATTACAATATAGTATTTATCGTCTATCATCTCAGATAAATCATAATTTATATCTTCCAAAGGTTTATATTTCAAACTACTTTCTGTTTGTTGATTCATACTCTCTTCTATTTCTTTTTCAAAATCATCATATTGCATAAACCAAGTTCCTATTTTTATTCTATTAAATCCATTTAATGTATGAAAATGTATTACTTTGTAACCTAGCCCTAAATATATTTTTGTACCTCCATCATTTACTTCATCTTCTAATATACAAAAAATTGGTTTTTCTCCATTTTTAGCTCTTGAAACATCTGTTAAAAAGAAAGCTATGGCTAATACTATCAATAGTGCAACAATAATTAATATAATTTTTAATACTTTTTTCATTTCGTCACCTTTTTCCTTTCTATTATTTAGACGATTTTATCTATTATATCCATTACATTTAGTGCATTTGGTGATGCCCAAAATATATGCATTGATATGTATATACAAAATGCAACAATAATTACATATATTAATCTTTTAACTATATTATCATTTTTTATTAATTTTCCTATTAGCCATATCAATATTAAAGACAATATTACTCCCGGTAATGCGCTTATGCTAAATATCAAATACAGTCTTGTGAATATGATACCAACAAGTAAAATAGTTTGTAACATACTTATTCTTCCTTTCAAGTTTAATACTTATAAAATATCATAAATTTACAAATTTCCATTTTCCATAATTTTATGTACTTGTTCTTTTAACTTTTCTACTCTATATTTTTCACTTTCTTTTTCATTTATGTAATTTACAGGTTCTAATATTTTTACTGTAACATCTTTTTTCTTTTTAAAAAACTTTCTTATTCCTTTTGGAGTTCTAAAAGTAATTACTATTGGAATAACTGATACTTTATTTCTTACTGCAAATTTAAAGGCTCCGCTTTTAAAATTTCTTATTTTTTCACAATAAGGCCACAATGCTTTTTCAGGATAAAAATGTATTATTTTTCCATTTTGTATAGCCTTATCTACTTCTTTTACAAAATGTATTTTACTTTTTGTGTTTGTAGGAATAGGTACTGCTCTTAATAATTTTATTAATTTTCGTATAAATGGAATTTTAAAACTGCCTTCTCTTGTAGTAAAATATATTTTTCTTAATCCAAAAGATAAGCCTACCATAGTACAATCTAAAATCAAAACATGATTAGATACACTTATGGCTCCTGTTTTTAAATTTTTAATATTTTCTTTTCCTTCTATTTTTAAGTCATATACTATTTTATTTAAAATTGTTAAAACTGGAACGGCTAAACCATAATATAATAAATTAGAAAAAAATGAAAATATTTTTCCTTCATTAAAATATTTATATTTTTCGTCTATGTTTAGTTTTAATGGCTCATATAAGTGAATTACATCTTCATTTTCATCTTGCATTAAATCTGTGCTGTTATTTATTCCTTTATTTTGTATTAAATCTATGCTGTTATTTTGTATTAAATCTATATTTTCATCTTGAATTAATTTAGTGTTTTCCTCTTCAAAATTTTCTATTATTTTTTCCACTACTTAATACTCCTGTTTAATTCTTTTATAACAATATCTGCTATTTTCTCTGTTGTATCTCCTGTTATATACTTTTTTTGGTTTTGTATTATTCTATTTTGCAATTCTTCATTTTCCACTAATTTTTTTGTGCTACTTATTACTTCTTCAAGATTTTCACACTTAATTGACATTTGCCTTTCAGCGAAAAAATTAGCATTATAATTTTCACAACCCGGTATTGGCATTATATGAATTAAGGGTTTTCTCATTACTGCAACTTCTGTAGTTGTTAATCCTCCAGGCTTACTAAGTATAACTTCAGAACTTGCCATATATTTACCTAATTCCTTCGTATATTGAAGTGGTATAATTCTGTTATTATTTTTATATTCTTCACTAAGGAAATCCAAAATTTCTTTATTGCTTCCACAAGAAATTATAAATGTAAAGTCTTTAATATTTTCTAATAATTGTTTTGCTATTTCTTTTATGTTACCAAATCCCATACTTCCATTTAAAATTAAAATATATTTTTTATTGGTATCTAAATTTAATTGTTTTTGTGCTTCTTGTTTATTATAATTCCTTCTATATTGCTTCATTACTGGTATTCCTAAAGCTAATATTTTTTGCTTTTTAATTCCTTTTTCTAGGAAATCGGCTTCTAATTCTTCACTTGGAATAACAAAATAATCTGGATTTGTTTCTTCCCAAAAAGGTATGCTTACATAGTCTGTAGCAACTTGTAAAAAATGAATATGATGCTCCTTTTTAATAGCTGTTAATACCTGTGCTGAAAATAAATGTGTAGTTATAATATAGCTATATTGATTATTTTTAATATAGTTATATATTTTTTCTTTATTTAGGCTATTTAACAAATATACAGGTGATTTTAATTTAGTTTTTTCATATATTTTTCCTAAATTATATACCTTTTTAAATACTTTTCCATTTTTATTTGTAGATTTTATGTATAAATTATTAACTCTATCTTTTAATTTAGGGTTAATAATTTCCAAATATTCTTTAAAATCTGTTTCTATATTTCTTGAAAGAAGTTCTTCTTGTATGGCTTTTGCTGCTGTATTATGACCTCCACCAGTTCCACATGATAATATTAATACCTTTTTAGAAGCTTTATTTATTTCTAGTTCTTCTTCCATTTTATTATAAAAACATCCTAATTTACCTACATATCCATTATTCCATGGTTTATTTCTACCAAAGTAATGAATTATTACTGTATTTTTTCGAACCCATTTTAGTCCTATTTTAGCTTTTGGATTATTTAAGTTATAATAATTTAAGTTTCTATCACCTAAATTATATTTTAAATCACTTACTAATTTTATTTTATTTCCATATATTGTACTAATTATGTCTTGATCAGGTATTATTAGCTTTCTTCCATTTTTTTGTATAAAATTTATTTCTTTTTCAGGCTCTATTTTTCTTAGTTCTTTTAAATTCATTAAAAGCACACCCGTATTTATATATGGCTCATTTTTATTTAGTCCTAATCTTATTTCATTAAATTTATGTAATACTTTTTTTACATGTGTTGTTGCAATAAAATAGTTGCCTTCGAAATCCATATTGTAAAATTCATTTAACTTATTTATTACTAAGGTATCTGCATCTAAATATAAAATTCTATCTATTTCTTTTGGTAAATATTTTGTAGCAAAAATTCTAAAATACATTTGAGCAGGATATTTTTGGGCATTTTCAGTCAATTCACTTATTGTTTCTTTAACCTTTATATCAATTATACAAAATTTTTCTAAGTTTAACCCTTTTTTTATTTTATTAACTTGCTCATCAGTTAAAGTGCTATTTAAAATATACACTTTAAAATTTTCATTATTATTTGATTTTTGTATTGAATTTAATAAAATATTTACTTGCTTTATATATTTATCATTTACAGTTATTAATATATTCATTTTTCCCTCTTATTTTTACAAAATTAGAGCATTTTTTTAAATAGTTTATTTGCTTTAATAATATCATAAAAATAGATGACTAGCAATAGTCATCTATTTAGTAAAACATCTATTTAATAAAGTATTTATTAGTAAAATCTATTTGATAAAGCATCTATTAATAAAAATATATTTAATAAAGCATTTATTTAACAATATCTATTTTTAGTAAAGCATTTCTATGTCCCAAGTGGTTTCATTATTTGCATCGCTAAGTATTATTCCTTTTTCTGTAAGTTCTTTTCGTATTGTATCTGCTAGTTCATAATTTTTATTTTCCTTAGCTGTTTTTCTTTCTTTTATTTTTTCTTCTATATATTCTTCTTTAATATTTAATTTTTCTAAGTATTTAGTTCTTAATTCTTTAACAAATTCTTCTGGTTCTTGCTTAAATAAGCCAAGTACTCCATATACTTCACTCATTTCTTTCCAAATTTTTGCTAACGTATTTGCAGTTTGCTCTTTATTATTTTCTTTTAGATTTTTTATTAAATTATTTACATATTTAATTATATTATGTAAATTAGCCATAACAACTGAAGTATTAAAATCGTCATCCATTGCCTCTATGAATTTTTCTTTAATTGCATCTACAATATCGTTATTTTCTCTTGGTCCTTCTGCATTTCCATTATATAAATTTATTATTTTTTGCATTTTAGCTATTGTATTATAAAAATAATACATATGGCGTTCTGCTAATAAATAATCAGCATCTGTAATATCTATATCTGAAGTATAGTGTTTAGAAAAGAAAAGGAATTTAATAATTTCATAGTTATATAGTTTTAAAGCATCTCTAATAGTTAGTGAATTTCCAAGTGATTTGCTCATTTTTTCACCGTTTATTTTTATAAGTCCACAGTGAGACCAATAATGTGCAAATTCTTTTCCTGTATATGCTTCTGATTGAGCTATTTCATTTTCATGATGTGGGAAAATTAAATCTTTTCCTCCTCCATGTATATCTATGGTTTCACCTAAAGTATCCATTGCCATACATGAACATTCAATGTGCCAGCCCGGTCTACCATCTCCCCATGGAGAATGCCATGAAATTTCATTAGGTTTAGCTGATTTCCATAAAGCAAAGTCAAGAGGATCTTCTTTTTCTTCTCCTACTTCAATACGAACACCATTAACTAATTCATCTATATTTCTATTAGAAAGTTTTCCATAAGTTTTAAATTTTCTAACTCTATAATAAACATCTCCAGATTCTGTTGGATATGCATATCCCTTTTCTATAAGTTTTTCAATGAATTTTATCATTTTTTCAATATATTCTGAAGCTTTTGTTTTTATATCCGCTTCAGTAATATGTAAACCATTCATATCAATTTCTGTTTCTTCTATTTGTTCTTTAGAAAATTCTAATGCATTTTTTCCAAGTTCATTTGCTCTTTTTATTATTTTATCATCTACGTCTGTATAATTACGTACATATTTAACTTCATAGCCTCTATACCTAAAATAGTCTACCATCATAGCATATACTATGGCTTGACGTGCGTGTCCGTATGTGGCTATAATCATATACTGTAATTCCACAAGCATACATTTTTATTTTTCCCGGTTCAATTGGTATAAATTCTTCTTTTTTGTTAGTCATTGAATTTGTAATTTTTATCATTTAATTCGCCTCCTGAATATTACCATTATATCAAATTTTCAAATCTTCAGCAATACTATTTTTATTTAATTTACAAAATATACGCATTTAGCATACAAATTGCATTGCTTTACAAAATATACACATTTAGTCATACAAATTTCATTGTTTTACAGAATATATGCATTTAGTCATATAAATTGCATTTGCTTTACAGAATATACGCATTTAGTCATACAAATTGCATTTAGCTTTTTTATTTCACTAAATAAACATCACAAGCATTAAGGTGCTCTAAGTATTTTATATTTTCTAATTTTAATGTATTTTTTATTGTATTTAATATTTCATCATTTTCGTGTCCGTCATTTATAAATACAATTACTCCATTTGAAGTATTTTTATTTGAAGTTATTTGCCTAATATTTTCTTCATTAACTTCAATATCTTTTGCTATATATGATTCATTTATATAAGTAAATAATAGTATATCATCTAAAAATCTGTTATGATTAGAATCAAAAATATATATTGCTGGTAAATTTGCATTTTCTTTTATTAAGCTTGTAATATTACGTTTATTAGTATATAAAACTTCTGGTTCTAATTTAAAATCTTTTATATATAATAATACGTCTTCTTCATTTTTGTGTATTAAGTTTGAAACAAATTCTATTGGCAAATTTGTTTCAGATTTTAATTTTAAAGCTATTTCACTTTTGCTCGAATATGCAGTTTCTTGTTCGTTTCTAAAATTCTTTCCCAATGCTACATTTATAATTACATTTGATATAAATGGCATTATAAAAATTAATATACACATACAAATTGCAATTTTATTTAATTTTTCTTTAAAAATAGTTTTCGTTAAGTTTATAACATAATATAAAACTAACACGAATATTAAGCTAGAAATAGGCATTATATATCTTAATTCTATAAAAGGTGATGCTATAGATACAAATAATGCATAAAATAAAGTTGGAAGTGCTATGTATTTAATATATTTGTTTTTTTCATTATCTGTTATTTTTTTATGTTTTTTATATAAAATTAAGCCTAATATAAAAATTAAAATTATAAATAGTGCATTGTTAAAAGTATATACATTTACTATAAATATGTAAGCCAATATGCTAATTATGGATTTTAAAATACTGCTTGTTAAGCCTTTTATTACTCCTTGACCTCTATAACCAAAAAATATATGATTTATTGAATATGGAAATATTATTAAGGATAATATTCCTGCTAATACTAAGGTTACTATATATTTTGCTAACTGCTTATATTCTTTTTCTTTTAAATATTTTATGCTAAACATTATAACTAATACTACTAAATATAATAAGTAATAATAGTGTGTTAAAGAGCCTGCTAGAGCTGATAGTCCTATTAACAATAATACCTTATAATTGTTCTTTTTATCTAATAATTTTAAGTGAAAATATGTTGTAGCAAGTATATTTAGTGTTGCTAGTGCATACATTCTTATGTAAATTACATTATTTATTGAAGCTAAAGTTAAACTTGAAATTAATGCTAATATAGCAAATTTTATATTATTTTTTTCACTTTCTCCAAATATTTTTTTAATTATTAAATACATAAATATAGTTATAAAAAGATATATAATTATATTTAGTATTATTCCAGACCATTTAGAATAACTTCCTACATGAAAGCCCATTGCAATTCTTAATAATAAATAATATAGCGGAGGATGTACATCATTTTTTTGGTTTTCATATACTGGCATAAAGTTACTTTGTTCACTTTTATTTACTTTTAAATAATTTTCATAGTATTCTTTATTATGCCAAGTATTATAAAAATCTTCGTTTTCCTGTATGTCTATTTTGTTATAATTTGCTAAGCCTAAAGAATATGCTTCATCCATATGTAAGTACGATTTATTTATACCTGCACCTATAAATACCATTGTTTGAATTATTAAAATTGTTATAATTATTAATATTTCTCTTTTTTTATTTTGTAACTTCATATTCTTCCCCTGCTACAGTTTGATTATTTATTTCAGTAATTTTACTTTTTTGATTGCCTTCTTTATTTTCTTTAGTAGAATTTAACTTTTTTTGTTTATCTTCTCTATTTTCTTCAATAGAATTTAAGCTTTTTCGTTTATCTTCTAATGTGTGTATTCCTTTTACTACATAATAAGAAATGTAAAATGGTAGTGTCATTTGTAATATTACCATAATTGCTGTAAATAGAAAACTTCCATTGGTTATTTTATATAGTATTTCAATTAATGTTCCGAGGGAAATTATTTGATATAAACATTAAATTACCGTCAAAAAGCTTATTTACTATTAATGCTACAATACTCATACCTCCAATTAAGCTTGCAAAGTATATAATATCTTTTTTCTCTAATTTTATATATCTTGTTTTATTTATTAATATGCCTAAATATATCATAGCTCCGTGAAATAAAAAGCTATGTATACTTAAAAAATGAAATGCAGGATATATAGGTAAGGATGTAGATGGATATATTACAAATACTATTCCACCTATTATTGAATACGATTTATTTATACCTGCACCTATAAATACCATTGTTTGAATTATTAAAATTGTTATAATTATTAATATTTCTCTTTTTTTATTTTGTAACTTCATATTCTTCCCCTGCTACAGTTTGATTATTTATTTCAGTAATTTTACTTTTTTGATTGCCTTCTTTATTTTCTTTAGTAGAATTTAACTTTTTTTGTTTATCTTCTCTATTTTCTTCAATAGAATTTAAGCTTTTTCGTTTATCTTCTAATGTGTGTATTCCTTTTACTACATAATAAGAAATGTAAAATGGTAGTGTCATTTGTAATATTACCATAATTGCTGTAAATAGAAAACTTCCATTGGTTATTTTATATAGTATTTCAATTAATGTTCCGAGGGAAATTATTTGATATAAACATTAAATTACCGTCAAAAAGCTTATTTACTATTAATGCTACAATACTCATACCTCCAATTAAGCTTGCAAAGTATATAATATCTTTTTTCTCTAATTTTATATATCTTGTTTTATTTATTAATATGCCTAAATATATCATAGCTCCGTGAAATAAAAAGCTATGTATACTTAAAAAATGAAATGCAGGATATATAGGTAAGGATGTAGATGGATATATTACAAATACTATTCCACCTATTATTGAACCAGTTGCTAAAGATACATCTCCTATTCTTTTTAAAGTACCTTTTGCAAATGAGCTTAAAGCTCCAGCATACAATAGTACACTACAATAATAAAGTGGTAAATAAGTATTAACTGCACTAAAGGAGTTTTGCCTTACATTAAAAATTATTTTTATAACTTCTAATATATATGCTACAATTGTTACGTATTTTATAATTTTATGTACATCTTCTTTATTTTTATTTACTGAAAATTTTAAAGCAATAAAAATGCCTATTATTGTAAGCGCTATTAAAATAAAATGCCCTATTGTAAATATTCCACAAGCTTCATATTCTCCCATGTTTGAAAACATTTTAATTCATCTCTTTCTACATTATTTTTTGCATTACGCTAGTATTATATGTAAGTGCTTATAAGCTTTATTAAATTATGCTCTTTTTGTTTTTATAATTGCCAAAATTATTATAACATAAAAGGACAGATAATTCTACTAAACTATCTGCCCATATTATTATTTAATTTTATTTCTTGCATATTTATATTTTAGTCATTATTTTTTAATTGAAGTCCATCTTTAAAAGCATTTCCAACTCTTTCAGTTACTTTATAATATCCATGTGTGTATGGATCAAATGCAATGGCATTAACTAATTCAATATCAACATTTTCTCCATTCATAACGGTTTCATCTGCAGTTACATTTATTACTTTTCCTACTACTCCACATCCATATTTATCATTTTGATATTCTATAAATTCACATTCCATACAAATTGGGAATTCATTTATAATTGGAGCATCAACATTTTGAGATTTTGTAGCTGTTAGTTTGCTATTTTCAAATTTTTTTGTAGTGTTATTTCCTGATGCTATGCCAAAATAATCCGCTTCTGTAACATGTTTGCTATCTGCAATACTAACTGTAAAGGCTTTTCTTTCTTTAATGTTTTTAACAGTTTTATGTGTTTCTGTTAAATTTAGTACAACATAATCTCTATCTAGCATGGTTCCCCATGCTGCATTCATTACATCAATAGTTCCGTCTTCATTATATGTTGAAATCATTAATACTGGCATTGGAAATATTGCTTCAGTAGTTTTAATATTTTTTCTCATAATATAAACCTCCTAATAATATTTATATACTAATATATATCATATCTTTTATTGTATTTCAACTCAATAACTGGCATTTTTTAAAAAATTTTTTTACAGTATATAGCTAAATAAACCATCTTTGGATATAATAAATAAAAAAAGTATTTGACAAAACTATCAAAAGTATGTATAATAAAAACAAGAAATGAGAAACCACGAAAGTGGTTGCCCTATTGAAAGATTTAAATAGCCATTCTCCAGAGCAAAGCAGAATGGTTATTTTTTATTGCCTATGTAGTAAGAAACAAATGATGATTAACAAGGCAAGGTTTATAAGAGTTGTTCCTATCATTCCATAGAACAATAGGTATGTAATTATTACTAAAGCTTCTCCCATTGCTAACCACCCCCATATATCAGTCTCACAAGCTATAAAAGCTGTGGAGTAGTTTGTAACATCAAAGAGTAAAAGGGGCAACACACTCCGCTCATTCTCATTTCATTTAACAATATACTACAAGTTTAACCAAAATGCAAGCAAATGAAACAAATTTTTATACTTTTATATAATAATTATAGGAAATGAATAACCGCAGTGAATGCGGTTACCACTACATAAAAGTATAACAACACATTTGCATATTGGCATAGTGGAATGTGTTGTTATTTTTTTGTTAAAATATTATTTTTTGCTTTGCTAATAATCAATATTTGGCTCCTGATATGTTATTTTTCCATTTTTGTCAATGCTAAATTCTACTATTATTGAGAAAAAACTTATATTACTTTCTGTGTTATAAATAAATTTATATTCTCCGCTCACTTAATTGTCCATATAATTGTTGCCAATTAAATTTATATCCGGTTACTGTATAATAGTTATCCTCTGTCATACTAGGTAAATTATATGTTAATGGTTCCATTGTGTCTTTAACTGAAATACTTGAATTTTTTTCTAACTCTTCCCATGTATATTCACTTCCTGTTCCGAGTAAAACCTGCCGTTGAATTTTCTGTATCCTTTCCTATTTTTTCTCCTACTCCTGTATAGTTTTCATTTTTTACTTTTTTATATAAAGAATATGAATTTTTATATTTGTATGGTATTTCATTTGTATCTACAATTGTAATAGTTATACTACTTTTTGTTAATTCATTTACTGTAACTTTTACATTTTCTTTTGAACTATAACAATATGTTAATATACTTTCAGGTATTTCTATATTACTTTCTTCTTTTATAATTTCTATTTTTCCAACCTTGTTAATTCCACCCGGATACGTTGCATTTACAATTCCATCAAAGTAAACCAATATTTCTTGACCTTTTTTAAATCCAATATTTCCTTCATTTGTGAAGCTGATACTATATAATTCATTAGTATTGTTTTCATCCATAGCTAATAGATACGTAGAATTTACTTTTACTACTACTACTTTTATTGTTTCTTTCATGTTTCCAATTCTAGAGATTTCATCTTCCAAATTATTATAATCAATAAAACCTTTATAAAATATTGGATTTTTATCTTTTTTTACTCTAGTATAATCAATTACAAAAAGTATTAAACTTATAACAATTATAATTACTATAATAGCACATAAACTTTTCAAAAATTTTTTCATAAGTTTTCCCTCCTTTTATTTGCTTAATTTATAACACAATATACTTTTTTAAGCAATACTCGTTTTAGAATAGATCTTTTAATTTCATACTATTAATACCTATATACACGTCCATATTTCCATCTGTTTTATGTACTTTTATAATTGCATAGTCTTTATAGTGGTATTCCATACTGCCTCCATCGTTATAAGGTATTGTATCAGGAAAATCTTTATTAGCTTGTGCTATTAAACCATTTAATGTCATTTTTCCGCTAAATAAAGCTTTTTCTAAAGACATTGTTTCATTATTTATTGTAATATTTACTTCTTCTAGTCCATAATAATATAAGTTATAATCATAATCAATTTTCCATAGTTCCTGAGCATTTAGTATTTTTACTTTTTTAATTTTGCTAGATTTTTTTACTGTTAATTTAAAATTTTCATATCCATCAACTAATATATCATTTGTATTAATGCGTGCAAATTCTTCTATTATAGAATCAGTATTTTGATCTGGCTTTGCTTTTGGAATTACTTCTCCAGTATAATTTATTATTACTTTTCTACCTTTTCCAAATAAATAGTCTATATGATCTACTCCATAACAAATTTTTATTTTATCATATAACTTTCTTTCTTCTTCATCTTCATTTGGTTGTACTAGCATATATGTAGTATCTTCTTCTAGTATTGTTCCTACAAAGCTATGTTTTGTTTCATTATCTTTTTTAGCATCTAGTTCAGCATTGTTATCATTTTCTTGAATATTGGTATTAGGTGACTCACTTTGATTGTTCTTTAAATTACTATATATTTTTATGCCTAACAATTTGATTTCAAGGCCTTCCATATACTCTACATTTGAATCTACTTGTGTAAGTTTGTGATATTTTGTAATAGTGTATACTAATGATTTATATTGAACAGTTCCACCATCATTTAAAACTTGTCTAATTGGAAAAAATAATATAATAGCTAATATTATTAATATTATTATAATTTTCTTTTTCATATTTAAATTCATCCCTTTCTTTTTTTATTAGAAGTATAATTTTTACTTTATACTATTTAGATGTTTTTTTATTTAGTTTTAGTTTGATTTTTGTATTAATAATTGTATATATTGTTATGATTAAGAAAATTAAAGAAATGCCTAACATACTTATTCCTATATAGTTTGCATTTTCTATTATATTATTATTTTCTATGGTATTAGTTTCTGTATTATTTGTTAAAACATTATTCTCTATTACACTACTTGCTGCCACACTATCTTCCTTTAAATTATTTTCTAATGTACTATTATCTATTATTACAGCAGCTGCATCACTAACATTTTGTAAGTTATTTACATTTTGATTTTCAGTTGTAAATTCAGTTTGTCCTTGTAAGTTTCCTATTTTTTCTGTTTCAGATAATTCTTTGTTAGTATTATTTTGATGCTTTTCAGCATTTTCTATTTTACTAATTTTTTTTATATTGCTTTTTAAAGTAAATATTCCTAATGTAAAAGTTACTATAAACATTGCAATATTTCCAAGCAAAAGCTTAATTTTATATACTGCTCTATAATATTTCCATTTAATAGTACTTGTTGGCTGCTTTAATAATTCAGATATTTCTTTAAACGATAAGTTAGAAATAATTTTTAATACTACAATTTCTTTTTCTTTATCATTTAAATTGCTTATTAATTTATTAAAACTTTCTTTATCTATTATATTTTCAATTTCATTGTTTTCATCTTTTAGCTCATAAAATGTATCTTCATATATATTTAATTCTTTATTTTTCTTTCTAATAATTTGTAAAGCTTCGTTTTTTACAACTGTATACAGCCATGTAGCTTCTTTATCTTTTGGAAATTTTTCTATATTCATGCTATATATTTTTGTTACAAAATTTTGAACTGCATCTTCTGTATCCTCTTTATTTTTTAGTATACTAAATGCTATTCCATAAATTATTTTATAATATTTGCTACATAATTTTTCCGTTCCTTTTTTTCTATCTATTTTTATTTGTTCAAATATATTTTTTAATTCTTTTTTATCTATTTTGTTCATTTTTTCCTCTTTTACATTTCTAATTATCCTTTATATTGTTTAGATGCTTTTTTGTATTAATTTGGTTTGTTATTTTAAAATATAATAAGATATGCAATAAAATAGAAAGTTAAAAAAATCAATTTTAACTTTCTTCATTAAAACTTATTATTGTTATTCTAGCATTTACTCAAATATTTGATATTTTCTTAAATTGCTTACTTTCTATTGACAGTATTTTACATTATCTTACATAAAAAGTCTATATTTTTACTAAAACTTTTAATTTTTATTGTTTACGTTCTTTTATATAATTTACCACATCGCCTACTGTTACTATTTTTTCAGCATCTTCGTCTGGTATTTCTATTTCAAATTCTTCTTCAATATTCATTACCAATTCAACAATATCTAAAGAATCTGCTGATAGGTCATCTACAAAGGTAGCATCTTCTTTTATATTTGCTTCTTCAACTCCTAATTGATTAACAATAATTTCTTTTAATTTTTCAAATATTTCTTCTTTATTCATATTTAATTTCATTCCTTCCTAAGGCACAAATCTGGTTAAAAAAAATTGTAATTATTTTTCAACCTTCAATTCTCCTTATATTTTTTTATTAATTTTAAACTCCCATTATATTATAACCACTATCTGCATATATTATTTGTCCAGTTATACTATCTGACATATAACTTAGCAAAAAGGTGGCAACATTTCCAACTTGAGTAGTAGTAACATTTCTATGTAATGGTGATTTTTCTTCTACAACTGTTAGAATAGATGAAAAGTCTTTAATTCCTTTTGCTGATAGAGTTTTTATAGGTCCTGCTGAAACTGCATTTACTCTTATTCCATTTTTTCCTAAGTTTTCTGCTAAATATCTTACACTTGCTTCTAATGCTGCTTTTGCAACACCCATAACATTATAGCCTTCTAATACTTTAGTTGAACCATGATATGTTAATGTTACTAAACTTGCATTTTCATTTAGCATGTCTTGCTCTTTGGCTACTCTTGCAGAAAGTACAAATGAATATGCACTTACATCAACAGCATTACTATAGCCTTCCTTAGTAGTGTATATAAAGTCATTATGCAAATCTTCAGTATTTGCATGTGCTATAGCATGAACTAAACCATCTATTTTTCCATTTTCTTCTTTTATTTTAGAAAATACCTCTTTTACTAATTCGTCATTTGCTGCATCATCTAATACATAAGCTTTACTGCCTTCAAATTCTGATATTAAATCTTCTATTTTATCTTTGTTTTCTTCTCCCATATATGTAAAAATAAGTTTTGCTCCATTATCATAAGCAGATTTAGCAATTCCATAAGCAATACTCCATTTGTTTCTTATTCCCATTACTAAAATTTTTTTACCTTCTAATAACATTTTTTACCTCCAACATTTATATAATATTTTTTAAAGTATCAACTAACATTAATATAATAAAATTTTTAAATATTAACTTCCTTATATGTTTTTTCATGTTTTATTAACTTTATAATTTTATATATTCTCCCATATTTCTGAATTTTTCATATCTATTTTGAACTATTTTTTTGGGTTCTAAATTTTTTAATTCGTTTATAGCATTTACTATTTCTTTTTTCAAGTTATTAGCTAATTTTTCAAAATCTACTTCTCCATCTTTTTGTGGTTCTTTTATTATTTTATCTATTACTTTTAAATCGTATAAATCTTTTGCTGTTAGTTTCATTTTTTCTGCCGCTTCTTTATATTTACTAGAATCTTTCCATAAAATACTGCTATAGCCTTCTGGAGAAAGTATTGAATAAATTGCATTTTCTAGCATAAACACCTTATTTGCAACTCCTATTGCTAAGGCTCCACCACTTGAACCTTCTCCTATTACAATAGAAATTACAGGTACTTCCAATTTTGCCATTTCAAACATAGATTTAGCAATGGCTTCACCCTGCCCTCTTTCTTCTGCACCAATTCCCGGATATGCTCCTTTGGTATCTATAAATGTAACAACTGGTCTTTTAAATTTTTCTGCTTGCTTCATAAATCTAATTGCTTTTCTATAACTTTCAGGATTAGGCATACCAAAATTTCTTTCAATATTTTCTTTTGTTGTTCTTCCTTTTTGCTCTGCAATTATTGTAAAATTTTGTTTTTCAATTCTGGCTAAGCCACATACAATAGCTTTATCGTCTTTAAATTTTCTATCTCCATGTAATTCTATAAAATCATCAAATATTCTATTAATATAATCAAGTGCAGTTTTTCTTTTTGGATTTCTTGCTATTTCTACTATTTCCCACGCTGATAATTTTAAATTTGGCATTATTTTTCGCCTCCCTTATGGAATTGAATTAATTTATATATAGTATCTTTTAAGTCTTTTCTTTCTACTATTTTATCTATAAAACCATGCTCTAATAGAAATTCGGCTGTTTGAAATCCTTGTGGCAAAGCTTCACCAATAGTTTGTTCTATTACTCTTTGTCCTGCAAAGCCTATCATAGCTTTTGGTTCTGCTAAAATAATATCTCCTAAACTTGCAAATGATGCTGTTACTCCTCCATAAGTTGGATCTGTTAAAACAGATATGTATAAAAGTCCTGCTTTATCTAACTTAGTAAGTGCTGATGTAGTTTTTGCCATTTGCATTAAGGAAATAATTCCTTCTTGCATTCTAGCTCCTCCTGATACAGAAAATATAACAAGTGGAAGTTTTTGTTTTATAGCTTGTTCTATGCTATATGTTATTTTTTCTCCAACAACTACTCCCATGCTTCCCATTAAAAAGCCACTATCCATAATACAAATTACAACTTTTTCTCCATTTATATTTCCAGTGCCACAGGCTACCGCTTCTTTAAGTCCTGTTTTTTCTCTTAATGTTTTTAATTTTTTAGGATAATCTTCTAAGTTTAGAGGGTTTGTAGTTTCTATATCTAAGTTAAATCTTTCATAAGTTCCTTGATCTATTATTAAGTCTAATCTTTTATCTATATGCATTCTGAAATAATAGCCACAGTTAGGGCAAATATTTAAATTGTTCGTAACTGCTTCTTTATATAAAATTTCTCCACATTTTTCACATTTAAGCCATTTGCCTATTGGTATATCTACCTTAGATTTTTTGTTTTTTACTGTTTGGACTTCTCTTTTTTTAATTTTGTCAACTATCATTTTCTACTACTAGCCTTCTTTCAAGTTTATATTTAATACTTTTTTATGCTTTTTAGTTTTTTTAAAATTATTTATTAAACACCCTTTAGTTTTAAACAATCTTTTTATTTAAACACTCTCTAGCTTTAAGCAATCTTTTTTCAAACACTCTATAGCTTTAATCAAACCTTTTATTAAAATGTTTCTTAGCTTTAATTCAAATGCTCTCTAGTTTTAACTAAATCATTATTTAAATAACTTTAAGTTTTATGTAAATTATACTTTTTCTTTTAAATTTCAAGTTTTATATTATGTAAATTATATTTTCTTTTAATTTTTTTGCTTTTATATTATGTAAATCATATTTTTTCTTTTATAATTTCATTTTCAACAAAAGAGGTATCAAAATTGCCTCTAATAAAATTAGGGTTTCTTATTATATTAAATAAAAAATCTCTATTTGTAGTTACCCCATCTATTACTAATTCTTCTAATGCTCTTTTCATTTTTGCAATAGCTTCATTTCTATTTGCTCCAAGTACTATTACTTTTGCAAGCATTGAATCATAGTTTGGTGGTATAACATATCCATTATATATTGCTGTATCTACTCGTATGCCATTTCCACCGGGCAAGTTTATTTCTTTAATTTGACCAGGACATGGCATAAAATTATTCATAGGATTTTCAGCATTTATTCTACATTCTATTGCATGACCTTTAAATTCAATTTCCTTTTGTTTTATTTTTAATTCTTCACCTGCTGCAATTCTTATTTGTTCTTTTACTATATCTATTCCTGTTCTCATTTCAGTTATAGGGTGTTCTACTTGAATTCTGGTATTCATTTCCATAAAATAAAAGTTTTTATCACTATCTACTAAAAATTCTACTGTTCCACAGCTAGTATAACCGGCTGTTTTTGCTGCTTTTATTGCAGCATTTCCCATTTTGTTTCTAAGTTTTTCATCTATTGCTGTTGAAGGTGTTTCTTCCATTATTTTTTGATGTTTTCTTTGTATTGAGCAGTCTCTTTCTCCTAAATGAATTATATTTCCATGTTCATCTGCTAATATTTGTATTTCTACATGTCTAGGATTTTGTATGAATTTTTCTATATAAACTTCATCATCATTAAAAGAAGCTTTAGCTTCTTGTTTTACTATATTATAGCAGGTTTCTAGTTCATTACTATTATTTACTACTCTAATACCTTTTCCACCGCCGCCTGCTGCTGCTTTTAGCATTACAGGATATCCTATTTCTTCTGCAATTAATAGTGCATCTTTTAAGCCCTTTACACTTCCATTTGAGCCCGGAATAACTTGAACTCCAGCTTTTTGCATAAGCTCTTTACTATTTGATTTGTTTCCTAATAAATCTATAACTTTTGAGCTTGGTCCTATAAACTTTATATTAGATTCCTCACATATTTTTGCAAATTGAGAATTTTCCGATAAAAAACCAAAACCCGGATGTATACTATCTGCACCAGTTATATAAGCAGCTTCTATAATATTTTTTATATTTAAGTAACTTTTATTAGAAGGTGCTGGACCTATACAAATAGCTTCATCTGCTAAACGGGTGTGTAAAGCGTTTTTATCTGCTTCTGAATATACTGCAACTGTTTTTATATTCATTTCTTTACAGGCTCTAATAATACGAACTGCAATTTCTCCTCTGTTTGCAATTAATATTTTGTTCATTGCTTTAATCATTTCCTTATACAATTAATTTGGATTTTTATAATCAATTTTTTTATAATTAAACTCTTTATAATTAAATTAAGGTTATATCCATAAACCTTTTTGGTGATAATATTTTATTTTTGCACTAACTTTTTATACTAATGATTTTTACACTAATGCAAATGTAAGCTCTCCTTTTGCTGCTATTTTTCCATCTACAGAAGCTATAGCTTCGCCTACGCCAATAGGTCCCTTTTGCTTTATAATTTTAACTTCTAATTTTAACCTATCTCCCGGAACTACCATTTTTTTAAATTTCATTTTATCAATTCCACCAAATAAAGCATTTTTTCCTTTATTTTCTTCCATAGAAAGAATTGCTACTGCTCCTGTTTGAGCAAGAGATTCTGCAATTAAAACTCCCGGCATTATTGGATTTCCCGGAAAATGCCCTTTAAAATACCATTCGGTTTCTTCTACATTTTTGTAGGCTATAGCACTTTGACCTGGTGTATATTCTTCTACTTCGTCTATCATTAAAAATGGCTCTCTTTGTGGAATAATGTTTTTAATTTCTTCTTTATTTAACAACATTTCTTTCTCCTATTTTTATATTTATAATAAGTAGTTGTTCTTAATTTCTTTTATTTCGTATTTGTAATAAATAGTTGTTTTTTATTTTTTTATTTCGTATTTGCAATAAATAGTTGTTTTTAAATTTCTCTTATTTATTTTATGTTAATCACGTGTAGATTTATGTAAATTATTCTACTTTGAATAATGGTGTGCCATACTCAACTGGATCTCCATCTTTTACAAAAATTTCTGTAATTTTTCCTGAAAATTCAGATTCTATTTCATTCATTAATTTCATTGCTTCTATTATGCAAACAGTATCTCCTTGTTCTACTACGCTTCCAACCTCTACATAAGGTTTAGCTGTTGGTGATGCTTTTATGTAAAAATTACCGACCATTGGAGATTTTATAATATTTCCTGTTTCTTCATTTTCTGTTATTTGATTTAACTCAACTTTTTCTTCTTTACCTTTATTGGTTTCATACTCTTTATTGTCTACTATTTCTTCTTTAGAGTCCTTTCTCATACTAACTTTTGTTCCATCTGGAAGTTCTATATTTATTGCTGTTAAGGTTGAATTTTCCATATCTTCCATTAGTTTTTTAATTTCTTCATAATTCATTTTTTAAATCTTTCCTTGTAATATATTTAGTTTTTTAAAAGGATTACTATAAACCTTTTTATAATTATGAAAGCCTTTTATTCTTTCAAACTATTCATTATATTTTTTAATTATAATACTTGCATTATGTCCACCAAATCCCAAAGAATTTGACATTACAATATTTAAATTTGCTTTTCTTGGTTCATTTGGAACAATATCTAAATCACATTCTTCGTCTTTTTCTTTATAGTTTATTGTTGGTGGAACGAAACTATTTTGTATTGCTTCTGCACAAATTAAAGCCTCTAATGCTCCTGCTGCTCCTAATAAATGACCTGTGTTTCCTTTTGTTGAACTTATCATTACTTTTTTGCTAGCTTCACCGAAAGCTATTTTTATAGCTTTTGTTTCAGTAGAGTCATTTAAATGTGTTGATGTTCCATGTGCGTTAATATAATCTATATCTTCTGGATTAACATTTGCATCTTTCATTGCTCTTATCATTGCGTTTGCTGCACCAGTGCCTTCTGGATCTGGTGATGTTATATGGTAGGCATCTGTTGTAGAACCAAAACCAATTACTTCTGCATAAATTTTTGCTCCTCTTTTTTTTGCATGTTCTAATTCTTCAACTATAACCATTGCTGCACCTTCGCCCATAACAAATCCATTTCTTTCTTTATCAAATGGAATACTTGCTCTATTTTTATCTGTGGCTGTAGATAATGCTTTCATATTTTCAAATCCAGCAATTCCTATATTACATATTCCTGCTTCTGTTCCACCAGCTATAATAACATCTTCATAGCCTTGCTTTATTGTTTTATATGCTTCTCCTATTGCGTGTGTAGAAGATGCACACGCTGTTACCAAAGACATTGATTCACCTTTAAAACCAAATTCTATTGCAATATCTCCAGCAGATATATTTGTAATTGACATTGGAATAAACATTGGTGAAATTCTATTATTTCCTTTTGCATAATATATTTCACATTGTTCTTGAATAGTAGTTAAACCGCCTATTCCAGAGCTTACATAAGTACCCACTCTTTCATAATTTGTATTTTCTTTTGTAATACCACTATTTTCTACTGCTTCTCTTGCAGCAATAATTGCAAATTGTGTGCATCTATCAAATCTTTTTGTTTGTTTTAAATCAAAATAATCTAGCGGATTATATTCTTTAACTTCTGCTGCTAACTTTGTTTTAAAAGTTTCAGTATTAAATAATGTTATATTATCAATTCCGCATTTTTTATTTTCTATTGCATTCCAAGTTTCGTTTGCGGTTTTACCAATTGGGGTTATAGCCCCTAGCCCTGTTATAACAACTCTTTTTTCCATTTTTACTTTATTAGTCCTTTCTATTAAATTTTGAAAAATATTAAAATTTGAAAAGTATTAAATTTTGGCAAGGATTTAATACATTTTGTATGTATTTCCCGCGTTTTAAATGAATTTTGACAAAGCCAAAATTATAATTTTTTTAATTACATTAGCATTCCACCATCAATATTAATTACTTGACCTGTTATATATGAACTTTCTTCTGATGCTAAAAATTTTACAACATTTGCAACATCTTGAGGATTTCCCATTCTTCCTAATGGTATGGATTTAGCAATTTCTTCTTTTATATCTTCTTTTAAAACATCTGTCATTTGAGTTTGTATAAAGCCCGGTGCTACTGCATTTACTAATATATTTCTTGACGCTACTTCTTTTGCTAAACTTTTAGTAAATCCTATTATTCCTGCTTTAGATGCTGAATAATTAGTTTGCCCTGCATTTCCTGCAATTCCTACAACTGAAGCAATATTTATAATTCTTCCTGAGCGTGCTTTTATCATATATGGAATTACATTTTTAGTTACATTAAAAGTTCCTACTAAGTTAACATCTATTACAGTTTCAAAATCTTCTTTTTTCATTCTCATTAATAAGGTATCTTTCGTGATACCTGCGTTATTTACTAATACATCTATTTTTCCATATTCTTCTATAACTTCTTTTACAAATTTTTCGCAAGCTTCGTAGTTAGAAACATCTCCTTTTGCTATAAAACATTTTACATTGTTTTGTTCTATTTCTTTTTTTAAATTTTCTAATTCTTCATTTTCTTTATTATAATTAACTGCAATATCATATCCATTTTTTGCAAAGGTTAAAGCTATTTGCTTTCCAATACCCCTTGAGGCACCTGTAACTAAAACTACTTTATTCATTTTTACTATCATTCCTTTCTTGCCTTCGCTATTGCTACGTCTGCGAAAGGCACAAAATTGTCTCTTTTAAATTATCTACATTACTTATATTCAATATTTTTATTTCTTTCGTTACCTGACTTCTTTTTACAAATCCAGATAAGGTTTTACCCGGTCCTATTTCTATAAAAGTATCTATTCCTTCAAGTAGCATTGTATTTATTGCTTTTGAAAATTTAACTGGATTTATAATATGCTTTGCTAAAATTTCTTTTATATCATCTGTATTTTTGTAAAGTTCGCCATCTAAATTTTTAACAACTTTTGTTTCAAATTTATTAAATGTAACACTTTCAAGCTCTTTTCTTAGTGCTTTTGAACTTTCTATTAATTTTTCTGTGTGAAATGGTCCAGAAGTTTTTAAAACTGCTATTTTTTTTGCTCCCGCTTCTTTTGCAAGTTCTTGTGCTTCTTCTACTGCCTGCTGTTCTCCTGAAACTACTACTTGACCTATAGTATTATAATTTACCGGAACTACAAAGCCTGATTTTACTTTTTTGCACACTTCTTCTACTTGTTCATCTTCTAGCCCCATAATTGCTGCCATTTGCCAATTTCCTTTAGGAGCTAAACTTTGCATATATTCGCCTCTTTTTTGAACAAGCTTTACTCCTTGCTCAAAGGAAATGCATTTGCTATGTATTAATGCTGTATATTCCCCTAAACTTAAACCTGCTAATATATCAGCTTTTATGTTTTCTTTTTTTAAAATTTCTAATATTGCTAAAGAATTAGTTAGTATTGCGAGTTGGGTATATTTTGTTTCATTTAAGGTTTCTTCTGGTCCTTCAAAAGATATTTTGCTAATATTAATGCCTGTTATTTCATTTACTTTATTATATATTTTTTTTGCTTCTTCATATTCATTATATAGGTCTTTTCCCATTCCTACATTTTGGGCTCCTTGCCCCGGAAATAAAAATGCAATTTTCATTTTTTAATTTGTTCCTTTCTCTGTTTATACTGAAGGCTTATTTTCTTTCTTTATTTTCTAATTTTTTTATAAGTTTTTGAAATTTATACAATGTTTGTTTTATTATCTAGTTTTCAAAATTTATACCATTTAATTTCATACAATTTTATTGCCTTTGAAAATAACACTTAATTGCTTTTGATACATAGAAATTTTTTTATTCTACTCTTGAATTCTTTTAATTATTTCTTTTTCAAATTTATTACAAAATTCCACTATAAAATTTTGAACATCTACTTGCATATTAAACTCTTTTTTTATTGATGTAGCTATATTTTCAAGGTCAGGTGTAAAATTTTTTTTATTTGTATTTATACCTATTCCAACAACTATATACTTAACATTTTCTAAATGCATTTTCGTTTCTGTTAAAATTCCGCCCAATTTTTTTCCATTAACAACTATGTCATTTGGCTCTTTTATTTGTAAATTAATATTATATTTTTCTTTAAAAATTTGAACTATTATATTTGCAATTTCAAGAGTTAATCCACTTAGCTTTTTTATATTGCAATTTGTTTTTATATAAAATGAAAATGCAATATTTCCTGCTTCATTTGTGTACCATTTTCTTCCATGTGTACCAAGGCCTTTTGTTTGAATATCTGCCATAACAAGAGTGCCATTGGTTATAGCATTTGTTTCAATTAATCTATATATTTCTTTTTGTGTTGAATCTATTTTTTTATAGTAAATACAATTTCTTCCTAAAAAGTTAGTTTGCAAGTTTTTCAATAACATCTAAATTAGCCTGCCTTTTTATTTTGTTCGTTGTTGTTTTTATTAATGGTTCTTCTGTTAATATAAGTCCTCTAATTGCTTTGTACATAGGCAATGTTTGGTTTATTTCTTTTATTTTCTTAGATAATACATCTTTTATTTCAGCTTCTGTTTCTACCTTATAAGCATCTTTTACAAGTTCTTTATCATATACTATTTTAACATTTATTTTTATATCATTTTCATCTTCTGATTGCTTTTTGCCAAATATAAAAGATTCTTTAACGCCTTCTATTTTATTTACTAAGTTTTCCATTTCTTCTGGGAAAATATTCTTTCCATTTTTTAAAACTATTACACTTTTCTTTCTTCCACAAATAAATATATAGCCTTCTTCATCTATTCTGGCTAAATCTCCTGTGTAAAACCATTCTCCATCCATTACTTCTTTGGTTGCCTTTGCATTATTATAATACCCTAGCATTATGTTTGGACCTTTTACAACAAGCTCTCCTATGCCTTCACTATTTACATCTACAAGTTTTGCCTCTACACTTGGAACTGTTTTACCTATTGAACCGGTTTTATAATATTTATTAGTTCCCATAGCAACTACTGGAGAAGTTTCTGTTAAGCCATATCCTTGTACTATGTTTATGCCTAGTAGTCTATATTTTTCTTCTATTTTATAGTCCAATGCTGCTGCACCACTTATAAATAGCTTTACTTTTCCTCCAAGCATATTATGTATTTCTTTAAAGACTTTTTTCTTTTCTTCCATAGAAGAAAATCTATATTTTTCTTCATTTTCTAATATTTTTTGTAGTTTACCTTCTTTTTCTAACTGCTTTCTTATCATCATAAAAATTCTTTCATATATAGCAGGAACACATGCCATAACTGTAACATTATATTCATTTAAATTATTTACTACATATCTTAAACCATCACAAAATACAGTTTTAGCTCCTTTATATAAAGAAAATAGAAATCCTACTGTACATTCAAATACATGGTGAATTGGTAAAACTGAAAGTAACGTATCTTCTGAAGTAACATCTAAAATACTTCCTATGTCCATTAAATTTGAACATATATTTTTATGTGAAAGTGCTACTACTTTTGATTTTGAGGTAGTACCTGATGTAAATAACATTATGCTCATTTCATTTGGATCTATTTTGCTTTTTATAAAATCTTTATTTCCATTTTGTATAAGTTTTCTACCTGTTTCTATTAATTCTTCTTCTGAATATACACCTTCTGTGTGAACATCTAAATCCATTGCTATTAAGTGTTTTAATTTATTTTTTGTACTATACTTTATTTTTTCAAGTGCTTCTGTATATTTTTTAGAATAAAATATAGCTTCTACTTCAGACCTTTCTATTAGGTCATTTAGTTCATTTTCCGGTAAGGATTTATCTAATGGAACTACTATTCCAGTTCCACAAACAATTGATAAATATGCTATTTGCCATTCATACCTATTTTCACCAATAATGGCTATTCTTTTTCCTTTTAAGCCCAAACTAATTAGTGCTGTACCAAGCGCATCTACCATATCTCTTACTTCACTATGTGTAAAGGTTTTATATTTTCCATTTTCTACTTTTATTTGGTATGCTATTTTTTCTCCATATAATTTTTTAGTTTTATTTAACATATCTTTTAAGTCTGTAATTTTTATATAATCATATATTCTTTTGCTCATATTTACCTCTTTTATGTAAAAATATTTAACTATTAATTTATATCACAATTTTAAAAAAAAATCGTTAGACTGAGTAGTCAGTTTAACGATTTTTAAAATAACACTTTAGTGAATTTTGTTGACTAAATGAGCAAATATTTGCTTTTTTATTATATAATACAAAGTTTATTTTTTCTCTTGAATTGCATATATATCATTTTTAGTAATTTCTTCTTTTGATAGTCCTGTTATTTTTATGATGGTTTCTATTTTTATTCCTTCTTCTAACATTTTTTTAGCAGTTTCTAATTTTGCCTCTTTTCTTCCTCTACTTAGCGCACTTGACATTCCTGTGTTATATTCTAATATTGCTTTTTCTCTAAACCATGCCATTCTTTCCATGTATTCTTCTTC
>CANRKF010000022.1 GCA_947631145.1 uncultured Clostridia bacterium | reverse complement strand
AAAATAATATTAGGAATAGTAATAACTCTATTAATTATATGGGGAGTAATATTTATTATAGATTATAATAGATGTGCTAATTTAAAAGAACCAATATTTGTTATCAAAGGAGAAATACTAAGAGATGGTGGATCTTATAATGGTTATGGTCTTGGATATAATGTAAAAGTTAAGAAAACCACATCAGAATATGGTATTCAGTTAGAAAAAGTAGAAATGTATATATTGGGAAAATTTATTGCAGGAGCAATAACTGACCAAAATAATAATGAAATAGAAATGCACAATGAAGCAATGAATGGTAATTCTGACAAAAATTATTCATTTAGAGCAATAGTTATTAGTTCATCAGAAAAAGCAATAGAAGTAAAACCAATAGAGGAGAAAGATATAAAATTATTATCAGATAAAGTAAGTATTAGTTTAGGCGAAAATAATGATATGGTTTACTTTGAAGGAGCAGAATTATTAATTACATATACAGGAGAAATTATGGATAGTTACCCAACGCAAATAAAAGTAATTAATATTCAGACAGAAACACAGTATAAAACAAAAATAGAAGATCTACCAACAGATTACAGTTTAATTCAAGCAATAAGAGATAATTGTGTAATATCATCTAATAGCAAAAAAATATATAATAAAAATGAATTAGATAGATTTTTGGAAAATGTAAATAATAATGTGCCTGATTTTATCAGATTTATATCATTTACTATTGAAGGAGATATGATAATAGATGATGTTAATTTTGAAGGGAATAAAAGTTTTAGATGTTGTCTTGATTCAACTAGAGATAAATTTTCAAGTGAAGAAGATCGAACTTACAAATATGGTAGATTTACGGATTTAAAAATAGATGAATCAGATGAAAGAACTTTGATATACTTGGAAGGTCCTGTAGAGGGGGATATGAAAGGACCTAGAGTGGCAGGATATTATAAAAATGATGAAGTAATAAATAATTATGAGTTTAATTATTTGTTAGAAGTGCAAAAAAGCAAAAATATAGAGAAAAAGAAAATTACAGTAAATGAATTAAAAAATAAATATGATTATGACATATATTATTATGGTATAGATAGTGCAACAATTGAAATAGATAATCAAAAAATGGATTTAATAGAAGCATTAAGAAACGATAAAATAACAATGGAAAAAATAATTGAACAAGCTGAAAAAGATTCTAAAAATATCATTGCAAGTGAAATATATAAAGAAGGTGGTTCAATGATATATTTCTATGGTGGTTATACAATTATAAAACGTAATTCATTAAATGGGGATAGAGATGTTTATATTGGAATACCAGAAATGAGATTAAATGATGTAGAGAGGTAGATGTTATGAAAAAAAAGATTATTATATTTATAATTATTATTGCTGTTCTAATTTTATTGTTCCCTATTCCAATGCACTTAAAAGATGGTGGAAGCGTGGAATATAGGGCTTTATTATATACAATCACAAAATACCACAAATTAGCACCAATAAAGCAGGGGGAAGATGTGAAATATATTGATGGTATTGGAATAGAAATACTTGGAAAAGAAATATATAATAATGCGAAGGAAAATGATAGAAAGCAAAATCAATATAATACAGAACGGAATAACAACAGCTTTAACATTAGAAGATGAAATCCAAAATGATACAATATGGTGTGGTACATTTCAGTTGATATGGAATGATTTAAAGAATGATTTGGCAAAACAAGATATTGTTTTTACTCCTCAATTAAAAGTTATAGATAATTTAAACAAGGAAACATTTAGAGCAAGTGATATTTCAGATAAATATTATTACAAAAAGGTAGGAACTCCATCACTTAAATTGAAGGAAGAGATAGAAAAAGCTATAAAAGATAAATTTAATGAAACAAGTGATATTTTAGATGATTTTGAGTGGGAAAATAGAGATCCTAAAGACTATTTCTTATATGCAATGTTAAAAAAAGAATTTCAATTTGAAAAAGCGTTTGAAGATTTAGAGTTAGGCAAGTTTGGAAAGTATGAAAATATAAAATATTTTGGAATAAAAGAAAAAACAGATGAATTAAAAAATCAAGTTAATGTATTATATTATAATTCAAAAGATGATTTTGCAATAAAATTAAAAACAAAACAAGAAGATGAAGTCTATTTATGCAAGAATCCACAAGGAAAAACTTTTAATGAAATATATAATAATATGTTAAAACAAGAAGAAAAGTATGAAGGAAGTAGTAAAATTCAAGAAGGAGAAATATTGAAAATTCCAAATATAAAACTAAAAGAGAAAAATGAATTTACAGAAATACAAAATAAAGACTTTTTATTTTCAAATGGAGATGTTTATAAGATAGAAAAAGCAATTCAAACAATAGAATTTGAATTAGATAGAACAGGTGGAAAGATAAAAAGCGAAGCAGGAATGATGGCGAATGTTCAATCAGCAAAAGTGGTTGATGAGGTAAGGGAATTTTTGATAGATGATTCATTCGCTATCTTTTTAAAAGAAGAAGGAAAAAACACTCCATATTTTGCAGGAAAGATTGATGACATAACTAAATTTCAATAAAAGCTGAAATAAAAAAAAGGTTAGAGAAATCTAATCTTTTTTAATTTTTTCTTGAAAAAATTGGAAATATATCGTATAATATTAAAAGGAGTGGTTGTTATGCTAGCAATATTAGAAAATGATATAGATGTACTTAGATTAAATGCAAAAACAGTTGAAAAATTAAAAAATAAAAAAATAACCAAAGTAAAGCAATTAGCCAATCAAACAAAAACAAAGTTGAAAGATATTGGCCTATTAGATTATCAAATATCAGAAGTAGAAATTAAACTTCAGTTGGAAGGATTAGATTTAAAAGGAAATTATTGATATGAAGATATTTCAGGACATTTTAGAATAAAAGATACAAATAAAAAAATTTGTATTTTTTTTGATATGAATATAATACAAATAGGAGTACAAATACAGCAATGAGTTAGATTTTAAGGAGTTAATAAAAATGAGATATTATGCAAGAAAAAATACAATTTATACTATGACAAGATATGAAAGAAAAATGATTGAAAGGCTAAGAAAAATATCAGTATTAAAAGAACTTTCTTTTGATAACTGGACTAATTTGGAACTTCAAAATTTAATAGATGAATACGAAATTTACTTTCAATTCTGTAGGATTAAAGAAACGCCTGTCAGCTTATATGAGTTCTTGTATGAGGGAATTTATGAAAAATTATCTTTAGATGAAGAACTAAAATCGACTTTTTTAAAATCAAATGAACCAGGAGTAAATAAAATTAAATCAATAAAATTGAAAAAATAAATTTAAAAAAGAGTAGTTTTACTATTCTTTTTTTATTTACATAATTTTTTGCAAAAACTTTGCAAAATCCTGCAGTATACTTTGATAAAAAAATGTGTTAAAGTAGATTTAACCAATAAAAACTTAAAAACAAATTTAATTTTAAATTATAGCTCTAGCTTGTCCTTCGATATGGAGGTTAATAAGCTAATGAATGAAAAAATGATTTATTCAGTTAGAGAAGTAGCTGAAATGTTACATTCAAGTCCTAATTATATTTATTCTTTAATAGAAAAAGGATATTTACCTGCTATAAAATTAGGCAGTTTTAAAGTTATAAAATCAACACTTGAACAATTTTTAATTGAAAATGAAGGAAATGATTTGTCAGATATTAATAACATTAAAAAGATAAAAACTATTTCAGATAAAGGGAATACAAAGTAATGGGACAAGTTAATATAAAAAAAAGAGGAAATGTTTATCAATATCAATTTGAGATTGCGAAAGTTAATGGTAAAAGAAAATATATAAATAAATCAGGATTTAAAACCAAAAACGAAGCAATAGAAGCAGGTAACAAAGCGTATACGGAATATCTTAATGCAGGAGTTCCTTTTAAAGAATGTTCAATTTCTTATAGTGATTACTTAGATTATTGGTTAGAACATTATTGCAAAACAAATTTAAAATATAACACTATTGAAGCATATAAAACTCTTATAAACAAATATATAAGACCTGAATTAGGAAAGTATAGAATGTCAACATTAACAAGCGTTACTTTAAATAATTTTATCATAAAAATGTGCAATAAATATGACTTTTCAAAATCATATTTTAGCAATATGCTAAAAGTTGTAAAAGGATCATTTAGAGAAGCTTGTGATGTATATGGATTTCTTAAATATAATCCTTCATTGACATTAAGATTACCTAAAATGGATAGAATTGAAGAAGATGTAAAACATTTATATACACAAGAAGAAATAGACATAATATTAAATAGATTTTCTAACAATGATGTGTTTACTTGTGCATTTTTAACGTCTTGTTTTACAGGAATGAGAACTGGAGAAGTTTGTGCTTTAACCTGGAATGATATTGATTTAGAAGAAGGAATCATATATGTAAAACATAATGTTTATGACAAGCCAAAAGATGAAAAAGGAAGATGGTATATTGGAGGTACTAAAACGCCTACAGGAACGAGAAAAATTTATGTTTGTCAAACTTTATTAAATGCTTTAAGAAACTATAAGAAAAAACAATCACATTTAAAATATCTGTATGGAAGACATTATAAATATTACCATTTAGAAGATGTAAAAAATGAATATGGTAAAGTAGTAGAACAGAGAATTGTAGCAAATGAAAATAATGTTTTAACATTTGATACAGTCCATCTTGTTTTTACAAGAGAAGATGGAGCTTATGTAGGTACAGATTTAACAAAATATCCATATAAGATTATTCACGAAGAATTAGGAATTAAAAAATGTAGATTTTATGATTTAAGGGGAAGTTATGCTACAAGAATTTTAACCAACGGAGTTGAGATTAGAGATGTTGCAGATATATTAGGACATAGAAATATAGAAACAACAGAAAACTACTATATTTCTAGTACAGATGATTCAAGAAAAAGAGCTAATCGTGTTTTTGAAGAAATTACACAATCAAATATTATAAACGAAATAATTAAGTATAAATTATAAAGGGATTATTTTTTAATTCCTTTTTTTATGCTTTTATTTTTATTGTATTTTTTTTGAAATTATTATATAATGTAAATGAACAATTAAAATATTTATTATTAGTGTTCAATAACCATTTATTAGTAAGATGAAATATTGCGAACAATGTTCACAAATTGTTCGCAGGAGATAAATACAGATAATAAAATAAATACTATATATACTATATATATAAATTGTTACTTGTCTGTGAAACCCTTGAAATACAGATAATACAATAAATACTATATATACTATATATACAAGATGGGACAGAACATGTGGAAGTGGGAAGAAATACAAGAACTGTTGTGGTAAAAATCAGTAATATCAACTTGTTTGAAGATATTCATATTTGACATAAATAATGAGATATAGTATAATATTTTCATTAATTTCTTTTAATCCTGTTTTGCAGGTTAATATATAAACTTTTGTTATAAAATAATTATTTTAAGGAGAAAAGGAAAATGGCAAATGAATTTTTAACAGTATCAGATGGAACCTATTCTTTATCAGAAACCGAAAATAAAAACCAGTTTTATTTTTATCGGAATGATGGAGAAGTTTTAACTGATATAGGCAGAGCGCCGATGGACTTATATCATGCATACATTATGAGCAAAATGATGAATGGTGAGATAACTGATATGGTTATTAGTAATATCCGTTTTGAAACATCTGATGATAGAAAAACCATAAGATTGACCGTCGATAACAATAATGAAAAGCACGAACAAAAAAATTCAACTGTCAAGGAAAAGAAACCAAGTTTTATAAAAAGATTAATTTATAAAATTTTTGGGTAAAAAAATAAAGTCTAGAATGCTTATATATCAAGCATTTTAGACTTTACTTTTTTCATCATAAAATTACAAATTTAGAGTATGTAAAGTGTAAAAAATTACTTTATTTAATTAAAAAATATTGACAAACCAACTCGCAAGAAATTGACGATAATGTAAATTTATGGTATAATGTTAAAGATATAGGTCAAGACCTATATTTATTTTCCTTTTTATACTGATTAGTTAGAGAGGAAACTCTTCTGGCTTATTGGTTTTACATAAATGAAAATGCAACAATATAAGACGGAGGTAAATTATGAGTAGCAAATCCATCAAAACAGCCATTTATTATGAAACAATAATTGCAGTGATAGTATTTATAACAAGCACAGAATGTAACACTTATACTGTAACAAGCTCTGTGCTTGCTGGTTTATTTTTTGGGCTTGGTTACCTTGCAGCCTTTTCGTATGCAGAATATAAAGCAAAGTGCAGTTCAGAAACTGAAGATATCAATGAACTGATTGAGGAGGAGCCTAAAAAAGAAAGAATACGTCTTGAAAGCATGCTTGGTGCATTGATAGGAGTAGTAATAGTAGCAATAATGCCATTGCAAGGAATGGCATTAATTGCAGAATCAACTATAAGTTTTATGCTTTCTTTCGGTTACTTTTATTTTGTCTACATTAAATTACTACAAAAATTGAACTCATAAAAAAATCCCCCTGAAATATGGGGGTATTTTTTTGAAACAATAATGTTCTTATAATTGTTTTTTAAAGAAATATAATGCAGATATGGATGATAATATTATCATAAGTAGTAAACCTTTTTTAATACCAGTATTAGGTATATTATTAGGACTTACAGTGTTATCAACTTTATCATTTTTATTATTCAAAAAGTTATCATCGAGATTATTATTTTGATTATTTGGATTATTTGGATTTTGTGTTTCTTGGTTATTTGTTTCTGGAATAGTGCTGTTTTGATTATTATTACCAAAATCATCATTATTTTGATCATTATTTGTATTGTTATTTGGATTGTTAGTTTGACCATTATTTTCTTCATTATTATCTGGCTCTATGGTGCTAGGCGTTTGAGGAATATCTTTTTTATTATATACAAATTGTCCAACATAATTTGCACCTAAAACTTCGTTCCATATATTATTATTTGCTAAACGAATAACTTGATAATTATTATCATTTAAATAATCACCATATTTTGAAATTCTTAAATATACTTTATATTCCGCTTCTTCAAAATCATCTGGTATAGTAATTGTTAAATTTAGTTTAGAAGTATCTTTTGTATTCCATGTAGTTGGATCTAAGTCAGTTAGAAGTTCAAACTTTTTTGAAGCACTTTCTAATATAACAGATACCTTTTTACTATTTACTAAATTTGCAAAACCAACATTTTCTATATCTAAAGAAAGATTAATTTTATTACTATTTAAACTTATATTTGAATTTCTTAAAACAAATCTATAGCCTAAATGATTTGCTATATATAAATATCCATCTTTTCCTTTGTAAAGTTCATCATCACCATTGTAGGTTTCATTTTTCCAAGCATTTATTACCTTTTTATCATAATCAGAATTAAGATAAGTAGTATGAGTTCTAAAAGCTTCTTCAGACATATATTTTGCTGTATTTAATTTATCATTTTCTTCATTTCCGCGAGTAGATACAATTTCTCCACCATATAAAGTGTGAAGAGCTTGATTTTCAAGCCAAGAAATTTCAACTTCTCTATTTACAAAAGTTCCAAGATCACTATGTGAACCAAGATATCCATCATTGAAAAGACCAACTCTATATTCTTTAGAACCTTTAACCGTAATATTTTCATTTAACTTTGCTCTATCAACTCCTGCAAAATCTACATAATACTTAGGTTGCCTAACGCCAATTTTCATTTCTTCTGGAGTATTTGCAAGCATTAAATTTAAAGCTTGTGTTACATTTGCTGGTGTAGAAATATCACTTGTATGCATCTCACCCCAAGGTCCAAAAAATCCAAGCTCAATATAAGAAATTACATCTTTATTTTCAGTAAGAATAGGGCATATTTGTTTTATATGTTTTAATATCATATCAAGTGAAGGTTCTAAATTTTCGTCACCTTCAAAATTATCATATGCAAATCTTACAATTGCTGTTGCACCATTTTCTTTAATTCTTTTAAAAATATTATCTAACATGTTTAGCATATCTTCTGATAATTCTATATCTTTATTTCTGTTTACTTTACCAGAAAAAGCACCAATACCAAGTCTTAAATGAAGTAAATTTCCTTCTAACTTATAAGCTTTAGGTTCTTCATTTCCTGAAATTTTAAAATTATAGTAAAAAGGGTTATAAAAGCCTCTTTCAGGATTATCAAAAGTATCTAAAGTTTCAGTATAATCTATTTGTTCATTAAAAGTTGTATCCTTTGTATTTGAAAGTTCTACTGCATTACTATGATTTAAAAATAATGTAAGTAGTAATGAAATTATGAACATAAATTTTAATAACTTTTTCATTTTTGCCTCCTTATTTGCCAAATATTATATCACCTTTCTTAGCTACGGTCAACGTTTGAAGAATTTTGGTTACATAAAAAATAGTATTTTATTTTTGCATAAGTATTGTATTTTTTAATTTTAAATTTAAAGTTTGATTAATCCAAAAAAAGATTGATATATTTTTGAAATAATGTATAATAACTTTAGTACATTAAAAATTTAATTTTTATAAACTAATAACCATTATTAGTAAAATATTGCAAGCAAGGTTCACAATTTGTTCGTAGAAGAAAAAATAATAATAAAATAAATACATCTTTTTCAATAAAAAGATATGATTGTTGTGATATAGGACATTCTAATCATAATATACTTTAAAAAAAGAAAAGGAGTATTTTATGAAAGTGGTTAATGTAAAAAGAAAAAATATTTTCAAAATTACAGCAATAATGTCAGTTATATTAATATTAGGAATGATTACAACATCTTTTGGAATGCAATATTATTATAATGTTGATTTTTCAACGGGATTAGTAACTGCAACTACTCTTAATGTAAGGAGCGGTCCGGGAATACAATATAAAATTATTGCAACTGTAAATAAAAATGAATACATTAGAGTTTTTGCAGGAGTTGGTGATTGGTATATTGTACAAGTAGAAGGAGATTATGTTGGAGCAGTAAATAAAAAATATGTAAAACCTATTTATCCAAACTCATCAAATAATGGAAATGCAAATAACAATACAGGTGGAAACACACAAACATCATCTGCTATGAATTCAAATGAAAAAGAAGTATTTAATTTAATTAATCAGCAAAGAATCAATAATGGCTTAAATGCATTAAAAGTAGATGAAGAAGTTCAAAGAGTAGCAAGAATAAAAGCACAAGACATGGTAGAAAACAATTACTTTTCTCATACATCACCAATATATGGTTCTCCATTCAATATGTTAAATAGTTTTAAAATATCATATAAAACTGCTGGAGAAAATATAGCTGGAAATTCAAGTAATAGTGGAGCTGTTAATGCTTGGATGAATTCTGCAGGACATAAGGCTAATATTTTAAATTCTAATTTTAATTATACTGGAATAGGAGTAGTTAGTAGCCCTAAATATGGAAAAATATTTGTTCAAATGTTTATAGGTAAATAATTTTAAAGAAAATACATTAAATTATGACAAAAAAACATTCATAAAAAACTTCCCCCGAAATATGGGGGTATTTTTTTGAAACAATAATGTTCTTATAATTGTTTTTTTTAAGAAATATAATGCAGATATAGACGATAATAATTAGTATTTTATTTTTGCATAAGTATTGTATTTTTTAATTAATTATTATATACTAATTTCAAATTTATAAAAATAAAGGAAATAAAGAAATGAGCAATTATATTGAAAATTTAAATGAAACAGTAAAATCATATTTTAAAATACTTTCAAATGAATTTCCTGATTTTTTAAATGAATATATTAATACACCTGCTATGTTAAAACAAGCAAGAATAAGTGTAAGTTGCGGAATTATATATTCTAAAATGTACAATTTAATGTGGTATTCTAGTTTAGATCATAGTATAGCAGTTAGTTTAATAATTTGGCATTTTACAAAAAATAAAAAGCAAACCTTGGCTGGATTATTTCATGATATTGCAACACCAGTTTTTAAACATTCTATTGATTTTATGAACAAAGACTATGAAAAACAAGAATCAACAGAAGAGTTAACTACTAAAATTATTAGCGAATCAAAAGAAATAATGGCTTTATTAAACAGAGATGGAATAAAAATAGAAGAAGTGGCTAACTATCATATATATCCAATAGCTGATAATGAAACACCACAGCTTTCAAGTGATAGATTAGAATATACATTTTCAAATGGATTAGGAGCAACTGAAAAGTTATGGACCTTAGATGATATTAAAGAAATATACAATGATATAGAAATTCAACAAAATGAAAATGGAATAGAAGAATTAGGCTTTAAAAATAAAGAAATAGCTGAAAAGTTTACACACGTTGTAAGTATTTTATCAAGATTGTACAGAAGAGAAAAAACTTTATTTTCAATGCAGTTTTTAGCTGATATATTGAAAAAAATGACTGAAAAGAAAATTATAAATGTAAATGATTTATATAATTTATCGGAAAAAGATATTATAGAAAAAATTAATCAGTGTTCTGAAAATAACATATCAAAAAACTTTAATGCTTGGAAAAATGCTACAGATGTTAATACAAGTGATGTTGCTCCTACAAAAAAATATTTTGTAAGTATAGGAAAAACGAAAGTAAGATATATTAATCCATTAGTTAATTTTAATAATAAATACATAAGATTAAAAGATATTTCAGAAGCGGCAAAAACTGATATAAATAAAGCTATAAACTATGAAACAGCTCGTTATATATATTTAGACTTTGATTTTACGGAGGATTAATCGTGAAAATAGCCAATTTGATATGGGCAAAACAAAGAAGGCAAAATTGCATATACAAAATATGTAGGAACAAGGTCTGATTTTACATTAGAAGATATAATAGAAAATTTATTAAAATAGGAAGGATAAGGTTGAAAAATTTTTCATACAAATTTGTGCCTTTCACAGACGTAGCGATAGAGAAGGCAAGGAAGGAATGATAGTAACAATGAACATAGAAATTTCAGAAAAAATTAAATATATAGGCGTAGATGATAATAACATCGACTTATTTGAAAGCCAATATATAGTACCAAATGGCATTTCATATAACTCTTATGTTATACTAGATGAAAAAATAGCCATAATGGATACCATAGATAAAAGAAAAACAACTGAATGGCTAAATAACCTAAGCTTAGCTTTAAATGGAAGAGAACCAAACTACTTAATAATTTCACATTTAGAGTCAGACCATGCATATAACATTGGTACAATTATAGAAAAATATCCTAACATAAAACTTGTTGGAAACAACAAAACTTTTGCATTTTTACCACAATTTTTTGATATAGAAAACCTAGAAGGAAGAAAAATTGAAGTAAAAGATGGAGATACTTTAAACTTAGGAGAACACAAATTGCGCTTTATTATGGCTCCTATGATACATTGGCCAGAAGTAATGATGGAATATGAAGAAACTGAAAAAATACTATTTTCTGCAGATGCTTTTGGAAAATTTGGAAGTTTAACTACTAATGAAGAATGGGATTGCGAAGCAAGAAGATACTATTTTAATATAGTACGGAAAATATGGAATACAAGTTCAAGCTTTATTGAAAAAAGTAAGTGAATTGAACATACAAACAATTTGCCCTTTGCATGGACCAATATTAAAAGAAAATTTATCTTATTATATTAGCAAATACGATACATGGAGCAAATATGAACCTGAAAGCAACCGGAGTATATATTGCATGTGCTTCAATACATGGAAATACTTTAAAAGCTTGTGAAAAATTAAAAGAAATATTGGAAGAAAAGGGAGCAAGTAAAGTAGTTCTTACAGATTTATCTAGAGAAGATATTGCAGAAGCGGTAGAAAATTGCTTTAAATATTCAAAAGTAATATTTGCTTCTTCTACATATAATATGGAAATGTTTTCACCAATGAGAAACTTATTAATGGATTTAAAAGAAAAAAATTATCAAAATAGAACAATAGGAATTATTGAAAATGGAACTTGGGCGCCAAATTCAGCTAAATGTATAAAAGAAGTGGTAAGTACAATGAAAAACATTAATATGGTAGAACCAATTGTTACAATCAGGTCAACATTAAAAAATAATGACATAGAAAAGCTAAATGAGTTAGCAGAAAAAATTTTATAAATTTTTTTAAGGCTGCTAAAATACGTTTTTTAATATTTTATAAAAATATTATATAAAAATACAAGGAGGAAAATAAAATGATACCATTTAAAAGAGCAAATATTTTAATACCGAAGAACACTGATATGTCAAAGTGGAGTGTAGTAGCTTGTGATCAGTATACAAGTGAACCAGATTATTGGAAAGAAGTAGAAAATATAGTAGGAAATAATCCATCTACTTTAAGAATTACTTTACCAGAAATATTCTTAGAAGAAAATGATGTAAATGAAAGAATTGAAAAAATTAACAAAACTATGGAAGAATATATAAACAATAATTTATTTGAAGAACTTCCAAATACTATGATATATATAGAAAGAAAACAACATGATGGCAGAATTAGAGAAGGTCTTATTGGTATGGTAGACTTAGAAGATTATTCTTATGAAAAAGGTTCACAATCTTTAATTAGAGCTACTGAAAAAACTGTAGTAGAAAGAATTCCACCTAGACTAAAAGTAAGAGAAAATGCATTATTAGAACTTCCACACATTATGATTTTAATAGATGATAACAAAAAGGAAATTATAGAAAATTTAAAAAATGAAGTTAAACCAGAAGACATGGTTTATGATTTTGATTTAATGGAAAATGGTGGACATATAAAAGGTTACAAATTAAATGATTCAATTATTAATGAAGTAGAAGAAAAACTAGAAAAGTTAGCCAACAAAGAAGAATTTGAAAAGAAATATAATGTAACTAATAAAGGAGTTCTTTTATTTGCTATGGGAGATGGAAACCACTCACTAGCTACTGCAAAAGCAAACTATGAAAATTTGAAAAAAACAATGAGCAAAGAAGAATATTTAAGCCACCCTGCAAGATATGCTTTAGTTGAACTTGTAAATTTACATAGCGATGCTTTAGAATTTGAAGCAATTCATAGAGTAATTTTCGATACTGATGTTAATAAATTAGTAAATGAACTTTATAAATATTACGACATAAATGAAAATGGAAATGGTCAAGAATTTGAACTTGTAACTAGCACTATAAATAAAAAATTATATATTTCTAACCCTAAATCAAATATAGCAGTTGGCTCTATTCAAATGTTTTTAGATGATTACTTAAAAGAAAATAAGGGAAAAGTTGATTACATACATGGTGATGATACAACAAGAAAAATGGGAATGGAAGAAGGAAATGTTGCTATTTTATTTAAGCCTATGTTAAAAGAAGAATTATTTAAAACAGTTATTTTAGATGGAGCTCTTCCACGTAAAACTTTTTCTATGGGACATAGCTATGATAAAAGATATTATTTAGAAGCAAGAAAAATCAAAGCATAGTTTTATATATTTCCCGTTACTGTAATATGGTAACGGGTTTATTGTCATAGACAACAAGGTTCTTATTGTGAAACAACAAGGTTCATGGGTACCCACCCACAATCTTTGATTGTGATGGTAGGTGAGGTTCTTATATTATTAATGAAGGATGTGTAGTAATGCTAGAATTAGAAGAAAATAGCAAACTTTTACAAGCTTTAAAAGTAAAATTAGAGCAAATAGGAGATTCACTTGATATAGTTAAATTGAAAAATAATCTTACTACTTTAGAAGCCAAAACAACGCAGCAAGATTTTTGGTTAGATAATAAAAATAGCTCTATTGTTTTAAAACAAATAAATGAAATAAAAAATAAAATTGAAAGTTATAATAAAATAGAAGCAGAGCTTAATAGCGTATTAGAAATGAGCGAACTTTTAAATATGGAACCAGATGAAGATATGGCAAAAGAGGTTTTAAAAACAACATCTAAGTTGGAAAAAGAAATTGAAAAATTAGAAATTACAACACTTCTTTCTGGAAAATATGATAGTAATAACGCAATTTTAACAATTCATCCGGGTGCAGGGGGAACAGAAGCACAAGATTGGGCTGAAATGTTATATAGAATGTACACTAGGTGGGCAAATGCAAATGGTTTTGATACAAAAGAGTTAGATTATTTAGAAGGTGAAGAAGCGGGTTTAAAAAGCGTTACTTTTTCTATAATAGGAGAGTTTGCTTATGGATATTTAAAAGGAGAAATGGGAGTACATAGGTTAGTTAGAATTTCTCCATTTGATGCAGGTGGAAGAAGACATACATCTTTTGCTTCTATTGAAGTCTTACCAGAAATTACAGAAGATATTGAAATAGAAATTAATCCTGATGACTTAAGAGTAGATACTTACCGTTCTTCTGGCGCAGGAGGACAGCATATTAACAAAACATCTTCTGCAGTTAGAATTACACACCTTCCTACAAATATTGTAGTAGCCTGCCAATCAGAACGTTCACAAATTCAAAATAGAGAAACTGCAATGCGAATGTTAAAATCTAAATTATTAAATTTAAAAGAAAAGGAGCAAAAAGAAACTATAGATGAATTAAAAGGTGTGCAAATGGACATAGCTTGGGGAAGTCAAATACGTTCTTATGTATTTTGCCCATATACGCTTGTAAAAGACCACAGAACTAATTTTGAAGTGGGAAATGTAGAAGCGGTTATGGATGGAGATTTAAATGGATTTATAGATAGCTATTTAAAGTTTATTATTAAGAAATAATTAAATTATAAATAACGTATTATTTTATTAAAAATAACCTTTGCACATAAATATCATTTTAATAGAAATTTATTTAAAAGTATTATTTTTTTTAGAAGAATTATTTATTTTTTTAGTATTATTATTTTTAAAAGCATTATTTATTTTAATCATTATAATTATTTAATAATATTTTAAAGTAACAAATTATATATAAGTACATATAATATACAAGTCGAATTTAAATTTAAATTGACTTGTATTTTTTATATAAGGATTTGTGATTCTTATGAAATTAGTTGTTATTAAATTTGGAGGAACTTCACTTGCTGATAATGAAAAATTAGAAATTGCAGCTAAAAAAACAATATCATTTTTAGAAGAAAATGATAGAGTAGTTGTAATTGTATCAGCACAGGGCAATACAACAGATGAATTATTAAAACAAGCAAAAGAATTAAGTACAGAGCCAAATAAAAGAGAATTAGATGCATTACTTTCTACTGGTGAACAAATATCATGTTCAAAATTTGCTATTTTATTAAATGAAATGGGGTATAGGGCAACATCACTTACAGGCTGGCAAACTGGAATTTTTACAGACTCTGATTATACACAAGCGAAAATAGAAAAAATTTATACTAATAAAATATGGCAATTATTTGAAACAAACAAAATAGTTGTAATAGCAGGATACCAAGGAGTAGATAAAAATCAAAACATAACAACTTTAGGAAGAGATGGTTCAGATACAACAGCGGTAGCCATAGCAGCAGCACTAGAACAAGATAAATGTTATATATTTACAGATACAGATGGAATATATGATAAAGATCCACATAAATATAAAAATGCCAAGAAAATAAAACAAATTTCATATGATGATATGAGTAAATTAGTTGAAAATGGTGCAAAAGTTTTACATTCAAGATGCATTAAAATTGCACAAAAGTATGGAATTGAAATTATAGTAACATCTACAAATGACACCGAAGGAGGAAGTAGCGTAAAATAACACTGAAGGAAGAAATAGTATAAAATGACACTAAAGTAGGAAATAGTGTAGAATGACATACTAATATTACAAAAACATAAAAATCATAAAAAAACAATTACCGTATTTTAAAATATAGTAATTGTTTTTTTATTCATCTTCATATTCAACATCTTTAAAAAGTTGATCTTTGAAAAAATCTGATAATTCAATATTAAAGCCTTCACAAATATGTAAAATAGTAGCTAATTTAGGACTTTTACTCTTCCCGTAAAATATACTAAATACTGTGGAATAAGGTAATCCAGAATTTGTAGATAGTTTATTTAAAGTTATGTTTTGTTCTTTGCATAAATTTATAATTCTTTTTTGTACGGCTTCTGAAAGTTGCATTGATAATCACCTCTTTTAACAAAAAAATTATATCAAATATAAAATATAAAAACTTGCGAACAATCGCAGAAAACATATTGACATTAAATAATATTTAACATATAATTATTGCGAACAGTCGCAATATGAAATTATTATTACTTAAAAAAAGTTCAAAAAATCAAAAGAGAAAGGAATATAAAAATTATGAAACACTTAAATTTTCAAAGAAAAAATGGTATTACACTTATCGCTTTAGTAGTAACTATCGTAGTTTTACTAATACTAGCAGGAATAACCATAACAATGGTACTAGGAGAAGATGGAATAATAGCACAAGCAAAATTAGCAGCACAAAAAACAAAAGATGCAGAGGAACAGCAAGAAAAAGATTTCCAAGATTTAGTAGGAATGATAAATGAAGCGGTAAATGGAAAAGATCCAGAAAACTTACAAGATGCAGTAAGTAGTGGAAAAGTATTTTCAAATACAACAGGATATGACTTGGAGGGAAACAAAGTAGATGGAAGTAGTGAAGAAAAAAAGGCAGCAATAACAATACCAGCAGGTTTCAAAATAACAGATGGAGATGTGACTCAAATAGATAAAGGAGTAGTAATATCAGACGAGGTAGGAAATGAATTTGTATGGGTACCATGTGCGGATGGAGAATACCAAAAACATACTTATACGGGAAATGAAAATGATGATGTAGGAAAAAATCTACAAGATGGTGACAATAAAGATAAAGGCTGGAACACATACTATTATAGAAAATATAATGATTGGACTGGTGACATTTTTCAAGAAAGTAAAAATGCAGAAAGTGTAAAAAAATATGGAGGCTTTTATATAGCAAGATATGAAGCAGGTGTGCCAAGTACAGCAACTGGAATTTATGTAGATGCTACTACAGAACCTAAAACCTATACATATAGTGAAAAGAAAAATGTTGATACTTTTGCACCTGTAAGTAAAAAAGGTGTTCAAGCATGGAATTATATAAGCCAGGAAAATGCAAAAAAAACAGCAGAAAAAATGTATAGTGGAAGTGAATCAGTAACAAGTCAGTTAGTAGACGGAATAGCATGGGATAGAACAGTAGATTGGATAGCAAAAACTTACCAAGATATAGAAAAAAATAGTACCAATTATGGTAATTATGCAAATAATTCACCAGATTTTAAAAATACTACTAGCAATACACAATATAAAGGACTAACTGTATCATCAGAGATCTTATGGGCAGAACATTTATACAAAGCACTAAATAGTGGAAAAACTGGAAATGAAAGTTGGTGTAAAACAAAAAATTATCAATATAATAGTAGTTTTAAATCTGGTTATAAAGATCCGTACCAAGACTTAGTTGATGCTGAAAATAAATATACTGGATATGACGCAAACAATAATGACACATATCATTATCGTCATTATGTAGAAATGTCAACAGGAGCAAGTGAAGATACAAAATTAAATAATATATATGATTTAGCAGGAAATATGTACGAATGGACAACCGAAAGAGGTAACCATAAAGAAGTAGCAAATGAAGAAACAACATATAATCAACTAGGGTATGCTGTTGTTCGTGGTGGTGGTTTCTGTGACTATGGTTCTTCCGATACGGTTTCTATTCGCTTTGGAAATGCCGTGGTAAATGTTTTTCATAATTACATCGGCTTTCGTGTTGTACTGTACGTCAAGTAAAAATTTGAGAAGAGGCGCTGAATGGAAACTATAAAAATAGTTATCCAATCAGCGCTTAAAACATATATTTCATAAATTTGAAAATAGTAAAATAATCATTTAAATGTCAAGTAAAAATCTGTAATATCAATGCAAATTTAGCCTAAAAAAGTTCTAAAGCAGACAAGATTTGAATATATATAATTAGACTAACTTTAAAACCACTTTGAAAAGAAAAAACAAAAAAATTATGTTTTAGAAGTTTTAATATTGCATAAAATCTTCTAACTTAAATGAGAAAGGATGAATTAAAAAATGCCAATTGATGAAAGAAAATCAATGTCAAACATGACAAATGTTATTCAAAATATTGTATTGGAAAATAGAGAAAAATTAAATGTAACAGGAGTATTAGACGTACTAAGTTTCGATGATCAAATTGTTATTTTAGAAACAGAACTTGGATTATTAACTGTAAAAGGTGAAAACATACGAATTAACAAACTAAGTTTGGATACTTCTGAAGTTACTTTAGAAGGAGAAATAGCACAACTTTCTTACAGTGAAAAAGATACAGCAGAAAAAAGTGGAGGGTTTTTAAACAAAATATTTAAGTAGGTGATTATATGGCCGAAATTTATAGGCAACTATTTTGTTTAGTTATTTTTATATTAACAGGACTTATAATTGGAATATTATTTGATTGTTTTCGCATTTTAAGAAAGAGCTTTAAAACAGCAGATTGGATTACTTATATTCAAGATATCATATTTTGGATTTTAACAGGAATAATTGTTTTATTTTCTATTTTTAAATTCAATAATGGAGAAATAAGAAGTTATATAATTTTAGGAATATTTTTCGGATTTCTAATGTATATGTTAACAATCAGCAAATTTATTGTAAAATATACTGTTCTTTTAATACAATTATTAAAAAAGATTATAGCCTATCCAATTAACATAATTATAAATATTTTTAAAAAAATTGTAATAAACCCAATTAAACATGTATTTATACAAATTAAGACAAAAAACAACAAAAATATACAAAAAGAAAATAAAAATAGCTTAAAAATTAATAAAATTTAAAGAAAAAAGAGGTTTTTTACGAAAAATGTAGAAAATATAAATATAATATGTTATAATATACAAGTATTTAAAAGATAAGGAAATAAAATTACCTATGAAAAATAAAAATGTTAAAGTTATATTAAAAAGATTTTTAATAGTAGCACTTACTATTTATGTTATATATACCTTTTTTTCTCAACAACAGTCTTTAAATATGTATAAGGCTGATGAAAAGCGTTATTTAGAACAAATAGCACAAGAAGAAGAGAAAAAGGAAGAGTTAAATGAAACTAAATCTAATATTAATTCAAAAGATTATATAGAGCAAATTGCAAGAGATAAATTAAATATGTATTTACCGAATGAAAAAGTATATATAGATATTAATAAATAATAACTATTAAATATTAAATATAATATATATTATATATTTAATAAAAATACATAAATTACAAACATATAAATTAATAAATTCATGAAGTGAAAATATATTCAATATTATTTTTCATTTTTTAATATAAAAACTTTACACAAAAAATAACATTTCAACAAAGCAATAAAAAACAATAAAAATTACTTGAAAATTTTGTCTGTATAGGGAAAAATATTGTGAATTTTTTCTAAGTTATTATACGAGAAAATTCACAGTTTTACATTAATCTAATATTTTTATAAAATTATTAATCTTACAATTTTATTATTCTTATAATTTCCAACCAAATAGTAATAATAAAATAAATATTAAGTAAAAGTGAAAGGGGAACAATATGAATTTAGAAAATCATACTCTAGTTGAATTGCGTCAAATAGCAAAAGAAAAAGGAGTAAAAAACAGTTCAAAATTAAAAAAGGAAGAGCTTATTGAGCTACTAACCGAAATATTAAACAATAATGGACAAGCTAATAAGGAAAATAACAAGGAAAATGAGCCTACTGAAGAAAAGCAAAATACACCTGTAGAAAGCCCAGCATCAACCATAGTAAATATAGTTGGTACTGATATAACTTACGAAGAAGATACCGAAAAAATAAGATCTAATGATGAAAATGATAGTAATTCTAATGAAGTTAGAGAACCGGGTGGAACTTATAAAATAACAAATGCAGATGATGAAATTGTAGAAGGAATTTTAGAGGTACTTCCAGATGGTTATGGATTTTTAAGAGGAGAAAACTACCTATCTACACCAAAAGATGTATACATTTCACCTATACAAATAAGAAGATTTAAACTAGATAAAGGAGATAAAATCAAAGGAATTTCAAGAATGCCAAAAGAGGGAGAAAAATTCCCAGCTTTAATATATGTTGGAGAAGTAAATGGAGAAGCTCCTGAAAAAGCATATAGAAGAAAGAAATTTGACGATTTAATTCCAGTTTATCCAAATGAAAGAATACGTTTAGAAACCATGCCGAATGAGTACGCAATGAGAATTATTGATTTAATGTCACCAATTGGAAAAGGGCAAAGGGGAATGATTGTTGCACCACCAAAAGTTGGAAAAACAACATTATTAAAGAAAATTGCAAATAGTATTACAACAAATAATCCAGAAATAGAATTAATAGTTTTATTAATAGATGAACGTCCTGAAGAAGTTACAGATATGAGAAGAAGCATAAATGGAGATGTTATATACTCTACATTTGATGAACTACCAGAACATCATGTAAAAGTAGCAGAAATGGTATTAGAAAGAGCTAAAAGGCTTACAGAGCAAAATAAAGATGTAGTTATTTTATTAGATAGTATTACACGTTTAGCTAGAGCCTATAACTTAGTAATACCATCATCTGGAAGAACTCTATCAGGTGGTTTAGATCCAAGCGCACTTCATAAACCAAAGAAATTCTTTGGAGCAGCTAGAAATATAGAAAATGGTGGAAGCTTAACAATACTTGCTACTGCATTAATTGAAACAGGTAGTAGAATGGATGATGTTATATTTGAAGAATTTAAAGGTACTGGCAATATGGAGGTTCACTTAGATAGAAAACTATCTGAAAAAAGAATTTTCCCAGCAATTGATATTAATAAATCTGGAACTAGAAAAGAAGAGCTATTATTAGATCCAAAAGAATTAGAAACAGTATTTGCCTTAAGAAAAGCAATGTCTACAATGTCTGTATCAGAAGTTACAGAAGAATTAATTACTCAAATGATGCAAACAAAAACTAATGAAAGCTTCTTAGAAAAAATGTCTTACTTTTTAAAAAATGTAAAATAGTATGATAGAAACGATAGAAATAACAACGTCAAGTAAAAAGTAAAATGCAATAAAAATAACAATGAAAATCTTTTAATATTTCCATTGACAACTAATAGTTAGTTTTATATAATATATTTAGGTATTTAAAAGTTTTATGGATAACCTTTAAAAAACCTAAATATATTATATAAGGAAAAACATATGAAAAAAGTAAAAATAATTTTAATTTTTGTAATTTTTTTATTGATAGTTGGTATTAATTTAGATTGCAAAGCTGCCACTCAAAATTGGACTAACTTTGAAAATGTAATATTAACGTTAGTAGATAGAGGAGAAGCAAAAGAATTACAATATGACTTGAAATTTGAAAATGTTACATTTGATACCAATGAAACAACAAAATATTATGTATTTATTACTAACAATTCTAATTCATTAGATGTAGAAAAAACAGAAAGTGTTTTGCAAAACAGCGCAACAGAAGTATGGACTAGCTCAAGTGAAAAAATAGTTCCATATAATAAAATGAATAAATTTATAGACACCAATAAAGATGCATATGTGTGGATAATTGAAGGAAAATCAAGTGATGGTTCAAAATATGAATATAAGGAAGTATTACATGCAAAGAAAATAAAAAAACCAGAACTTGGTTCACTGAGAAAAAGAATAAATACTAGTTTCTTTTATCATTATGGAGAAATGTCTATAATAATTACTATACGTGAACCATATGATAATAGTGTTGAGAGAAAAGCAACTATAAAAATAGGAAAAGTAACGGATTATGATTCATTATTATCTGCTAAAAATGGGAATTACAATAAATTACTTAATTATGCAAAGGAAACTCAAGCATTACTTACAAAAACTGAAAAGTTGAAATCTGAAACTAATATTTTCGAAGAAATAAATATGGAAATAGGAAACTATTATTATGTTTATACTGTGGTAGATACTGAAAATAATAAATATCGTTCTATAGAAGATATTTCATTATATCAATATATATACTACCCAGAAGATATTACCTATTATGCAGATGATTATAGAGCATTTGTTTTACCTGAAGATGAAGGTTTTAGTTGGGATGAAATGGATTTATATAAACCAGAAGAACCAAAAAAACCAGAAAATCCAACACCCACAACATCCCCAACTATTCCAGAAAAGCCAACTGAACCAGAAAATCCAACAATTCCAAACTTTCCAACATACCCAACATTTCCAACTATTCCAGAAGGAACAACGGAGTCAATTGAACCAGAAAAACCAACATCCCCAATAACCCCAACTATTCCACCTGAAGAACCAACTGAACCAGAAAATCCAACGTCTCCAACATATCCAACTACTCCAGAAGAACCAAAGGATGATACTGTAGCAAAAGAAGATTTACCAAATACAGGAGAAAAAATAATAATTAACAGTTTAATTATTTTAATTTTAGTATTTACTATATATTATGGTATAAAAATAAAGAAAATGAAAGATATAAAATAAGCAATTTTAGGTGAATTGTTAATATGATAAAAGAAAAAATAAAAAACAAATTTCATATAATTGATGTAGTGCTATTAATATTTATATTAATAGCATCAATTTTATGTAGAGAAAATAATTTTTTCCTAAGACTTATACAGATTTTTATAAATATAATTATGCTAGTATATTATCTTTATAGAATAAAAAAAAATCAAAATATAGAATTTATAAATACTAAACTAGATATATTTGTATTATTGTTAGTTATTTCTACAATAGTACCATTAATTTTTAATACATATGTTAGTTTAAGTACAACTGTGGAGACAATATTAAATTATATAACATTATTTTGGGTATATATTTTAATAAAGCAAATGTGCCAAAAAAGTGATAAAAGAATAACTTGGATAAAAAACATTAGTATTATTTTTAGTATTATTCTAGTAATTTTGGGCATAGAAACCTTAACAACTAATAAAATTTTTAACTTTTTAGGGTTAAACATTGCAAGAAACGGAGAAAATAGGTTAATATCATTAATTTCAAATCCTAATTCATTTGCAAGTTTAATGATGTTTAATTTCTTTATTAGTATGAATGAAATGCTAAATGCTGATAGCAAAAAAAAGAAAACATTTTATGTACTTTGTAATACTATATTATTTTTAGGAATTTTATTAACATATTCAAAATTAACTTATATAATTCTAACATTTATAATGATAATATATTTTATTACATTAAAAAACAAAGAACAAAAAATACTTATGATACAAAATACAATACAGATTTTAGTAATGACAGCAATTTATATATATGTATTTGAAAAATTGTTATTAAAACAATATTATTTAAGTATTTTCCTTTTTAGCTTTTTGTGGTTAGAAATGTCATTAATATTTAATCAACTTATAATAAAATATACTGAAAAAATAAAATTAAAAACATGTATTATTACTACAGTGGTAATAGTTTTGATAGCAGTAACTTGCATATGTATAGGATTACACGTAAAAAAGCCATATATAGTTTTTGATAAAAATACTATTGCAGATTATAATGCAAAAATATTGAAAAATATAAAACCAAATGAGAAATATGTATTTAGCTTTAATATCGAGGCGGAAACCTATGCAGACAATCTAAAAGAACAAGAAGATATGTTTACTATAAAAATTATAGAAAGAGATTCAAAAAGTTTAGAAGAAATAAAGTCAACAGAATTTGTATTTGGAAATTTTACAGGAACAAAAGATATTGAAGAAATAACCAGTCCAAATACAACAGAAATAAAAATAGAATTTAAGGCAAAATCAAAAGAAATACCAAAGAAAATGGCGATAAATCAGTTCCTATTAAATGGGAAAGAAGTGATTTTAGAATATAAATATTTGCCAACAAAATTAGTAGAAAAAATTAGTGATATTAGTATAAATTACAAAACAGCACAAGAAAGATTTGTATTTATAAAAGATGCATTAAAACTTATATCAAATAATTTCTTTACAGGTATAGGAGGCAAAGGCTGGCAATTTAAGTATGGAGAAGTTCAGCAATATGGATATGTTTCTAATGATGTTCATAGCTATTACATCCAAATTATGCTTGAATTTGGATTATTAGGTATATTTAGTATTTTAGGAATTACTATTGTTTTGATTATTTCAAAATGCAAAAAAGATACTGAAAAATTGAAATATAATGGCATAAAATTTGCTATATTAGCCTTACTATTACATTCAGCACTAGATTCTGAAATGAAAATATGGTTTATGCAAATAATACTATTTATAGGCTTGGGTATGTTTTCAACCATGCTAGAAAAAAAGAAAAAATATTTAATTAATAGCATAATACCAATAATTACTATATTTTCTATTATTTTACTATTGAAACCTGAAATATATAATAAAGAAGTTGAAATTAACAAATCAAAACAAGAATTAAAAAATTTTGAAACAAATTCACAAGAATATGCAAATTATAATAAAAAGATATATAATAAATATGAAAAATTAATAAAATATGAAAGATATCCTTTACAATTTATGAGAGCATCAACAGAAAGTTTAAATGCTTATATTTTGAGTGGAGAAGATAATATAGAAAATAAAATACAAGAATATTATGATAGAATGAATTCTGCAAAAAATAACTGGAAATATGATGATGCACGAATCACAGAAAAATATGATGAAATTAGTCAAATTATGAATGTATTAGAAGAGATGGATAATCCAAAATTTTATCCTTGGCTTACTAAATTTGCACAAATGAATATTAATGAATATGAAGAAACTAGAAAACAGTTGGTAAATGCTTATAATGAAAAATATAAAAAACCAATTGAACAAGCAGAATATGAAAAATTATTAGAAGAATATGAATATGCAAAAAGAGTATATGATAGATATTATTTAGGAATAGAGGTAATAAATAGAACTCAAGTCGATTTGAAAGAATTTATTAAAGACAATGATGTAAAAATAGATAATAAAGAAAGCATCATTATTTATCATACACATACCACAGAAGCATATAATTCAGATAAATATGAAGAAACTGAATATAGAAAAACTTTGAATGAAGATTATAATATTATAAAAATAGGGGAAAAATTAAAAAATGCTATGACAGAAAAGGGGTTTAAAGTACACCATATAAAAACATATAATGATTTAAATGGCATTAATCGGAGCTTATAATAATTCATATGAAGAAGTTAAAAATTATTTAAATAAACAGAGTGAAAAAATAGATATTGTTTTTGATATACATAGGGATTCATATGCTGGAAATGAAAATGATATCAATTTAGTAAAAATAGATTCAAATGATGTAGCTAGACTAAGATTTGTTATTGCAATAGGACACGAAAATTGGGAAAATAATCTTAAATGGGCTATAAAAATACAAAAAAAAGCTAATGAATTGTATCCGGGTTTGTTTAAACCAATGTATATTTACACAGAAAAATATAATCAGGATATTAGTAAATATGCTACATTAATTGAAGTTGGAAATGATAACAATACAATAGAAGAAGCAGAAAATAGTATGACTTATTTATCTAATGTATTAGAAAAATGTATAAATGAATAGTTATAAAACTTTTATAATATACACCACTATATAGGTTAAATTAATCTTTGGAAACTTTTTGGGACAATTATTGACAATTCACACATTTTATGCTAATATGAATATAATAATTAAGAACATCATTGTTTTTAATAAATGTGTTTGTCGCCGCCCCTTTGGCGAGTTATAAATGAGAGAGTGAATAAATATTTTAAGGGGCTTACCAGAAATGGTAGGCTCTTAATATTATAAGGAGTAATAAGAATGCAAATAAATGTAGGCTGTTTTTATTTTATAAAATATTGACAAAATTATTATAATTATTTATTATATAATTTTATTTTAGTTAGATAAATAATAATCTATATGAGGCAATATAAAATTTTAAAACAACAAAAAAATGCTAGAGTAGGAGAGAGAGACAGTTTTTAAAAATGGATATCTTAAATTAAATAAATTTTCAAAATGAAGGTTTAATCTCCTAAAAATATATTTCTAAAATTTTTTAGAATAAAATTATAAAAATAAAATTTATAATTTTAAATTAAGATTTTGAGAAATTTATTTTGCAAATATTATTTTAAAAACCGAACATTTGTTGTAATTATAATTTTTATAAATTTAAATATAATTTTGCTAAATATTTAATAAAATTTAAAATAAATTTCTATTTATAATATTATAAAATAATTTCATTTTATAAAGCTTCAAAATCGATTTTAAGGCATTTTTTTGCTTAATTAATAAAGTTAATCGTTTAAAACTTATTTTGAATATTTTAAAATTATCGTTATTATAATACAAATCTATTAAAATAGTGTAAAATCAATGTTTCTTTAGAAATGTTCAAAAATAACTAAAAAAGCAACGCGCTAAAATCGATTTTAAGGCATTTTTATTTTTTAGACATATAATTTGTTGTTTTAATTTTTTAGAAAGGAGAAAATTTAAGAAATGATGAGAGATTTAAACATGGAAAATATAGAAAAATACAAAATTGGTTTATTAGGTTGTCAAGTGGATTTAATTTTAAGATCTTTAGAATTATACAGTTATATATATAGATTTGTAGCTCCACATAAAATACCACAAACGAGAGAAGAAGATTTAAAAATTGCATTAGTAAGAGATACATATGAACAAATTTTAGCAGAATATACAACAAGTATAAAGGAATAAGAAAATTATAGACAAAATATTTTTACCTATCTTCAATTGTACAAAACTTTCATTTTGCGCAATTACATATAAATAAAATTTAGTAGTATCTACCTACTACCTCTCATATTTTTTTATAAAATTAAAAGAAGTCGGATCTTTTTTAGATACACGACTTTTTTACAATGATTTAGATTCGTCTCCTATTTACAAAACTTTATTATTTTTATAACATTCATAAATGTATTCTGGTGTTTCATAATACATACTACTTTCGTAATTATCAATTTTTTCTATTATCCAAGAAGTTAAAACATCATATAAAGTATTTATAAATTCATTTTTGTTATAATTACATAACATCAAAATAAGTCTTTGATATACCTTTCCTATTTCCCAAAATGTCGGTTTATCATCACGAATTTTTAAGTCGTAATTGCCATTTTGTATGTTTGATTCAGCTATTATTTCATCAGTAATTTTATCTATATTTTCGCAATGATAAACTTCTGCTAAATTATATATTTTATTAATTTTATCTTTTCCAATTTTTTTATCAATATATTCTTTCTTATTATGTGTTACTCTTGCAATATATTCTATAAAGCTACAAACAAAGAATAAATCATTTTCTTCTTGTGGTTCTTCCATTTTCTATATCTCCTCTCTGCACTAATAAATTTTATTGTTTTTATCAATCCTTTCAAGTATCTCTTGCCAAGTTTTTGGTTTAATTTTTCCTTCTTTTATTAACTTTACTTCTTTTAAACTTTCCTCAAGAGATTTATAAACTGTACAATATTTACTATTCTTTTTGTCTTTTGTTTCTTTGCCTGTTAAGCGAGTAAACTTATTCATGTATATACTCTCCTTCTTAATTTTATGTATCAAGAAATTTCATTATCCTTATACAAATTTTAAATACAATTGCCAATAATATATTTCTTTAACAATCCACTTGGACTTTTTTCTTCATCTTTTAAACAGTTAATATCGCCAAAAACTAGAAATGAATCTTCTGCTCTTGATACTGCAACATTCATAATATTTTTGTTGTTATCTATGAAAAAGCAGCCATCATCACTTCCATAAGTTGTAGATAATATTATTACCTTTCTTTCCCCACCTTGAAATGTATGTACTGTACCAACTGTAATTAGGTCATTTAAATACTTTGGTAATATTCCCTTAAAAATTCTTTTAATTTCCTTAGCTTGTTCTTTAAATGGTGTTATTACTCCCAAAATGTTCTCTTTCTTCACATTATTTGCTGAGTAAAATTTAAATATTTCCTTTTCATTTTCTAATATCCAGCTTGCTATTTTTGTAGCTTCAATTGTATTTATTCTACTCGTTCCAACTTTTATTGATTTTTTAGTTTCTATTAAATGATAACCTATTTTTGGTAATATTGGCTGATATTTTTCTTCTCTTAATGGTTCAAGTTTATTTTTATAAACTAATTCATTACA
>CANRKF010000021.1 GCA_947631145.1 uncultured Clostridia bacterium | reverse complement strand
TAAGCCCCAAGCGATAACCTATTATTATATAGGAAATGCTTGGGGTTTTCTATTACGCCTTCTTATTAAGCGCTTACAGAATATGTTTATAAAATAAAAAAATAAAGCCATTCTTTTTATAAAAATATTCTAAAAAAATTTAAAGAGAGTTCACAAAAAAAATTTCCCCTTAAAGTAAACACTAAGAAAAAGAGGTGTATACTTTAAGGGAGTATTTTTATGAGTAAAAAAACGATCTTATCAATTAAAAATATATTTTACTTACTATTAACGCTATAAATATCAACATTGTTATATTTTTCTAAATTCATTTGCTCTAATGAATGTTGAATGCAACTAACAATTACATTATTAAAACTCATATCTTCTTTTTTGGCAATTTTTCTTAGGGTTTCATTTATATTTTCTGGTAAACGAATAGAAATTTTAACATTACTTTTTTTATATTTAGAAATTTCAAACATTTTCTACCTCCAATTATTATGATTTATATTTTACATACATATATTGTCCCACAAAATGGAAACAAAAAATACCAGACAAAAGTATTGCAAAAAATATAAGGTGTATAGTATTATATATTTATATAAAATACATAGGAGGAAAAGTAATACGACCACATTTTTTAGAAAAAATGTGTAAAAGTTATGTATAAAAAAGAATGAAAATTCTAAAAAATATTCTAAAATGAGTAAATTTGTGTAATACTATTTATATATAGTATAAAAAAGAGGTGTGTTTTATGCAACAATTAACGAATATTCAAGAATTAGAAAAGGCAATAGATAAAAACGGAGAAATGGTAGTAAGCAAAAATAGTAAAAATAATGTAATAATTATGAGTATGGAAGAATACAAGCAAATAATAATGAAAGAAGATATTATAAAAAAATTAAAAAAATCAGAGGAAGAAATCGAGAATGGTAAAGGAATAGAAGCAGATGTTGCATTAAAAAAGCATGATCTCTACCTCTATAATTTCCTATTACGATAGTATCACATTTATTATATTTGTTTATTTTATCTTTAACAATAGATTTATATTTTTCTACTTTAAAAACAAGTCCTTTATTCACTACTGAACAAAGGACAGATAATTTACGAAATGATATAATTTATTACTCGCACTAACCATAAGCGAGAACATTTAACAAAATAGTATGATTTATTACTCGCACCAACTACAAGCGAGAACATTTACTTTATATAATTATTATACAATTTTTGTAAATAAATTGTCAAGTAAATTTGCATAATAATTATTATTATATTTTATGCAAATATTCTAAAAAATACTCTAAAATAAATAATTTATATTATAGTATAAAAAGAGGTTAAAAACCCCTATTTTTGGTGGAGATGAGGGGAGTCGAACCCCTGTCCAATAACCTTTCCACATTAACTTCTCCGAGTGCAGTTTGTTTTCAAATTTCCCTTTAATATAACCTAACAAACAAGCTTATAATAAAAGTAGCTATTAAAAAGTACCCATTATTTCGATAGCTCAAAATAATTTCGTTTCCCACTAATTTTGCGCCTTATAAAAAACCGTGGGCAGTTTAATATAAGACGACACTGCACCTAGGCAGCGTATGCTAATTCTCTATTATCAGCGTTTACATTTAATTTCTCACATTATTAAAGTGGCCAAGTGAGAATCCACTACTCGCTATTAATACTTCTAGGATACTGTCGAAACCAAATACATCCCCATATATACAAACTTTATTATACAATATTTTATGAAAAATAACAATATATTGTGCGCAAAATCTATTTGCATTTTTCTTCTAATTTTGGTAAAATGTGACAAGTAAGCTCAAATAAAAATCCAGAAAGGAATTAAAAAATTTATGGTGGATTTAAAGCAAAATGTTCAATATGTAAAAACAGTAGGACCTACAAAAGTTAAGTATTTGAACAATTTAAATATTTACACATTAGGTGACCTATTAACATATTTTCCTAGAGAATACGAAGATAGAAGTAATATAAAATCAATTGCAAACATTCAAAATGGTGAAGAAGCAACAATAGAAGCAAGAGTTGTTTCGGAAGTAAACATAAATCGTATTAGAAAAAACATGACAATACTAAAAACAGTTGTAGAAGATAATACAGGCAGATGCATAATTACATGGTTTAATCAAACATACATAAAACAGTGCATAAAAAGAGGCGAAACTTATCGCTTTTTTGGAAAATTAATTAAAGAAGTAAACCATTTTGAAATGAATAACCCTGTATTTGATGAAATAGGAAAGGAAAAAAATACAGGTAAAATTATGCCAATATATCCTACAACTTATGGCTTGTCACAAACTGCAATAAGGCAGGCAGTAGCAAATGCTTTAGAATTAGTAAAAGAAGATTTTGAAGAAACTCTTCCAGAATATTTGCTTAAAGAATATAATTTAGCCGGAATAAAAAATAGCCTTAAAGAAATACACTTTCCAAGCAGTAAAAATAATAGATTAGAAGCTAGAAAAAGATTAGTATTTGAAGAACTACTTACAATGCAACTTACTTTGCTTGAATTAAAAGGCAAAAGTGAAAAAAATATAGGAATTAGCTTTGATAAAAATGTGAAAATGTCTGATGTAATTAATAGCCTACCCTTTAAACTAACCAAAGCTCAGCTTAAAGTTTTAGAAGAAATTGATAATGATATGGAACAAATAAAACCAATGAATAGGCTTTTGCAGGGAGATGTTGGATCTGGTAAAACAGTAGTAGCAATGATTTGTGCATATAAAGCAGTAAAGTCAGGCTATCAAGCAGCAATTATGGCACCAACAGCAATACTTGCAGAGCAGCATTTTGAAGAATTTAAAAAAATTTTAGAACCCTTCGGAATAAAAATAGACCTTTTATTAGGTTCTACAAAAGCCAAAAAAAGAAAAGAAATTCTAGAAAATTTAGTGGCTGGCAAAATAGATATATTAATTGGTACACATGCCTTACTTACAGAAAATGTAATTTTTAATAAACTCGGTTTAGTAGTAACAGATGAGCAACACCGCTTTGGAGTAAAGCAAAGAGAAACAATTATAGCCAAAGGTTTAAATCCAGATGTATTAGTTATGACTGCAACTCCAATACCAAGAACACTTGCTTTAATATTATATGGCGATCTTGATATTTCTATTATAGATGAACTTCCACCAAACCGTAAAAAAATAGAAACTTATGCAGTAACCAAAAGAATGGATGAAAGAGTAAATAATTTTATAAAAAAGAATATTAACGAAGGTAGGCAGGTTTATGTTGTTTGTCCATTAGTAGAAGAAAAAGAAGATGAAGAACAAGAAAGCACTTTAGAATTTGATTTTGAAGACGGCCAAGAATATCAAAGTAGCCAAAATTATGAACAAAAAAATGCAAAAAAGCCAGATTTAAAAGCTGTAAAAAAATGGACAGAAATTTATAAAAATGAAATTTTCCCAGAATATAAAGTAGAATGCATTTATGGAAAAATGAAGCAAAAAGATAAAGATGAAATAATGGAAAATTTCAAAAATGGAAAAATAGATATATTAATTTCTACAACGGTTATAGAAGTTGGAGTTAATGTACCAAATGCAAGTATAATGGTCGTAGAAAATGCAGATAGATTTGGTTTAGCACAGCTTCATCAATTACGTGGAAGAGTAGGAAGAGGTGAATATCAATCATATTGTATATTAAAGTATAATAGTCAATGTGGTGAAATAGGAAGAGAAAGAATGAAAACAATGCAAGAAACAAATGATGGATTTGTAATTGCAGAAAAGGATTTAGAACTTCGTGGCACAGGTGAATTTTTCGGAACAAGGCAACATGGACTTCCAGAATTTAAAATTGCAAATTTATTTGTAGATATGCCTATGCTAAAATCTGTGCAAAGTGTAGCTTTAAAAATAGAAGCAGAAGATAGTGGCTTAAAGTTAGAAAAAAATGAAAAATTAAGAAAGCTAGTAGATGGCAAGTTAAAACAAAACATTCCGTTATAAAAAGTAAAGTTAAAACAAAACATTCCATTATAATAAGTATGCAGTTCATAAAAATATTGTAAAAAACAAGGAAAAAATATCGTTAAGCGAAAGTAAAATGTAACTCTGTAAAATAAAGTAAAATTATGCTACTTATTAAGCAAATCTACTTGACATTTACATAAAAAAACAATATTATATATAAAAAGTTAGAAAGGAGATATAGCCTATGTATACTCAAATGCTAACTTCAGAAAAAGGTGGAGAACTAATTAGCTTTAAAGTTAATGGCGAAGAAAAAATGCACCAAGGAGAAAGATGTACAGATGAAAATGGAAAAGTATATTGGAAAAGGCATTCTCCTGTATTATTTCCTATTGTTGGAAAATTAAAAAAGAATAAAACTTTAATAGGAGGAAGAACCTATGAAATAATGCAACATGGTTTTGCTAGAGATTTAGACTTCGAGCCAATCACAAAGCTTAACAACTTTCATTCCTACTTATTAAAAAGTAACAAATATACATTAACAAGGTATCCTTATGAATTTGAATTATATAATACATATCGTACTGAAGAAAACAAATTAACTACAATTTATAAAGTAGTAAATACAGGTTTAATTAACTTACCCTTTGGAATAGGTGGACACCCAGCATTTAAAGTAGATGGTGAAGAACTAAAAAAAGGTCATTATTATTTAGAATTTGAGGAAGAAGAAGAGAAAATTCATTTTTTGTATTTAGTAGATGGCTTAGTTGGAACCGAATATGCCAGAGATAGAATGATTAATAAAAAATATATTACAATTGATTCACATACCTTTGATAATGATGCAGTAATAATGAAAGGAATTAAATCAAACAAAATAAGTTTAAAAAATTATGCAACAAATAAAACTATACTTACAATGGATTTTACAGGTTTTCCATATTTAGCAATATGGTCAAAACCAAACGCACCATTTATTTGTATAGAGCCATGGTATTCCACAGCAGATAACATTAAGTCTTCAGGGGTATTTACACAAAAACAAGATATTATTTCCTTAAAACCAAAAGATTCTTTTGAATGTAAATATACAGTTGAGTTTTTTTAAATTAGTATAAAATATAGTTATTTTCAAGCCTTTAAGGCAATATAAAAAGAATTACATATAAAAAAGATTATATGCTGTTATAAATATTCTGGTGCGGTTTAGGAAAATAAGAATAAAAAACTATAAATAGAAAGAAAAGAGGCAAAAAATGCTACAATTAATATTAACAATTATAGGTTTAATAATTGCATTATTCGGAGTTATTTGTATTTTTGATGCAAGAATACTTACTAAAAAATGGTTTGGCTTTGGAGATCAAAATGATGGCTCAGCAGGCTTAAAAATGGTAGGTTTTGTATTTACAATAGCAGGCTTTTTTACGGTATTTTTTAACATTTAAACTAAGCCCTTATATTAGGGTGAGTTTTTTTGATACTAAAATAAAAATAAGGAGGAAATTATAAAATGTGCAAAAAACATGAATTAGAAGGAAAATTTGATCCAAAAACTTTTGAAGAAGAAATCTACCAAAATTGGGAAAAAAATGAATATTTTAAACCATCAGAGGATAAAACAAAAAAGCCATATACAATAGTAATTCCACCACCAAACATTACAGGAAAGCTTCATATGGGGCATGCATTAGATAATACTCTTCAAGATATTTTAATTAGATATAAAAGAATGAAAGGTTTTAACACATTATGGGTTCCGGGAACAGATCATGCATCTATTGCAACAGAAGCTAAAATAGTTGAAAAAATAAAAGAAGAAGGACATAGCAAAGAAGATTTAGGAAGAGAAGAATTTTTAAATAGAGCATGGCAGTGGAAAGCTGAATATGGTGGAACCATATTAAAACAATTAAAAAAGTTAGGCTGTTCTTGCGACTGGTCTCGTGAAAGATTTACAATGGACGAAGGCCTATCTAATGCAGTAAAATATGTTTTTGTTAAATTATATAACAAAGGGCTTATTTATCGTGGTAAAAGAATGATTAATTGGTGTCCTTATTGTAATACATCTATTTCCGATGCAGAAGTAGAATATGAAGAAGAGCCAACACATTTGTGGTATATAAAATATCCTGTAAAAGGTGAGGAAGGAAGATTTTTAATAGTAGCTACTACAAGACCTGAAACAATGCTTGGAGATACCGGTGTTGCAGTACATCCAGAAGATGAAAGATATAAAGACCTAGTTGGCAAAACAGTAATTCTTCCAATTATGAATAAAGAAATACCTGTTATTGCAGATGAATTTGTTGAAAGAGAATTTGGAACAGGTGCTGTTAAATTAACACCTGCACATGATGTAAATGACTATCAGGCAGCATTAAAACATAATTTAGAAATTATAGAAGTATTTGATGAAAACTTCAAAATGGGAAATTTACATCCAGACTATGAAGGAATGGATTTATATGAAGCAAGAGAAAAAATAGTTGAAAAATTAAAGCAAGAAGGCTATTTAATAAAAATAGAAGATTATACACATAACGTAGGAAAATGTTATCGTTGCCATCATACAATAGAACCAAAAATATCAGAGCAATGGTTTGTAAAAATGGAACCTTTAGCAAAACCAGCAATAAAAGCAGTTAAAGAAGGAAAAGTAAAATTCATACCAGAAAGATTTGATAAAATTTACTATAATTGGATGGAAAACATTCAAGATTGGTGTATTTCAAGGCAACTTTGGTGGGGACATAGAATTCCAGCATATTATTGCGAAGAATGTAAAGAAACCATAGTAGCAGAAAGTATGCCAGAAAAATGTCCAAAATGTGGATGCACACACTTACATCAAGATGAAGATACTTTAGATACTTGGTTTAGTTCAGCCTTATGGCCATTTTCAACACTTGGCTGGCCAGAAGCTACAGAAGACTTTAAATATTTCTATCCAACAAGTACCTTAGTTACCGGTTATGACATTATATTTTTCTGGGTTGCAAGAATGATTTTTTCTGGCTTAGAACACACTGGAGAAGCACCTTTTGAAAAGGTTTTTATACATGGCATAGTACGTGATAGTCAAGGAAGAAAAATGTCTAAAAGCTTAGGCAATGGAATTGATCCTTTAGAGGTAATAGAAAAATATGGAACCGATGCATTAAGATTTTCCTTAGTTCTTGGAATTTCACCGGGAAATGATATACGTTATATGCCAGAAAAACTAGAATCAGCATCAAATTTTGCAAATAAATTATGGAATGCTTCTAAGTTTGTATTAAGCAATATTAAAAACATATCAGAAGAAGAAGCAAATAAATTAATATCAGGTTTACCAGAAAATTTATGCTATGAAGATAAATGGATCTTATCAAAATTAAACAAATTAATTAAAGAAGTAACAAATAACTTAGAAAACTTTGAACTTGGAATTGCAACTCAAAAAGTATATGATTTTATATGGAATGAATTTTGTGATTGGTATATTGAAATGGTAAAACCTCGCTTATATGATGAAAACTGTAAAACAAAATTTTCAGCACAATATACTTTAAACAAAGTTTTAACAGATGCCTTAAAATTATTACATCCAGTAATGCCTTTTGTTACAGAAAAAATATATAAAGAGCTATACACAAACGATGAAAGCATAATGATTTCTAAATGGCCAGAAACTTCTTTGCAAGTATCATTTGAAAGCGAAGAAGAGCAAATAGAAAAACTAAAAAATATTATTACTGGAATTAGAAATTTACGCACAAACTTAAATGTACATCCTAGCAAAAAATCAACACTCATTTTTGTTACCAAAAATGGAGCAGATATGATAAAAAATTCAGAAGAAATGATAAAGAAGTTAGCATTTGCAAATGAAATTATATGTAAAGAAAAAAAGGAAAATATTCCTCAAAATGCAATGTCTGTATTAGAAAATGGAATAGAAGTATATTTGCCATTTGAGGAGTTAGTAGATATAGGAGAAGAAAAGGAAAGATTGCAAAAAGAAAAGGAAAAGTTAATTTCAGAAGTTGAAAGAGCAGAAAAAATGCTTTCAAATCCGGGATTTGTAAATAAAGCACCAGAAGCAAAAATAAATGAAGAAAAGGAAAAACTTGCAAAATATAAAGATATGCTTGAAAAAGTAGAAGAAAGATTAAAAAGCATATAAAGTAACAAAATAATAGTAAAGTACACAAACAATAAAAGAGTACAAAAGTAGTAAGAGAGTGCAAAAATAATAAGAGAGTGCAAAAGTAATGGAAGAGCACAAAAATAATAGGAGCCCTAAAAATTAGGACTCCTATTATTTTTGCAGAAATTAGAGCAAATGCTCCATCGCGCAAAGCTCATCTAAGCTCGCGCAATTGATGATAATGACATCATGCTTGCTATCAACCTCAAAGGCTGCAGCAATTTCATGGAGATTTTGACTCCCGGAAAGGAAGTCTTTGGCTCTCATTTCGAGAGCTGCCTGAGGATTGCAGGACTTCGGGGTCATGCCCTTAAGGGCAAAGGTCAGTTCCTTTTTCATGTTGTTTTTTCCTTTCTCTTTTTCTGCTGGAATCAAATTTCGAAAAAATGTTTTTCTTGATTGATTCCAAAAATTATTAGGAACTAATTATATTATAGCACATTTTAGGATTTTTTCAAAATTTTATTAAACTTTTGTTTTTGTATTTTGATTTTTTCATAATAAAGCAAATCTCAAAAAATGTCGAAAACTTGTCATAATTCGACAAAACTTCCTAAAATTTACTCTAGATATTAACTGGAAAAAAATGTATAATAGGACAAGCAAACAATAAGGAGGTAATTAGCATGAACAGTAGATTTGACAAAAAAAATAAAGTACTGTATTTACAAATTACAGAAGAAATTGATCACCATTCTACAGAAAAGATAAGGAGGTTTATGGATAATGAAATTACAAGATTTATGCCTAGAAAAATTGTATTTGATTTTAGTAATGTTTCTTTCATGGATAGTGCAGGAATAGGACTTTTAATAGGAAGGTATAAGCTAATAAAACTTTTAGGAGGAACAGCAGAAATGATAAATACAAATAAAACTATTTCAAAAGTATTAGAAATGAGCGGAATATTGAAAATTATTCCATTACAAAATGAAGAAAATGCAAGTTAAATTATTACAATAAAAAACATTAAGCTATGATAGTAAAAACCTATCAAAAAGGAGGATGTAATGAAAAGTATATATGATAATGAAATGGAATTAGATTTTTTAAGTAAATCTAATAATGAAGCATTTGCCCGCATTACAGTAGCAGCCTTTGCAGCACAGTTAGATCCAACCATAGAAGAACTTGCAGATATAAAAACTGCTGTATCAGAAGCTGTTACTAATTGTATTATTCATGGTTATGAAAATACAGAAGGTGTAATTAAAATAAAAGCAAGCTTGCTAAAAAATGAAATTGAAATTGAAATATCAGATAATGGAAAAGGTATAGAAAATGTAGAACTTGCCAGAAAGCCACTATATACAACAAAAGCAAACTTGGAAAGATCTGGAATGGGATTTACAATAATGGAAAGCTTTATGGATGAAGTAGAAATTCATTCAGTTGTAGATATTGGAACAAAAATAATTATGAAAAAGAAAATAAAAAGTAAGCAACCCCTTGAAGAAGAAAAAGAAGAAGTTTTATTGAAGCTAAATTCTTAAAGATGAAAAATTAAAAAAGCTAATTTTTAGTAGTGAACTAATTTTTTAGAAAAAATAATTTTTAGAATAGGAGGACACTTAAAAATTGCAGGAAGAATTTGAAAATAAAACAGAAGACATTATAAAAGCCAAGCAGGGAAATAATCAGGCAATGGAAAAGTTAATTGAAAAAAATAAAGGGCTTATTTGGAACATTGTAAAGCGTTTTCAAGGCAGAGGACATGAAATGGAAGATTTATATCAAGTAGGAGTAATGGGATTTATAAAATGTATTAAAAGATTTGATAGCAATTTTGAAGTAAAGTTATCTACCTATGCAGTTCCGTATATTTTAGGAGAAATTAAAAGATATATACGAGATAATGGACCAATAAAAGTAAGCAGAAGTTTAAAAGAAATGGCAACAAAAGTAATGCTTATAAAAACAGAATATTATAGAAAAAACGGTAGAGAAATAAAAATAGAAGAAATGGCAAAAATTTTAAAAATATCTAAAGAAGAATTAATTATGGTTTTAGAAGCGGTGCAACCAGTGGATTCTATAGATGAACAAATATATGAAGAAAGCGGAGATGGAATGACTTTATTAGATAAAATAGGAGGGCAAAAAGATGAAGCCTCTGAAATAACGAATAAAATTTGTATAGAGCAAATAATTAAAAATTTAAAAGGACAGGAAAAAGAAGTAATATTGCTTAGATATTATAGAGGAAAAACACAAACAGAAATTGCAAAAATACTTGGAATTACACAAGTACAAGTTTCCAGAATAGAAAGAAAAACCTTGCAATTAATGAAAATAAAACTAGCAGGGTAGCAAAATAAAGTATTAAAATTAATAGTAAAACGTGAAAGGAATCAAAATTGAAAAAATATATTATATATTTGTTTATATTTTTATGTATTTGCTTTTGTATTCCTATTTTTTTCACCTCTTCTTTTAAAAGCGAAGAGGCAAATAGCAATATACAAGAAAATAATATTACAGTAGAAGCCACTTATGATTATAAGCAATATAAAACAATAAAAGTATTGCATAAAAGTACGAATAAAATTGAAGAAATACCATTTGAAGAATATTTATATGGGGTAGTAAGCGCAGAAATGCCAGCAAGTTATGAAAAAGAAGCATTAAAAGCCCAAGCTATAGTTGCTAGAACGTATACTTTATATAAAATTATTGAAAATTCTTCAAAGCACAAAGGAGCAAATATTTGTGATAGTTCATCATGTTGCCAGGCTTGGATTTCAAAAGAGAATAGATTATCAAAATGGGAAGAAGAAAAAAGAACTGAATATTGGGACAAAATTGTAAATTGTGTAAATGAAACACAGGGAAAAATAATTACTTATGAAAAAAAGCCAATCAATGCATTTTTTCATTCTAATAGTGGAGGAACTACAGAAAAGCCCATAAATGTATGGGGAGGAAGCGGATACCCATATTTACAATCAGTACAAACTTCAGGAGAAGATGCATATTCACAATATTCTTCTAAAGTTACCTTAACTAAAGAAAAATTCGAAGAAACCATGAAAAAAGCGCATAGTAATTTTAAAATAGACTATAAGAAAGAGGATTGTATAAAAATAAAAGAATATACTGAAGGAGGTAGAGTAAAAACAATTACTATAGGAAATGTAGAATTATCTGGAGTAGAAGTTAGAACATTATTTGGTTTAAAATCAGCTAATTTCAAAGTAACAATAGAAAGTAAAAACATTATTTTTGAAGTTATAGGGTATGGACACGGAGTTGGAATGAGCCAAACTGGTGCAGATAGTTTAGCAAAACAAGGAAAAAATTATGAAGAAATTATTTACCACTTTTATACTGGAGTAGAAATTGAAAATATTTAATATAAATAAAAAATAACATTTTCAAAATACAAAAATGTAAGTTTAAAATCTATTTTTTGTATAAATTTCTCAAAATTGTTAATAATGTTACTAAAGAAAAATTAAGGAGGAATAAATTTATGAGAAGAGAAAATAGGAGAAAACCAGTAGAAGAAGGTTTTGATACAAAGAAAATGTTATATATTACTGGAAGTGTTTTAGCATTTGCAATAATTGTGTTCATAATAACTTATTTAGTATATAGTAATGCTTTATCAAATACTACACAATTTAGTAAATTAGATACAAATTCAATTGGAAATAATGTATATGAAGAAACCAGTATTTCATATGGAAAAACAATTAATGAAATGCAAAATGAATTAGGAGAAACTACAGAAACTAAAAATAATACTGAAGAGGATAATAATTCAAAAAGTAATACGGAAAAAATAGCTATAAATACAAGCATTTCAGAGGCAAATAAAGAAACAAGTAATACAAAGAACACTACAAAAGCTACAAATACAACAAATACTTCAAACAAAAATGAAGAAACAAATAGCAACAAAGAGAATACTAATAAAAATAGTGAAAAAAACAATAACACAAGTACAGAAAAAGTGGAAGATCCAGAATTTAAAATGCCAGTTACTGGAGATATAATGAAAGAATTTGCAGAAAATAAATTAGTATATTCTAATACTTTAGATTTGTGGGCAACACACAATGGAATAGATATTCAAGCAGAAAAAACATCAGTTGTAAAAGCATCTGCAGATGGAACTATAACTTCTATAAAAAATGATCCACGTTACGGATTAACAATTATTATGGAACATGTAAATGGATATAAAACAATATATGCAAACCTTTTATCAACAGAATTTGTTAAAGAAGGCGAAAAGGTAAAACAAGGGCAAAGCATAGCTACAGTTGGAAATAGTGGAGCTTTTGAAATATCAGATGAACCACATTTACATTTTGAACTAATAAAAGATAACGAACAGCAAGATCCAGAATTATATTTAAATTAAATAATAAAATAAAACTAAGTGTGAAATGCATTTAGTTTTATTTTTTATACAAAATAGCTTTTATAAAATAGAAAAATATGATATACTTCAAAAGGAAGGTAGGATTGAAAAATAATTACAATTTTGGCGTTGTCAAACTTCATTTGAAATTTAATCAACGTACAAAAAGTACGCCTCATAAATTTCAAACTCGTTTTCCTAGCCAAAATTTAATTCTTTTCCAACCCTAGATTTGTATATTAATAAGGAAAGGTGTAAATATGAGCATAAAATATAATGTTATTATTCAAAAAGAAGAAAATTGGTATGTAGCAAAATGTATAGACAACAATATTGTTTCACAAGGGAAAAATATTGAAGAAGCAATAAAAAATTTAAAAGAAGCTTTAGAACTGTATTATGAAAATGAGGAATTAGTTTTACCAAAGGAAACATATATAACTACAGTGGAGGTGACAATATGAGTTCAAAATATCCAGTGTTACCACCAAGCAAAATTATTTCAATATTGTCAAAGTTTGGTTTTGAAAAAGTTTCACAAAAAGGAAGTCATGTAAAATATAAAAATAAAATTACAAATGCAATATTTATAATTCCAATGCATAAGGAGATTGCAAAGGGAACTCTGAAGGGCATCTTAGAACAGGCAAATGTAGAATTAGAAGATTTTTTTAAATTTCTATAAATTTTTAATTTCAATTACTAAATTTAAAATCTTGAAAACTCCTGAATATTAATATATAATTAGGTCATAAAAAATATAATTAAGGAGCAAATTATGTCAGATGTAAAATGGACAAAAGAGCAATTACAAGCAATAGAAGACACAGGTTCAAACATTTTAGTAGCTGCTGCTGCGGGTAGTGGCAAAACTGCTGTGCTTGTAGAAAGAATTATACATAAAATTATAAACGAAAAAATGGATATAAATAAAATGCTAGTTGTAACTTTTACTAATGCAGCTGCAAGTGAAATGCGAGAAAGAATATTAAAAGCTATATATACAGAATTAGAAAAAGATTCTCAAAATGTTCATTTACAAAAACAAATCACCCTACTTAATAAAGCAAATATTTGTACAATTCACTCATTTTGCTTAGAAGTTATTCGAAATAATTTTTATGAAATAGACATGCCAAGTAATTTTAGAATAGCAGATACTGCAGAAATTGCCTTATTAAAGCAAGATACCTTAGATGCTTTGTTTGAACAAAAATATGAAGAAAATAATAAAGAATTTATAAAACTTTTAGATATATATGCAAGCTATCATGGAGATGAAGCCCTTCAAGAATTGATTTTAAATATATATGATTTTATTCAAAGCAGTCCATTTCCGCAAAAATGGTTAGAAGAAAAATTGCAAGAATTTAAAGTTTCAAGTGAGCAAGACTTTGGTTCTACAATATGGGGAGAACTTTTACTTAAAAGTGTAAAAGAAGAAGTTGAAGAAGCTATTTTGTGGCTACAAGGTATGCATAACAAAATGTATTCATATATTGAACTTGCAAAATTTACTCAAACAATAGCAGAAGATATAATAAAATTGCAAGATATTTTAAGCACCTTAAATTCATGGGATACTACCTATCAAAAAATACAAGATTTTGGTTTTAAAAAATGGCCGGTAGATAAAACTGTAACTCTTGATTTAAAAGAAGAAGCAAAAAGTTTAAGAGATAAAGTAAGAAAGAAAGTTAATGAAAAAGTAATTAAAGTATTTTCTAGAAATTCATCTTCTATAAACTCAGATTTCGAAACAATGCTTCCAAATTTAATTAGCTTATCTAATTTAGTATTAGAGTTTTCGCAAAATTTTACTGAACGTAAAAAAGAAAAAAATTGTGTAGACTTTAATGATATAGAGCATTTGGCTTTGAAAATTTTAGTAGGAAAAGATGGAAAGCCAACTGAAACTGCTAAAAAATATCAAGAAAAATTTTTAGAAATAGCAATAGATGAATATCAAGATAGCAACTTAGTGCAAGAAGCAATTTTAACCAGTATTTCAAGTGGCAAGAATATTTTTATGGTAGGAGACGTAAAACAAAGCATTTATAAATTTAGAGGAGCAAAACCAGAACTATTTTTAAACAAGTATGAAACTTATAATTTAAAAGAAGAAAAAAAGGCAGAAAATGGCTTAAAAATACAACTATTTCGAAATTTTAGAAGTAGGGAAAATATATTAGATTTTACTAATTTGGTATTTGAAACCATTATGTCAAAAGAGCTTGGCGATATTTTATACAACGAAACAGAATACTTAAATTATGGTGCAAATTATCCAGAGCCAAACTTAATTCAATTAAATACTACAAACCCACAAAACGAGCAAGAAAAAATTAGCAATTATGCTGGAACTACAGAAATGCTAATTTTAGATTTAAAAGAAGAAGAGGAAAGCATAACAGCCTTTAAAGATGAAACGGAAGAAAGTATAAAAGCCATTAAAGAAGAACAAGAAAAAGACATAACGGCCTTTAAAGATGAAGCAGAAGAAAGTTTGAAAGCTTTTAAAAAAGAAAAAAGCATAGCCCCTTTTAAAGATGAAGCGGAAAAAAGTATAGCTGCCCTTAAAGAAGAACCAAAAGGCATAACTGCATTAAAAAACACAGCAGAGGAAAATAAAGAAAATGAGGAAAATGAAGAAAACGAAGAAGAACAAGAAAGAATAGAAGATGAGGTCTTAGAAGCTAGATTAGTAGCTAATAAAATACAAGAACTTTTAAAAAGTGGTTATATGGTTTATGATAAAAAGGCAGGTTATAGACCTATAAAGCCAAAAGACATAGTTATTTTATTAAGGGCAACCTCTGCAATAGCACCTATATTTGAAAAAGAAATTTCAGATTTAGGCTTGCCAGTTTTCAGTGATAGCTCAAACTCATATTTAGAATCTGTGGAAATTGAAACAATACTTGCAGTATTAAAAATAATAGATAATCCTTTGCAGGATATTCCTTTAGTAGTAGTATTAAGGTCTATAATTGGAAACTTTACAGATAATGATTTAATAGAAATAAGGCTCACAGATAGAAACTGCAATTTTTATGAAGCTTTATTAAAAGCAAGACTTTCTGCAAAAGAGAGTTTAAAAAATAAAATAGAAAATATAATAGCAAAATTAGAAAATTGGAAAGAAAAAGAAAAGTATATGCCACTAGATGAACTTATTTGGCAAATATACCTAGATACTGGTTATTATCAATATGTAGGTTTGCTACCAAATGGTGCAATGAGGCAGGCTAATCTTAAAAATTTATTTGAAAAAGCAAAACAATATGAAACAGCAAGTTATAAGGGATTGTTTAATTTTATACATTTTATAGAAAAGTTAAAAAAGCAAAATGGAGATTTAACTCCAGCAAAATTAATAGGTGAAAATGAAGATGTTGTTAGAATAATGAGTATACATAAAAGTAAAGGCTTAGAATTTCCAGTAGTATTTTTATGTAATAGTCAAAAGAAATTTAATTTAAAAGATTTAAATGATAGCATTTTACTTCACCAAGATATTGGCTTTGGTCCAACATTAATAAATAGTGAAAAAAGAATAAAATATAATACTTTAGCTAGAGAAGCAATAAAAATAAAAATGAAGCAAGAAACACTTTCAGAAGAAGAAAGAATTTTATATGTTGCTTTAACAAGAGCAAAGGAAAAATTATTTATTACAGGAAGAAGCAAAGATTTTGAAAAAGAATTAACGAATAAAAAGCAAGAACTTGAACTTTATAAATTACAAAGTAAAGATGGCATAAAATTAGATTACAAACTCATTCAAAAAGGAAAGTCATATTTAGACTGGCTTTTAGACGTTTATTTATTAGGAAAAGAAATTACTATTACCCTAAAAGGAAAACAAATTCCTATAGAAGATATTGTTACAATGAAGTCATACTCTAAAAAAGAATTAATAAATTTATTAAAAAAGCAAGAACAAGAAGAAACTATTGATGTAATGCAAAAAATTAATGAAAATTTAAGTAATATTTCAAAGGAAGAAATTAACAAAATGCAAGAAGAATTAGCAAATACTTTGAAATGGAAGTATCCACATTTAATAGATACAAAGCTTCCTACCAAAACCTCTGTAACTAGTATAAAGCAAGAAAAAATAAGGTTAGAAGAATTAAAAGATGAAAATGCGTCAAATGAAAATATGGAAACTTATACTTTTGAAGTTTCGCCAAGATTTTTGCAAGAAAAAGAAGTTATTTCAAATGCTAGAAAAGGAAGCTTAGTGCATTTGTGTATTCAAAAGTTAGATGAAAAGCAAGAATACACACTAGAAAGTATTAAGAATTTAATACAAAGCTTAGTAGAAAAAGAAATTATTACTGAAAAAGAAGCGGAAGCAATAGATATAAATTTAATATATAACTACACTAAGTCAAATTTATTTAAAGAATTAAAAACTGCCAAAGAGCTTCACAAAGAACAGCCATTTTATATAAGTTTACCAGCAAGTGAAGTAATAAAAGAAGCAAAAGAAGAAGGCTCTACAAAAAATGTTTTAGTACAGGGTATTATTGACCTATATTATATTAATCAAAAAGATGAATTGATTTTAATAGATTTTAAAACAGATTATGTAGGAAAACAAAAAGATGCAAAGCAAAAACTAAAGGAAAAATACAAAGTACAATTAGAACTTTATAAAAAAGCATTAGAAACAGCAACTGGAAAAGAAGTTGCAAAAGCAGAGCTTTATCTGTTAAGAGATACTTAATAATGTAGAAAAATAAATTAATTTTGTTTTTATCTAATTCATTTTTGACGTTAACAATATCTAAAATAATAACTAAGCTCGTTTTTATTAGTAAAATTTTTAGTAAATTATGTATTAAGGAACAAAAGAACATATGATAGAAAATTAATTTAAAAATAATTGAATTTTCATAAATTATGTGTTTCAAACAAAGTAAGAGAGGAATGAGTTTTAAAATGTCAAATTTTGTACACTTACACATACATAGTGAATTTAGCTTATTAGATGGTGCCAATAGAATTAAAGATTTGCCAGTTCGTGCAAAAGAACTTGGCATGGATGCTATGGCAATTACAGATCATGGAGTTATGTTTGGAGCAATTGATTTTTATAAAGCCTGCAAAGCCAATGGTATTAAGCCAATTATTGGCTGTGAAGTATATGTTGCACCACGATCTAGGTTTGATAAAGATCCTAATTTAGATGCAAAATACAGCCATCTTATTTTACTTGCAAAAAATAATGAAGGTTATAAAAATTTGGCAAAATTAGTTTCAATAGGGTATACAGAAGGTTTTTACTATAAACCACGTATAGACCATGAAGTATTAGAAAAATATCATGAAGGCTTAGTTTGCTGTAGCGCTTGCTTAGCAGGAGAAGTAAATCAGGCTATTTTAGCAAACGATATGGAAAAAGCAAAGCAGGTAGCATTATGGTTTAAAAATTTATTTAAAGATGATTATTATTTAGAAATTCAAAATAATGGAATAAAAGAGCAAGTATTAGCAAATCAAAAATTAATAGAATTATCTAGACAGCTAGATATTCCTTTAGTTGCTACAAATGATGCACACTATTTAAAAAAAGAAGATGCATATAACCATGAGGTACTTTTGTGCATACAAACTGGAAAACGTATGACAGATGAAGATAGAATGCGCTTTGATACAGATGAACTATATGTAAAATCTCCAGAAGAAATGTCAGAATATTTTAGAAATGTTCCAGACGCTATAGAAAACACAGTAAAAATAGCAGAAAAATGTAATGTTGAATTTGAATTCGGTCATACAATTTTGCCAAATTATGATGTACCAGAAGAATTTAAAACCCATTACGACTACCTAGAAAGCCTTACTATGGAAGGCTTAGCAAGAAGGTATGGTAGCGATAGCAAAGCAAACAATAATGCAAAAAGTAATACAGAAAATGATAGTAAAGTAAACAATAATGCAAAAAGCATCCCAGAAAATAATAACGAAAAAAATGAAAGCAAAATACAAAAAGATAACGAAGAAATCAATATAGAAGAGAATAATCAAGAGATTCCTCCAGAAATTTTAGAAAGAGCAAAATATGAATTAAGTGTTATTAATAAAATGGGATATGTTGATTACTTCTTAATAGTATGGGACTATATAAATTATGCAAAAACACATGATATTCCAGTAGGTCCGGGACGTGGCTCTGGTGCAGGTTCTATTGTAGCATATAGTATAGGAATTACAGATATTGATCCAATAAAATATAGCTTAATTTTTGAACGTTTCTTAAATCCAGAAAGAATTAGCATGCCAGATTTTGATGTTGACTTTTGCTATGAAAAAAGAGATAAAGTTATAGAATATGTAGAATCAAAATATGGAAAAGACCATGTTTCACAAATTATTACCTTTGGAACAATGTCTGCAAGAATGGTAATTAGAGATGTAGCAAGAGTTTTAGACCTTCCTTATGCAGAGGCGGATAAGCTTGCTAAAATGATACCAAATGAAATACATATAACTATAAAAAAGGCAATGGAGCAAAATAGAGAGCTAAAAGAAACTTATGATAATAATGGAGAAATAAAAAAATTATTAGATATTGCAATGGCATTAGAAGGTATGCCAAGGCAGGCGTCTACACATGCCTGTGGAATTGTTATTACAAAAGAACCAGTAGTAAACTATGTTCCTCTATATGTAAGAGATAATGCAATATCAACTCAATATATAATGACAACCTTAGAAGAATTAGGCCTTTTAAAAATGGATTTCTTAGGACTTCGTACCTTAACTGTAATTAAGGATACCATAGACCTAGTAAAAATAAATAGAGGAATAGATGTACAATTCGATAAAGAAATGAAGGATCCAAAAGTATATAAATTATGGCAAAATGGAGATTCAGTTGGAATATTTCAATTTGAAAGTCAAGGAATGACAAACTTCATGAAAGAACTAAAGCCAGACTGCTTAGAAGATATTATTGCAGGAGTTTCACTTTATCGTCCGGGACCAATGGATCAAATTCCAAGATATATTGCAAATAAAAAAGATCCAGAACATGCTGTATACACTCACCCAGCCTTAAAGCCAATATTAGAGGTAACTTATGGATGTATGGTATATCAAGAGCAAGTTATGCAAATAGTAAGAGATTTAGCAGGCTATTCACTTGGAAGAGCAGATTTAGTAAGACGTGCAATGGGTAAGAAAAAATTAGATGTAATGGCAAAAGAAAGAGAAATATTTATTAATGGGCAAACAGATGAAAATGGAAATGTTATAGTACCGGGCTGTGTTAGAAATGGAATAGATGAAAAGTCAGCCAATAGAATATTTGACGAAATGGCAGAGTTTGCAAAATATGCATTTAATAAATCACATGCGGCAGCATATGCAGTAGTATCTTATCAAACTGCATATTTAAAAGCATATTATCCTACAGAATTTATGGCAGCAATGCTTAATAGCTTTTTAGGAAATTTAGATAAAGTTCCAGGCTATATTGAAGAATGTAAAAAACTTGGAATTGAAATTTTAAAACCAGATATTAATAAAAGTTATACCAGATTTACTGTAGATAAAAATAAAATACGTTTTGGGTTAGGTAGCATTAAAAATGTAGGCGAGGCAGCAGTAGATGAAGTGGTACGTATTAGAGAAGAAAACGGGGCCTTTAAAGACTTTAGCGATTTTTGTGAAAGAATTGAAAACACACAAGTAAATAAAAAGTGTATAGAAAGTTTAATAAAAGCAGGAGCCTTTGATGGATTGGGGCAAACTAGAAAAACTTTAATAGCATCTTTTGAAACTATAATAGATTCTATTAGCAGTAGTAGTAAAAAAAGTTTTGAAGGTCAAGTAAGTATGTTCGATATGGGCGAAAGTGAAACTTTAAAAGAAATAAAAAATATGAAATATCAATATATAGTTCTTCCAGAATATACCCAAAAAGAAATGCTTAGTATGGAAAAAGAAATGCTAGGATTATACATTTCAGGCCATCCATTAGAAAACATAAGAAAACAGCTTGAAGCAAGAACTAATATTAATACCAAAATGTTAAGAGAATTTTCGCAAACCGAATTAGAAGATGATGAAGACTTAGAGTTAGAACAAAATCAAACAAAATCAGGCTTAAAAGATGGGCAAAGTGTTATTTATGCAGGAGTAATATCTTCTATAAAAAAGAAATATACTAAAAATAATAAACTAATGGCCTTTATTACAGTAGAAGATTTATATGGACAAGCAGAAATTATTGTATTTGAAAGCTGCTATCAAGCATGTTCTAATATATTAATGGAAGATAATATAGTATTAATAGATGGAAGACTCAGCCTTAGAGAAGATGAAGAACCTAAAATAGTTGCAAGAACAATTACTGAATTTACAGAAGTAAAAAAGAAAATTTTTAAAGTTAATATTACAAATTTAGATGAAACTATAAAAGAAAAATTAAAAGGAGCAATTTACTTTTTTAGTGGAGAAAAAAATAATATGCAAATGCAAATACAAAATGGTGATAATATGGATCCTGTTAAAAGAGGAATATATATGACACCAGAAATTTTAAAACAGTTCCAAGATATAGTGGGAGAAGAAAATGCAAGTATTATAGAAGAGTAGGTATTTTTTAAAATTAAATATTCCTTTTTAAATGCATAATTTTAGTAAAACAAGAAATATTGAAGAAAAATATTCTTTTGTATGCCTAATTTGAACAAAGTATAATTTAAAATATAAAAAATCTCTTTTTTTTCTTGATATTTTCTGCAGTTTATTGTATGATATAATAAGTAAAAGAAATGGAACAAAACAGTAGTAAAGGAAGGGGCAAATAAATTCATGAAAAAAGTAATAACAATTTTATTTGTTTTTTTAGTTTTATTTGGCACAGTATCAGTGTATGCAACATCTGCACCACAAAATAATGTACTAACATCTGAAACAACATCAACAACAAATTTAGTAGAATTAAAAGAAAAAGCATTAAAAAGTTTAGAAGATTATCAAGTTGCTTATGGCGATAATACATACGGATTTGCAGCATATATTTTAAATATTATTAGAATCTATAGTATACCTTTTGGATTTATAGGAATTGTAATTGCAGCAATATACCGTTATGTTATTGGAATTAGAAAGCTAGATGTACAAGATAAAGGCTTTGGAGTTTTAGTTGCCATTATTACAGTAATGGTAATTTGTCAAGTATTGCCATTAATTTTTGCAATTGTTGTAAGAGGTTGGAGGGGTTAAACGAATGAAGGTATTATTTGCAGTAAATAATGAAAACATTTCTGAATCTATAATAAAAAAATATCAACAAGATTACAAAGAAATTATTTCAGCAAAAAATGTGTATTATTTTAATGCAATTATTAAAGAATTACAAAAAGATAAAACTTATGATAGAATAATCATTAGTGAAGATTTACAACCATTTTCAAATAATAATACTGATGTAATAGATAAATTTATCTTTGAAAAATTAGATAATATCAGTGATGAAGCAACAAATCAATCTGGAAATGATATTCCCATTATTTTAATTTGTGGAGATCAAAGAGAAAAATCAGATCCACTATTAGTAAAATTATTTGGAATTGGCATATATGATGCACTACTTGGAAAAGATAGAAGTATTACTAAAGTATGTGAATTACTAGAAAAACCACGTACTAAAAAAGAAGCTAAAGTATATTACCGTATTGATGCTGACGATGTAGATTATAAAGTAGAAAATGAAGGTGATGTTAGTGAAGTTGAAATTCAAAACATCTTAAATCATTATAAAAAGATAAACGGTAATGAAGAAAAATATGTAGAAAGTTTTGATCATATTGCTAGTCAGTATACAGACCAACAATTAAGATTAATTGCTAACTTTTTACCATTAAATGTAAAAGCTGTACTAGAAGCTAATAGTGCAAAATATCAAGAAGTAGTTTCTTTTGGAGCACCAAGTCCTAAAGGGCAAGTATATAAGGCTCCACCTGTTAATAGTAAAAACTCTAAACCTACCAAAAATCAAAACTATAATCAAAGTTATAACCCAAATTATAATCAAAATTATAAAACAAATTATAAACCAGAAAAAATCAATCCTGATGCTGAACTAGATTTAGTACAAAAAAGCATTAATAAAAATAGAATGACAGAACCTGTTGTTATACCATCAGCAATTAACACAGCAAATGTCAAGAAAATGGGGCAAAATGCCAATACTTCAACCAATATATTACAAGAACAAGAAGTAAATAATGTTTTAAATAGTGTTCCTACACAAAATGTTCCTACGCAAAATGAACAAGCAAATTTAGAAGCGAATATGCAAATGAAAGCTGAAGAGTTAAGTTCAGAAAATGCATATCAGCAGCCTAACAGTTCTCAAAATGTAGAAGCAGAACCACCAAAAAGAAGAGGAAGACCTAAAAAAGTAGCTATAGAAGAACCAAAAGTAGAAGAAACATCAAAAGCAAGTGAAACTATAAGAGTAGGTGAAACATCAAAAATAGAGGAAGCACCAGTAAAAAAAGGAAGAGGAAGACCAAGAAAAGAAATAACAGAAAATGTAGTTCCAGAACCAGAACAAGTTCAAGAAGCAACTAATACAGCACCAGTTAACCTTTTTGAATTAGGTGAAGAAGATACAAGTTTATCTAATTCAGCTGCTCCTAAAAGTAGTATGGTTTTACCAGGTATAGAATATGATGAATTATTTGATGAAAATGAAATGTTAATACAATCTATGCAAGAAGAAGGAGCAGATATGTTTAGCAGTACAATGTCTTCACCTAGTCCTTCAAAATTAAAATCAGCTACAGGTAATAGAAAAAATAATATACCAAATAGTAAAATTACTCAAAATGCAAATCAAATGCAACAAAATCAAATGAAACAAAATGCAAATGTAGCACAGCCTATTCAAAATGTAGGAAACGAAACATTAAATCAAACAACGCCTATTCAAAACATAAATCAGAGCAGACCTGATTTCAACTCAATAGAACCAACTAATGCGCCTACCAGTGCAAATATTAGTGGTTTAATATCACAAGATAAAAAACTTGTTGCATTTGTAGGAACTTCTAAAAACGGAACCTCATTTTTAGTAAATAATATTGCAGAATTGTTATCACAAAAAGGAATTAATACAGCAATTTTAGATTTAACTAAAAATAAAAATGCATATTATATTTACACAGAAAATGAAGAAAATTTAAGAGAAACAGCATATTCGTGTATAGAAAATTTAAAACAAGGAAGCGCTACTGGAATTGCAGTACACAAAAACTTAACAGTTTATACAACTCTTCCAGGAGAAGATGAAAAAACAGAAGATTATGCACCAATACTACAAACCTTAATGAAAAATTATTCATTAGTTATATTAGACTGTGATTTCGAAACAAACTATAATTACTTTAATGAAGCACAAGAATTATATTTAGTACAAAGCTTAGATGTGCTAACAATTCAACCATTAACAGCATTTTTAAGAAATTTAAAAGCAAAAAATGCATTATATCCTGAAAAAATTAGAATTGTTTTAAATAAATTAGTTAAATTAAGAAGCATATCTGAAAAAACTATTATTGGAGGAATGGCATATTATAATGATCCAGCAATGTCATTTATGACAGAATTATTTAACAAAGATACTGCACAATATACAATAGTTTCCTTTGAAGAGCAAGCTTATGCTAAATATTTAGAAGCACTTATAAATTGTAAAATTACATTAAACGGATATTCAAAAAACTTCTTATTAGAACTTAATAAATTAGGAGATATGGTATATCCTTTAATAAATAATACAAAAAATAAATATAATAATTATCAACCACAAAATAATTTTTCTAATGATATGAATAATACTTTAAATAAAATGAAGAATAATTATTAAACAAACTATTTTAGAAGCAAAAGAGGTGAATTTCGTGATACTCGTAGTAATTATACTTTTAGTATTTATAATTGCATTTTTAATGATATACAATATGTCAATACATAAAAAAATACAAAGCTTTCAGAACCTAAATCAAAAAATAACAAGTTTAAATGTGTTGCAAGAATTTATGAATACAATTAGTGAAGTTACTTCAGTAGACGAAAAAATAAAAAAAATAAATGATATATTAATACAAAGATATCAAGTAAAATATTCTACTATTGTTATATACAATGGAACAGATTATGATATAAAAGCTTCTAATGTAGATGAAAAACATTGGGAAGCTCTGAGAAATTTGCATAACGAAGAAATTTTTAAAGATAGTATTAATACTGCAACTCCAAAATATATTACAGTTGAAAAAGAAGGAGAAAGGCTTCCATATCAAAAAATGGAATTTGGTAGAGCAAAATCTGCAATGTTCTTTCCACTTTACGTTGAAAATGTTTATATAGGATACTGGATAATAGAAGGAAGCACTCCACATGAATTTGATAAAATAGATACAACAATATTAGAAGTAGTAAGAAATAATATAGTTTCTGTATTAAAAACTGTAGAAAACCAACAAGTAATTGAAAATATAGTAAGAGACGATAAATTTAGTGGTTTAAAATCAGCAGAATATTTATTTGGAGAAGGAAAGAAAATAATAGATAAATATACAACTTCTACAGTGTGTTTGCTTAAAATTACTAACTTAGAAGAAATAAATCAAACTTTTAGTAGAGAAACAGGAAATCAAATAATTACAGAAATAAGCGAACTACTAAAAGATAGCTTATCTAAAGAATATATTTTTGTAAGATATATGGGACCTAAATTTGCTATTATTTTTTCAGGCATAGAAATGGATGCAGTAGTAAATTTTATGCAAGAAATGAAACAAAAATTAGAAAACATTAAAATAGAATTTGAAGTTAAAGCTACTGCAAAAGGTAAAAGTAAAACTACTTTTGCAAAGCCAAAAGTAAATATGGTAGTATCTACTTACTACAAAAGAACTGCTCTAGAGGGGCTTACTAAAAAATTAGAAGAATACCTAGATGCAGCCCCAGCTGAAGAAAATACAATTAATTATTTATAGGAGGGCGAATTTATGATATCTGATGAAACCGTTAGTTTTAAAGTAGAAAAGGAAAAAAACGTAAAAACAAGGGAAATTCTAAAAGAAGTATATGCAGCCTTAGAAGAAAAAGGGTATAATCCAATTAATCAAATAGTAGGTTATATTTTATCAGGAGATCCAACGTATATTACAAGCCATAATGATGCAAGAAACTTAATTAGGCAAGTAGAAAGAGACGAACTTTTAGAAAAAATGGTAAAGAATTATATTGGATTGGATGATTAATTTGAAAGGAATCAATCTTTCATTTCTATAATGTGCATTTGAACGAAGCAAGAAAGAAAGGAATGAAATTTAAAATGCGCAAACTTGGAATAGATTATGGGGATAGCAGAGTAGGAATAGCTGTTACAGATGAACTATGCATTACTGCACAAGGGTTAGAAACAATTCACCATCAAGGAAACGATAAATTAGTATTAAAGAGATTAGACGAAATTTTAAATCAATATAGCATAGATACTTTTGTTATTGGTATGCCAATTAATATGGATGGAAGCAAAGCTCAAAGAGTAGAAGTAACAGAAAAATTTATTCATAAATTAAAATGCAAATATCCAAAAATACTAATTGAAACAATAGATGAAAGATTAACTACTGTTGCAGCACATAAAACAATGAATTACTTAAATATAAACAAATATAAAAAGAAAGAAATTGTAGATACAATTTCAGCAGTATATATTCTAGAAACCTATTTGAATAAACAAAAAAATAAATGAACAAACTATTAAATACACTTTTGCATATATTAAAAAAAATTGTAAATAATAAAAATAGATATTAACATTATAAAAAATAATGATTATATATATAAACGAAAGGAGAAAAGAAATGAGTGAAGATGTAAATGAAAATGAAAACCAAGAAAATTTAAATGGGGGAGAAGAATTAGATAACATACTAGTTCTTAATGACGAAAATGGAGACGAAGTAGAATTTGAATTTTTAGACTTAATTGAATATGAGGGGGAAGAATACGTAGTATTATTACCAGTTGAAGAAGAAGAAACAGAAGAGCCTGGAGAAGTAGTAATTTTAAAATTAGAAGATACAGAATCAGACGAAGAAGAATCTTATGTTAGCGTAGATGACGAAGAAGTACTTAATAAAGTATTTGAAATATTTAAACAAAAATTTGAAGACGAATTTAATTTTGTAGATTAATTTTTATTATTTATTTTTTATCAATTTTATAGAATAAATTTGTAAATTGATTTTTATAAATTATAAAACTATTTTGAAATTTTATATGGGGCAGGTTTTTTCTTACTTTTTTTAAATTATAAATAAAGGAGATAAAACAAATGAAGAATTTATCTAGTTGGCTAATTGCCATGTTTGCATTTATGTTTTGGGGGTTTCGCGTAGTAACAACAGTGCTATATTCAATGGGAAATGAATTTATTGCACAACCAATGGATTTAACAATGGAAGTAGCATTATTATTTATTACATTTGTTTGTATATGTTTTATTATTAGAAGAAAACTATTACCAACAATAATTTATTTAATAGCACATGCTTTATATTATGGAATTTATTTATATCAAAATTTAATGCCAGTAATAGAAGGCTCAGCAACAATGAATTCATATATGTCTTTATTAATTGCTTTAGTAGGTATTGTAATTCCACTTTTTGCATTCTTTGATGTACTATTAGATAAAAATAGAAAAGCACACCCAGTAGATAAGCAAACAGACTGGTTCTATAAAAACAAAGCTTATGATAGAGATGACTTAGATGATAGAAGAGATAAAAATCAATATAGAACAATGTAAATTAATGGTTTCTAATTTAGAACCCACCATTAACAATAATGTTAAATAAAAAAATGGGCAGTAAACTGTCCGTTTTTTTGCAATAACACCACAAATATTTTACGTAAATACGGTTTATCTAAGCAAGCAATAAGTTGAAAATTGCTTGCTTTTATGCTAAAATGTTGAAAGAATTAAATTAACTGAGAAATGTAAGGAAGTGAAAATATGGAGTATAGCAAAACAAATATCAATTGGTACCCTGGCCATATGGCAAAAACAAAAAAGCAAATTGTAGAAGACCTAAAGCTAATAGATGTTGTAGTAGAAGTACTTGATGCAAGAATACCAATATCAAGTCAAAATCCAGATATAAAAGAAATAATAAAAAATAAAACAAGACTTATTGTTTTAAATAAGTCTGACTTATCTTGTGAAAAAGAAAATCAAAAATGGATAAATTATTTTAAGCAGAATAATATACCAGCTATTTTAGTAGATTCTGTTACAGGAAAAGGAATAAATGAAGTAATTAAAAAAATAGAAGAAATTTATGATGGCAAAAAATATGAAAATAAAGGGCGAATAGGAAAATCAATAAGAATAATGGTTTTAGGCATTCCAAATGTTGGAAAATCATCTTTTATTAATAGAATTGCTAAAAGAACTTTTGCTAAAGTAGGAAATAAACCAGGAGTAACAAAGCAAAAACAATGGGTTAAAGTATCTAACAATATAGAATTATTAGACACTCCAGGAGTATTATGGCCAAAGTTAGAAAAAGAAGAAGTAGCTTTAAATTTAGCTTATACAGGAACAATAAAAGACGATATATTACAAACTATAGAAATTGGATTTTCACTATTAAAAACGTTAGTTAAAGAATATAAAGTAAATTTAATAGAAAGATATAAACTAAACGAACAAGAAATAAATTTAATAATGGAAAATGATAGTTTAGAAAATAATGAAAAAATTATTGAAATTATGAACTTAATTGGCAAAAAAAGAGGAGCACTTATTTCCGGAGGAGAAATAGATCTTGAAAAAGTAGCAGCTATTTTATTAGAAGACTTTAGAAGTGGAAAGCTAGGAAAAATAACCTTAGAAAAAGTAAACATAAAACTATAAAAGCAGAAATAAATTAAAATTACGTTAAAAAATGAAATTCTAAAAGGAGAAAAAATTGAAACTATTTAATATTAATAAAAATGAAACAGAAATAAACCAAATGTCACCACTTACTTGGGCATATATTGGAGATGCAGTATATGAGTTATATGTACGTACTTACCTTGTAGATACCACACATTTAAAACCAAATAAATTGCATATAGAATCTATTAAATATGTGAAAGCAAAAGCGCAAGCAGAAGCTTTAAAAAATATAGAAAATATTTTAACAGAAGAAGAAAAGGAAATTGTACGAAGAGGAAGAAACACAGATTTACACCATATTGCAAAAAATGCAAGTGTTCAAGAATATATACATGCCACAGCTTTTGAAGCATTAATAGGATATTTGTATTTAAGCAAAAAAGAAGAAAGGCTAATTAAAATATTAAAAATGATAGTTAAATAAATATGGAAATATAAGCAAGATTTAATTAAAAAAATAGTGGTAAAAAAGTAAATGCAAAAAAATGCCTAAAAAATATGACGGTAAAAAAAGTACATACAAGCAATAATTAAAAAATATAACCGTAAAAAATGTAGAAAACTAATTGACTAAGCCTAGTAAAATATGTTATCATTAATAAGTCATTAAATAAAAGGCCCCTTGGTCAAGCGGTTAAGACGCGGCCCTCTCAAGGCCGAATCATGGGTTCGATTCCCGTAGGGGTCACCA
>CANRKF010000020.1 GCA_947631145.1 uncultured Clostridia bacterium | reverse complement strand
AAAAATTAGAAATTTAATTAACGGAAAAATCGATAGAGGTAAGGTTGATATTTTTGTAAATTATAAAAATTTAAATGAAGTTTTTATATTATTCGGTAAAGAAACTAAAGGCTTGCCAGAAACTTTACTTCAAAAATATATAGAAAGAACTATTAGAATACCAATGAGAGAACACTTACGTTCATTAAATTTATCTAATTCAGTAGCAATTGTAGCTTATGAAATATTAAGACAAGAAGGTTTTAATAAATTAGAACAAATAAGTAGTTATTTTGATGGAAAATAAAAAAATAGCCGAAAAGTATGTACTTTTCGGCTATTTTGTGGTATAATAATAGTATATGAGGTTATAATTTTTAAATCCTAAAAGGAGGAGAAAAATGTTTGACGAAGAAATATTTAAGTTCAATATAGAAAATATACAAAAAGATTTAGCAATAGAAGGAATGGAAATTACTATGGGCGACATAGAAATGTTTAAAAGGTTTGCAAATGAAGAAATAGCAATGCCAGAATTAATTCAAATGATTAAAGAAAAAACTGTAATGTAATAAAAATTCTAAAATAAAAAAAGTATTATATTATTTTATATATGAAATTTAATAATATAATACTTTTTTATGCAATATACTTAAACTAACAAAGCCACTAACTAGAAAAATAATTTATTAATTGGTATTGTATAAAAGCAAGTTGTATTATAAAATAATTATAAGATTAAAAAATAATTACAATTTTAAATTCTTTTCCAACCAAATCTATGCATTAGGAAGGAATGGTAGTAAAAATGGAAAATAATTATGAACCTAGAAATTCAAAATATTGCTATCCAAATACGGAAATACTAATAAATAAATTAAACATAAAAGATGCAAAAAAACTAAGCATATATGAAGCAAAAATTACAGCTGCAAAATCTTTAAGTTTAAGGCAAAAAGGAATAACGGGAAACTTTGATAAACAACATTTTTTAAAAATACATCATTACTTATTTGAAGACATATATCCTTTCGCAGGAAAACTACGAGAAGAAAATATTGCAAAAGGCACTTTTAGATTTGCTATGTGGGAATATATAGAACCAGAATTAGAAAAATTATTAAAAAAATTGAAAGAAGAAAATTATTTAGCAAACCTTTCAAAAGAAGAATTAGCAAAAAAACTAGCATATTATTTAGCAGAACTAAATGTATTACATCCATTTCGAGAAGGAAACGGAAGAACGGAAAGAGAATTTATAAGGCAGTTAGCTTTAAAAAATGGTTATATACTAAACCTTAAAAGAGTAGAACCATATAAAATACTAGAAGCTAGCATAGAATCAATAATAGACAATACAAAATTAGAAAAAGTTATTTACGAATGTTTAGATTTAGCCATATAATAATAATTTAACACAACATCTTCACAACGCTAAAGAGCATTTGTCATGTGCATAGCACGTGGTGTTATAGCAAGTAAAAATAGAGAATATTTTACCAAATAATAGGTACAATATTCTCTATTTTTTTGTCCTTTAACTTAAAAAAATTAAAATTTTAAGTAAAATTAATTATAAAACACCTTAAAATTATTTTACTAAACTCGCTATTTCCAAAATAAAAAATAAGTGCATTAAAAAAATTATAAAAAAATTAAACTTTTTTTGAAAAATGCTTGCTATTTATAAATTGTTATATTAAAATATAGGAGAAGTGGAGAGAAGTGGTGCAAAGTGGAACAAAATGTAAGTGAGGTGAAACAAAGTGTTAATAGGCGAATATGAGCATTCTCTAGATGTTAAAGGCAGATTAATTTTACCAGCCAAAATTAGAGAAGACATGGGAGATAAGTTCATAGTAACAAAAGGTTTAGATGGTTGCCTATTTGGATTCTCACAAACAGAATGGGTAAGCTTTGAAGAAAAACTAAAAACTTTACCACTTACAAATAAAAATGCTAGAGATTTCGTCAGATTTTTCTTATCTGGTGCAACAGAATGTGAAATAGATAAACAAGGAAGATTCTTAATAGCCGGTAATTTAAGAGAATATGCAAATTTAGAAAAAGATGCAGTAATTATTGGTGTAGGTACTAGAATTGAAATTTGGAATAAAGAAAAATGGAAATCTTACAATAGTGATGAAAACATTTCAGCAGATGAAATTGCAGAAAATATGACAATGCTTGGTATATAACTTGCAAAAGTTTATATAAATCATACATAAGAAAAAATTAAAAATTACTAAAGAAAAATTAAAAAATACAAAAGATAAAAAATAAAATTTTACAAAAGAAAAAACTTACCAAAGAAAAAAATAAAAAATCACAAAAGAAAAATATTAAAATAAAAACACATCCACCAAAGAAAAAATAAAAGTCCACTAAAGATAAAAAATTAAGTTTATACAAAGGAAAAAAACTTACAAAAGCAAATAAATCATATAAGTAAAATTATATGAAAATTAAATACAAAAGAAAAAATTAAAAAGTTTATTCGAAAGAAAAAGTAAAAAACTATACGAAAGAAAAAATAAACTCATACAAAAGAAAAATTTAAGCTTAATTAAAAAGCTTATAAACAAGAAAACTACACAAAAGAAAAAATTTAAAAAATTATTCAAGAAAATCATACGAAAGAAAAAATAAAACAAAAGAATAAAAATAAAATCCAAAAGAAAATTATCATGGTTTACAAAAGTAAAAAAGTACAATTTACAAATGAAAAACGCATGGTATACAAAAGAATTATTAAAGAAAATTCCTACCCTATAAAAAATATAAAATTACAAAAGAATATAAAAATACAAAAGAAAAATAAGAACCCTACCCACCAACACAATCAAAGATTGTGGGTGGGTAACCAGGAATCTTGTTGTTTCACAATAACATACAGTTGGTACATAATTGTACCAACTGATTGTGCTATATACAAAAATGGAAGGAACTTTAAAACTAATGGAATTTAAACACGAACCAGTTTTACTAAAAGAATGTATACAAGCTCTAAATATTAATCCAAATGGAATTTATGTAGATGGCACATTGGGGGGAGCAGGGCACAGTTTAGAAATACTCAAGTCTTTATCTGAAAATGGCAAACTCATTGGAATAGATAAAGATGAAGAAGCCTTAAAGGCAGCATCTGAAAGATTAAAATCTTATAAAAATGTAATTTATATTCATGGAAATCATGACAACATACAAAATATTTTGCAGGAACTTTCTATTCAAGAAGTAGATGGAATTTTACTAGATTTAGGAGTTTCATCTTATCAATTAGATGAAAGAGCACGAGGCTTTAGCTATATGGGAGATAGCCCTCTAGATATGAGAATGGACTTATCTAGTAGTGTAACTGCAAAAAATATAGTAAACACATATACAGAAGAAAAGCTAGCAAATATTATTTGGAAATATGGAGAAGAAAAATTTAGTAAACAAATTGCCAAAAATATATGTAAATATCGTGAAAATAAAGAAATAGAAACTACCAAGCAATTAGTAGAAATTATAGAAAATTCAATTCCAAAATCAAAGCAAAAGGAAGGACATCCAGCCAAAAGAACTTTTCAAGCAATTAGAATTGAAGTTAATAATGAAATAAAACCATTATATCAAACAATAGTAAATTCTATTAATTGTTTAAAACAAAATGGAAGATTAGCTGTTATTACTTTTCATTCCTTAGAAGATAGAGCAGTTAAAAATGCAATGTTGGATATGCAAGGAAAATGTACTTGCCCAAGTGATTTACCATATTGCGTTTGCGGTGCGAAATCTTTTGGAAGAATAGTTAATAAAAAGCCAATTACTGCAAATGAAGAAGAAATTATAAGAAATGCAAGATCTAAAAGTGCAAAACTTAGAATTTTTGAAAAGTACGTAAAAGAGAAAAAATAGAAAATATTAAAGCAGAAAAATACAAAAGACCAAAATAAAAAATACAAAAGGCAAAAATAAAAAATGCAAAAGACAAAAATGAAAAACACGAAAGTAAAAAATGAAAAATACAAAAGACAAAAATAAAAAAGTATAAAAGTTAAAATAACAAAAGAAAAGAGGTGAAAACTGATGGCATATAGGCAGGTTAATTATCAATATGAAACCAGTCCTAGAAAAGTAAAACCGGAGTATGAAAAAAAGAAAAATCCATATTCTAAAAAGAAGAAATCCTCGACATTAAAGCAAAAAGAAAATTCACAAAAACAAACTTCAAAAAAACAAGTTAAAAAGCAACAAAATAAAGAAGTAAAAAGTTTAAAATTACATATAAAAACAGCTTTATATATTTTAGTAGGTTTTACTATTTTATTTGCCATAAGTTATAGAAACTCTCTTATTACAGAAAGCTTTGATAAAAAAGAAAATTTAAAAAATCAGCTAAGTGTATTGCAAAAAGAAAATGCTCAATTAGAAATTAGCATTCAAAATAGTCTTAATTTAGCTAATATTGAAAAATCAGCTTCTGAATTATTAGGAATGAAAAAATTAGATGATGCACAAAAAGTATATGTAACACTTCCTAAAAAAGATTATGTACAACCTGCAAGTGAGCAAGTAGTTGTAGAAGATCAAACAAGTTGGTATGAAAAACTAATAAATAGCATTATGGACTTATTTAAATAAAGAAAATATATGCTAGAAAGTAAAAAAGTACAAAAAACTTTAGCAAATAATTAGAAAATTAACTATAAAAATTTAGCAAAATAAAAGTAAGAGCAAAATTAAAAACAAAAAATCTTAGCAAATAATTAGAAAATTAGCTATAAAAATTTAGTAAAATAAATGAAAGGAAAAGTTATGAAAAAATCAGTAAAGATTATAATAGGCGTAATAGTTATTATAGCAGCAATTATTATAGCAGTAAATTTAAATGGCAAAAACTCAAATGGAAAAACAAATTTACCAGAAATCAATAGTTCAGAAGATTTAAGCGCATTAATAGAAAAAATTTATGAACAAGTAGACTTAGGTGAATTAATGATAGGAACAAATCAAGTTGATTTAACAGATGCTACTTCAGTAAAATCATATACAGGTCTTGAAGATGGAAATAACTTTGAATATTTATCTGTATCAGAACCAATGATTGGCTCTATACCATATTCACTTGTTATAGGAAAAGTAAAAGAAGGAGTACAAGCAAACGATATTGCAAAGCAAATGTCAGAATCTGTAGATCAAAGAAAATGGATTTGCGTTACAGCAAACGATCTATATGCAACAAGTAGTGGAGAATATGTATTTCTTGTAATGGGTGGAGAAGGATCAGCAGAAATTGCAAAATCAGCATATGATAGCTTTAAAAATTTAGCACGGAAGCACAGGAAAAGAATATGAAAACCACATATCAGATGGAGATATACCAGTAGATCCAGATGGTGTTGGTGTATTACCAGTACCAACAGATGAACAATAATTTTAAATTTAAAAAACTATCTTAAAATATATTGTTACACAATTTTATTTTAAGGTAGTTTTTTGTTTTAGCAAATAAAAAATAAAAATATGATTTATATAAAATGAAAATTCACACACTAGCATTGACAAGCACAATAATTTAATTAACAAAGATAATTTATTATAAAATATAGTATTAATATCAAAAAAATTTAGGAGTAACAAAAATGGTATTTTCAAGTATTACATTTTTATTTTATTTTTTACCAATAACACTTGGTATTTATTATATAGTACCAAAAAAATTTAAAAACTTTGTATTATTATTAGCATCTTTTGTATTTTATTATTTTGGTGAGCCTACTTATGTACTATTAATGGCCTTTTCAATTTTATCTACATATATATTTGGAAGATTAATTGATAAAAATAGAAATACAAAATATGCTAAACTTTGGCTAATACTTTCACTAATTGTAAGTATTGGTTTATTAATTTATTTCAAATACATAAACTTTATTATTCAAAATATTAACCTATGGCTTGCACATAAAATTGATTTCATAAATGTAGCTTTACCAATAGGAATATCTTTTTACACTTTTCAAATGATTAGTTATTTAATAGATGTATATCGTGGTGAAGCAAAAGTTCAAAAGAACCTTTTAAAACTTGCAATGTATGTTTCACTATTTCCACAATTAATAGCAGGACCTATTGTAAGATATGTAACCATAGAAAAAGAAATAGAAAACAGAACTCATACAATGGAAAAATTTGCTCAAGGTGTTAGAAGATTTATAATAGGACTTGCTAAAAAAGTGTTAATAGCAAACGTATTAGGTGAGGTATGTACTACATATTTGGCAACAAAGGAACTAAGTGTGCTATATGCTTGGATTTATGGAATTTCAGCAATGCTACAAATTTATTTTGACTTTTCAGGATACTCAGATATGGCAATAGGACTTGGAAAAATGTTTGGATTTGAATTTTTGGAAAACTTTAATTATCCATATATAGCCAAAAGCATTACAGACTTTTGGAGAAGGTGGCATATTTCTTTAAGCAGTTGGTTTAGAGACTATGTATATATTCCACTTGGAGGAAACAGAACCAGCAAACTAAAATGGCTAAGAAATATAATGATAGTATGGTTATTAACAGGTTTATGGCATGGATCGGCGTGGAATTTCATAATTTGGGGATTATATTTTGGAATATTATTAATTATAGAAAAATTATTTTTAGGAAAATATTTAGAAAAAATTCCTAAAATATTTTCACATGCCTATACCTTAATAATAGTAATGATAAGTTTTATAATATTTAATGGGGAAAGTGTAAATCAAATACTAACAAACCTTACATCACTAATTGGAATAGGAAATATTCCTTTAACATCTTTAGAAAGTATATATTATTTTAAAAGCTACTTTATAGTTATAATAATTGGAATAATAGGAGCAACACCATTATTAAAAAATATGGCAAATAATGAAAAGTATAAGAAAATAATAAATGTTTTAGAACCAATTACCCTAGTAGTATTACTTGCTATTTCTACAAGTTATATTATAGATGGTTCATTTAATCCATTTTTATATTTTAGGTTTTAAACTATAAAAAAATCAAATAACAAAAATCATAATACGTATAAATAATTGAAAATAGAGCTAATTAAAAAATATATAGAAAAAATTAAGTAGCAATTAAAAATATTAACTTAAATAACATACAAGGAGGAAGAAATGCAAGATAAAACAAAAAATAAAATTATAGCACTAGGCTTTGTTACAATATTATTTTTATTTTTCATAATAAATTTAGTAAAAAAAGATGAGGAAATATCTATTTCTGAAAGAAGAAAACTTACACAATTTCCTAAACTTACACTTTCAACTTTGTCTAGTGGAAAATTTTCACAAGAATTTGAAAACTATGCAATAGATCAATTTGTAAGCAGAGATGAATTTAGAAGTTTAAAAGCTACATGGAGTAATTACGTTTTTAAACAAAAAGATAATAACGGCTTATTTTTGCTAAATAATTCTATATATAAAATGGAATATCCTTTAAATGAAGCAAATGTGCAAAGTTCAGCAAAAAAAATTAATAATGTATGTCAAAAATATTTGCAAGGAATGAATATATATTTTTCAATAATTCCAGATAAAACATATTATTTGAAAAAAGATTATTTAAGCATAGATCCATCACAAGTAGAAAAAATAATAAAAAATACAGTGGAAAATGTAAAATATATAGATATTACAAAAAGCTTAAAATTAGAAGACTATTACAATACAGACTTACATTGGAAACAAGAAAACTTACAAAGCACAGTAAGAAAAATAGAAGAAGAAATGAACTTGCAAAACACTTCTAATATAGCTTATGAAGTAAAACCAATGGGAAATTTCTATGGCGCATATTATGGGCAATTAGGAAGAAAAATATCACCAGATAAGCTTAATATTTTAGTAAATAGCACAATAGAAAATGCTACCACCTATAATTACGAAACCAAGAAAACAGCTAAAGTATATGATGAAGCAAAATGGCAAGCATCATCAGATAAATATGATATTTACTTATCTGGAGCAACTCCAATAATAGAAGTAAAAAATCCAAACTCTAAAACAGAAAAAGAGTTAATCTTATTTAGAGATTCTTTTGGAAGCAGTATAGCACCATTATTGTTAGAGAATTATAAAAAAATTACTTTAGTAGATTTAAGATATGTAAATAGTAATATCTTACAAAATTATATTAACTTTGAAAATCAAGATGTGCTATTTTTATATAGTGTAGTCGTGTTAAATCAAAATGTGTTAAAGTAAGGGAGATTACTATGAATAATAACGATATTGTAATTATGAAAATGGAAGAATATAGAGAAAAAATATTAAAGAAAGATATAGAAGAACATCTATTAAAGGCGGAAGATGATATAAGAAAAGGCAAAGTAAGAGATGCAAGAGAAGTTCTTTTTTTACATTTAATGAATACAATAAAAACAAGAAATTAATTGCATAGGAGCTTAAAAAAATGAGTTATCCAAAAAGAGTTAAAGAAAAAAGTATAACTAAAAAAGACTTAGCAAAACTAAAGAAAAAGAAAAAAGAAGAAGTAGTAAGTACAAAGAAAGATCAGAAAAAATTTGAAAAAGAAAAAAAGAAAAAATTTAAACAAGAACTAAAAAACAAAAAAATAAAACCAGAAGAAAAATTAGGAAGCGTAGCTAGAAAGAAAAGAATGCGAAATGAAATTCTTATAGTGTGGACAATTTTACTTGCTTTAATTTTTAGAATAGGGTGGATACAATTAGTACAAGGGTCAGAACTTCAGTCTATGGCTTATGTACAGCAAACCCTAGATAGAAACATAAACCCAAGAAGAGGAACTATTTACGATAGCACAGGAAAAACAATTTTAGCAGTTAGTAGCACAGTAGAAACAGTAACAGTAAATCCAGTAAATATAGCCAAAGAAAGTAAAGAAAAAGTAGCAAAAGCTTTTAGCGATATTTTTGAATTAGATTATGAAACAATGCTAAAGAGAGTAAACAAAAAAAGTTCAATAGAAACAATTGCTAGAAGAGTAGAAAAAGAAAAAACAAATGCATTAAGATTATGGATGCAAGAAAACAATATAACTTCAGGAATAAACATAGATGAAGATACAAAAAGATACTATCCTTATAATAATTTAGCTTCACAAGTAATAGGATTTTCAGGTTCAGATAATCAAGGCTTAGATGGAATTGAAGCAATTTATGACGAGGAATTAAAAGGAACACAAGGAAAAATAGAAAAATTAACAGATGCAAGAGGAGGAGATATTGAAAATACAAGCGAAAACTATGTACCAGCAGTAGATGGAAATGACTTAGTGTTAACAATAGACGCAGTAATTCAAGGAATTGCAGAAAAATACTTAAAAGAAGCTTGCATAGATAATAAATGTACAGATGGTGGAAACATAACTATAATGAACCCAAAAACAGGTGATATATTAGCAATAGCAGGATATCCAAATTACAACTTAAATGCACCCTTTGAACCAAGTACAGATGAGTTAAAACAGAATTGGGAAAACATGTCTCAAAAAGAAAAAAACAATAGTATGATGGCACTTTGGAGAAATAAAGCAGTATCAGATACATATGAACCGGGTTCTACCTTTAAGTTAATTACAACCTCTGCAGCACTTCAAGAAGGAATTACAACACCGGATAAGGAAGGAGAATTTACCTGTACAGGAGGCATAGAAATTGCAGGAGTAAGAATAAAATGCTGGAGATATTATAGACCACATGGCTCAGAATCTTTAAGAGAAGCCTTAATGAACTCATGTAACCCTGTATTTATAGGGCTTGGACAAAAATTAGGGGTACACACATACTATCAATATTTAAATAAATTTGGCTTATTACAAAGAACAGGAATAGACTTACCGGGAGAAGCAAATAGCATTTTCTTAAAAGAAGAAAAAGTAGGTCCTGTAGAGCTTGCAACTATTGCCTTTGGGCAAAGGTTCGAAATAACACCAATTCAGCTAGTTACAGCAGTTAGCACAATAGCAAATGGAGGAGTGAAGGTTACTCCTAGAGTAGTCAAACAAATTATAAATAGTAGTACAGGAGAAGTAACAGATATACCTGTAAAATTAGGAGAGAGAGTTATTTCAGAAGAACATAGCAAAGAAATTTTAAGCATGATGGAATCTGTAGTAGCAGAAGGAACAGGAAAAAATGCACAGGTAAAAGGCTACCGTGTAGGAGGAAAAACAGGAACTTCAGAAGATGGAGTAAACACAAATAAATATGTTACTTCATTTATGGGAGTAGCACCAATATCAGATCCGGAAGTAGTAGTATTAGTTACTTTGTACAATCCAACAGGAGAGGGGGGGCACCAAGGAGGTGCTTGGAGAATTTTAACAACACAAATAATATACTGCTAAATAATATTAAATATAAAAGCAAATAAAAATAAGCTGTTAAATAATACATATAAAAGCTACAAAGTGAATAAAAATATATTTTTAAATAATATTAAATATAAAAATTGCAAAGCAAACAAAATGTTAAAAAAAATGGGAAATTTATATAAAAAAACGAAAAAAATGCACAAATTTGTTTGCAATTTTTTTTTAGGCATGTTATAATCAAAATATATGGAAAAAAAAGGAGGAGTTTTAGTGAAAAAAAATATAAAATATAAAAAAGGAAAGTCATTATTTATAGCAATTATTAGCCTTATTTTATTGTTAATAATATTTTTATCACTGGAAAATACAGTAGGGAGTTTAATTATTGCTAAGCAAACAGAACAAAGTAATATCAAAAAAATGGAAAATACAGGAGAGGATTATTACATATCAAAAATAAGCACTAATAGCGATATGGCTTATTTATCTGACCTTGAATATGATAAAGAAAATTCAAAAGTAGAGTGGGGAAGCATCACACTAGATAGTAACCTAGAAACACAATATAACAATGGTTTAATTACATTAATAGTGGATGGAAAGAAAACTCACTTTTTAAAAGGTGTGTCTGCACACGCCACATCAACACTAATATATGATATTAGTGGTAAAAATTATGACTTCTTTAGCGCTTATGTAGGCGTAGATGAAAGTCGTACAACTAATGGAAATGGTGTTAAATTTGAAATATACACATCAACTGATAAACAAGATTGGAAACTAGAAGCAGAATCAAAAATATTAAAAGGAGATTCTGAAGCAGAAAACATAACAGTAAACATTAAAGATGCAAAATATTTAAAACTATATTGTAGTAATAATGGAAATAACGCATCAGACCACGCAGTTTATGCAAATGCAAAACTATACAAAAATGGCTATGTAGAAAGAAAAGCTGAAAACGTAGATTTCATTAAAACAGTAGAACAATATGATGAAATTTTAAAAGATAAAAGTTTAAGTGAACAAATAGAAAATAATGAACTTACATTATTACAAAGAAATTTTGTAAGCAATGTTGGTTATGATTTATTACAAGCTATTGTAAATCAAGATGCAGACTATGAAGCAGCAGTAAGATGGTTAATGAATGATGTAGAAAACCTTAGACTATATGTACTAGGTGGGGCACCAGATGGCGGAAGTTATTATAATTCAATAAAAGAACTTTCTAGACTTTACAAAGCATATAAAGATGATTTTACTGTTGAAACAAAAACAAATAATACATGGTATCCAGATTTAACAAAAGGTGAAGTATATAAGAAAATGGCAATATCACTTTCTTTAACACACGCAACAAAAGTTGGATACTGGGCACAAATAGATCACCCAAAGAACAGATCAGATTCTGTAGTACGTTATCAAATATACAAAGACTTATACGATGAAGGAAAATTCAAAGTATCTGATAGACAAGATCAAACAAAATGGTATGAAGCCTTAACAGTTGAAGAAATGCGTTATGTAATGAACAACATTACAGACGATGAAGAATTAAAATGGTTTAATGCATATACTCAAAAAAGAATAGATGAACATCCAAATGAAGAAGAAAAATACTTACAACCACATACATATATAGCTTATGTATGGCCAAACTTCGAAAATGAAATTTTCCATGATCCTGATCTATATGAATATTGGGATAATTATTTCGAAAAAATATTTAGTGAATATGGTGTAACATATAGCAATGAAGAAGATGGCCATGTATATAAAGCATGGATGAGTATGAGAAACGAATATGGAACAGGTGCAGTTTGTGGTGGTATTTCAAAATTAGGCTGTCACATTCGTGCAGCACATGGTACACCAGCATCAGTTATAAGCCAACCAGGTCATGCCGCAATAATATATTATAGAAAAAATGAAGCAGGTCAAGGTTACTGGTCAATGGATAACGATGTTTCAGGCTGGGCACAATCAGGAAAATCTGAAAAAATGCAAACAAGAATGCCTTTAGGCTGGGGTGATGCTAGTTATGTTTCAGGCTGGGCAGCAACTTATATGATGCTATCACAAGATGCTATTAACGATATAGCAAACTATGAAAAATCTGAAAAAATTATTATGACAGCTGACTTATACGAAGGAAATATACAAAAACAAGAAGAAATATATGAAGAAGCATTAAAAGTACAAAATATTAACATAGATGCTTGGTGGGGATTAATAAATGCATATAATGCAGATAGCTCAAAAACAGAAGAAGATTATTACAATTTAGCAACAAGACTAGGAAAAGCATTAGTAGCATATCCACTACCAATGAAAAACTTATTAGACCAAATAGGACTAAAATTAACAAGTATAGAATATTCATTTAAATTTACACTTTTAGAAACAGAATTATTAAATGAAGGAAAAAATTATGATTCTAGCAATAGAGAAAACAAACCAGACATTTCAGGAATTACAAGAACAGTAGCAAATTTCTTACTAGGTCAAACAGATACATCACTTGCTACCTTCTCATTTGACGGAGCAAATGCAGGAAAAATAGTACTTGCAAGTCGTTATGATGACACTGGAATTCGTTGGGATTATAGCTTAGATGGAAAAAATAATTGGAAAACTGTAACCTTTACTTCAGATGAACCACATAAATGGCAATTAAGTAAGGAAGAAGTAGAAAGCATTACAGAAAATAATGATATTTACATTCACATAGTAGGAACAGACTATAGCGATAATAATGTATACAAAATAGATATTGAGCCACAAGAAATGTTAACTAATTTATATGCAAACGACTTAGAAAATAGAGTTGTAGGTGTTAATTTAAATACACATTGGCGTTATAAAGAAGGAGACGATTGGACATCATATAGTGTTGCTTCACCAGATTTAACAGGAAATAAAACAGTACAAGTAAGACAAGGAGCAACAGGAACAAAACTTGCAAGTGAAGCATCAGAAATATTTACATTTACAGAAGATAATCAACCAGATAATAGAAAATATGTTAGAGTTTCAGACTTAGAAGTTACAGAATTTTTAAGTGAATCAATAGATGGAAAAAGACCATATTATGCACCAAATGCAATAGATGGAAATATACACACACTATGGCACACAGACTTTAGATATTCAGTTATAAAAGAAGGAACAAAACCATTTATTACTTTAAAGCTAAACAATCCAAAATATGTATCAGCAATAGAATTTATGCAAACAAAATATAAGAAAGATGATCCTGATAAAATTAAAAATGTAACAGTTTATGTAAGTACAGATGGAGAAAAATGGCAAGAAGCAGGAAAAGTAGAAAATTGTGAAACTTATGGAGATTTATATGATATTACATTTTCAGAAAGCATATATGCACAATACATAAAATTAGATATAGAAACATATGATATCTTTGCATCAATTAGTATGATAAATGTATTTGAAGATGTAACAAAAATAGATAGAACAAAACCAACAGCAGGAATTTATTATAGCACCAAAGAACCAACAAATGGTTATGTAATAGCAAGACTTGAAGATCCAAGTACAGAAATAACAGTTACAAATAATGATGGAAATGATTCTTATGTATTTAAAGAAAACGGAGAATTTACATTTGAATTCGAAGATAAAAATGGAAATAAAGGTTCAGCTACTGCAACAGTAACTTGGATAGACAATAAAGGACCAGAAGCAGATGTAGAATATGAATTAGATGGCGATAAAAAATTACGTATTTTACTAGAAAGCATCAGTGAAGATGTATACTTACTAGATAATAACGACAATAAAATAAGTTATATTGAAACTAAAGAAGGAAAAGTATCAAAAATTTCATATTTAGATTCTTCAAGTAATACATACAAAATGGAAGAATTAGATGAAAAAGGAAATATTACAAAAACAACCTATACAAATACAACAGGTAAAGTTTCAAAAGTTGCTTCATACACAGTTACATCAAAAGGTGAGAAAACATATTTTGATGAAAATGGGGCAGAAGTAAAATTAACAGAAGATGAAAAAGAAACTTTAAAAATAGCCTTAGAACAAGTTAAAACAAATCCTTTAGAATATACATTTGAAGAAAGCGGAAATTATGAATTTAAACTTCTAGATAAAGCAAGCAATATAGCATATAAAAGCATAAAAGCCGATTACCTTGAAGATAACAACATTATAGCAAGTGATATAACTTATGATATAACAAAATTAACTAATAAAGATGTTGTAGCTACTATAAATCCATACTTAATAAACAGCAAAGGTGAAAAACAAGAAGTAGAAGTTGTAAATAATAGCTCTACTAAAGATTACAAATTTGAGGATAATGGAAAATTTGCATTCCAATATAAAGATCCTTCAGATGTTGACAATTCAGACATAAAAGAACATGAAGCAAAAGTTCATTGGATAGATAAAGTTGCTCCAACAGCTAAAATTAAATACAGCACAAATGAACCTACAAGAGAGCCAGTTGTTGCAAGCTTAACAGATGAAAGTGAAACAATAGTAATTACTAATAATAATACAAGTAGAGAATTTACATTTACTCAAAACGGAGAATTCACATTTAAATTTGAAGATGAAGCAGGAAATGAAGGAACACTATCAGCACAAGTAGATTGGATAGAATCAGAAGATCCAACTGAGCCTGAAGCAGGAGATGTAAACAAAGATAACAAAATAACAGCAACCGACCTATTAATGGTAAAAAGACATTTAGTAGCAGGTGAAAATACAGAATGGATTTTAACAGAAGAAGAATTTAAAGCAGCAGATATAAATAAAGATAATCAAATAACAGCAACTGACCTTTTATTATTAAAAAGATTATTAGCAGAGCAAGCAGATTCAGAGTAATTTTACAAACAAAGAACTAAAAGTATATTAGCTAAATCAAAACTTAAAATTATATTATACGAGGAAATATATTTAAAAAGCTAATTATAAAAAATATTTAGAAATTAAGATAGTAAAAGAAGATTAAAAAATAATTACAATTTTCTAATCAGATTTGCACTTTGGGGAGGGAGTGAGATTAAATATGATAAATAGTATAAAAAGTAAAAAAACAATTTCTATAATATTAACTATAATATTACTATTATTTACAACAAGTGTGTATGCAGCTAATGATAGTTTTAATACCAGTTTAAGTGTAAATAAATCTTCTGTAGAACAAGGAGAAAATGTTATAGTTACCATTAACATAAGTGATATTTCAATTGAAAGTGGAGAAAAAGGAATAGGAGCATATACTGCAAAATTAGATTTTGATTCTTCTGTTTTAGAATATGTAGAAACTAATGGCACAGATAAATGGGAAGCACCATTTTATCAAGATAAACAAATTACGGGAACAACAGCTGATGGTAAAGTTGTAGATACAAATCAAAATATAGGAACTATCACCTTTAAAGTAAAAGAAAATGCTCCAGTAGGAGAAACTACAATAAAATTAACTAACTTTTCTGGCTCAACTGCAGAAACTGATGTATCATCTGAAGATTCAACTATTGAATTAACAATAGTTGCAAAAGAAGGCAGTGAAACTGGAAATAATGATGAAACAGAAAACGGAAATGGAAGCACTTCTGGAAATACAAGCGGAAGCGGAAGTGGAAATACTTCTGGAAATACAAACGCAAGCGGAAGCGGAAATACAAGTGGAAGCACCAATGGTAGTACAAATGGTAGCGGAAGTGGAAGTAAAAATTCTGGCGGAAATATTGCTTCTCTTTGGGACGATATAAAAGAAGGAAGATTACCAGCAACAGGATATTCAAATATTGTAATATATGCATTAATTATTATATTTAGTTTAATAGCAATAAGATTTGGACTTAAAATTATTATAATTAATATGAAAACTAAAAAAAGCAAACATTAATAAGTTATAAAAATAAACCTCAAGCAAACCTATTATTATATAGGAGCTTGGGGTTTTCTATTATGCGTTTATATTGTTTCTAATCTATTTTTAATAATCTATTTAATTACTTAATTTTTAAATTATGAAAAATAGAATATTGACATTTAATTTTATAATAATTAGTAAGCACCTACTAATTATTGATAAGATTTTCTAGCAACAACTGCAAATCTACCATCTTTAGTATGATAAGAACAAGTAGAAAGTGTAATTAATTGATCCCCATATTTTGCAGTTTTACCAGTATCATATACAGAAGCCTTTTTAGCATTTTTTACAAATTCATTATATTCTTTTTCATCTTTGCTATTTACAAAATAATAATATCTAAATACATTTTTTTCATTAGTATAATACACTCTAGAATAAAAAGCAGCTATTATTTCATAATTTGCATCTTCGGTAGTTGTAGTGAATTTTATATTAGGGTGTTTATCATAAAAACTTTTATCTTTATATTTTATAATATTTTTAAGCAACCTATCATGTCCATACATTAATAAATTACTACTTGGTGGATCCCATACATAATCTTTATCTAAAAAAATTGAACCACTTTTTGAATATTTTTTTTCATAATTATGAGTCAAATAGTATGAATTATTTGAAGCTTGCAGAACAGGATAATTTATATTAGTATCTTCAATTTCAACCCAACCAACAATTTCAGAGTTTTGTTTTTGAAGTTTTTCTACTTTTAGCATTCTTTCGGTTTTTACTTCTTTTTCAGTATCTTTCTCATTTTCATTTACATTATTTTCTGCATTTTCATTATTAGAGTTTTGTTCATCACCTGTTGTAGCATTTTCATAAGAAGTTTCATCAATAGAAATTTTATTTAACAAATTGCTTTGCTTATTTATAGTATACATATCATAACAATATTTAAAAATGCATATAATGCTAAAAATCATACATATTTCTAAAACTATGTAAAATATATTTTTAATATTTTTTTTCATACTTTTTTTCATGTTTTCACCACCGAAAAATTATTTATGGGTTTTATTTTTATAAGTACATAATATTATTTCTAGGTCTTATTTTTATAAATGCATAATATTATTTAAAGGATTATTTTTATAAAGGTATAATATTATTTATTAGGTCTTATTTTATAAATACAAATTAAAAATGGCCTACATTATTTTAATACAGTAATGTAGGCACATTTTTTATAGTAAAAATCAAAGCTTTTTACTTTTGGCTAAATTACCTTTTAATATTCAATTTTTTTATATCAATTTACTTATTATACAAGTGCTTATTATACAATTGCATTAGTTGTCTTTTTTTGCAATAACTACTACAGCAGCTACTAAAGCTGACATTATTAAAACAGATAAAACTAAATTATCTTCTACACCTGTTTTAGGAGTTTCATCTTTTTTAGGTTCTTCTTTCTTTGGAGTTTCTTTCTTAGGTTCTTCTTCTTTAGGCTCAGTATATTTATCGCCTTCTACATTTATTTCACCTATTTCATTACTTGTGTATAGAATTTTACCTTCTTTATCCGTTATTACTACAGTATTACCACTTACAAATATTTTATCATCGGTTCCTTCAGCATTTTCAACTTCAAACTCTTCTAAGCTAGGGTTATTTTCAGCAACATAAACAACATTTTCTTCTTCTGAAGAAGTTAGTTTACCATTCATAATAACTGTTGGAACATTAGCTGCATCTGTACCAGAACCTTTTGCTATTTCTATACCATTGTTATTTGGGCTACCATTTCTTCCTAGTGTTAAATTTCTAACTTCTACAGTACCTGCATTTACTAATACTGCACCAAAACCACAATTATTAATTGTAACATTATCTAATATAACATAACCTCCGTTATAAGCTTGTACACCATATTTTGCGCTATCTTTTAATGTAATATTAGATAATGTAACTTTTGCGTTTGCTCCAACTGAAATAAAAGTACCATTACTTCCAACATTTTCCCATTCAGGATCTTTTGTTATAGTATTTCCTTTACCATTAATAGTAATGTTCTTATCTGTTATTCCAAGAGGTGTTTTTAAACTAATATTTTGTGTAATTTCAACTGTATCTCCAGTCACAGCTTCACTTAAAGCTGTTGTTAAGCTTTGTTCATCATTTGCTGTTTTAGTTGCAGCATTTGAAGTAGTTGCATTAAAAATTAATCCAGCAAATAATATTACTGAAAATAGAATTATTTTTTTTAAGTTTTTCATAAAATTTACATCCTTTCTAAATATATTTATACTAGAATACTTATTTTTAAAAATGTATAAAAATATTGTATTTTGTAGTATTTGCTATTATTATGTCCTGCAATATTGAAATTTATACAAAATAGAATAAAAGAAAAATTTACCTTAAAAAATAATAATAAAAATTATTAAATAAATAATTAATAATAAAGATTAAAAAATAATTAGCAATAAAGACTATTAAAAAATAAATAACAATAAAGATTAGTAAAAGAATAATTAGCAATAAAAATTAGTAAATGAATAAATAAGAATTAAAGACTATTAAAGAATAATTAACAATAAAGATTAAAAAAATAATTAGCAATAAAGACCATTAAAAATTAAATAATAATAAAGATTATTAAAAGAATAATTAGTACTAAAAATTAGTAAAAAAATAAATAGTAATAAAAATCAGAAAAACTAATAAAATTAAAAAAATTAATTTTAATAAAAAATATAAAGAGGATATAATGGAGAAAAATAAAAAAATTAAACAAGAAATAAAATTGCAAAACATTACAGTATATTTTGAATATTCTAAAAACGATAAAAAACTTGAAGATTGTATAGAAAATATTTTAAAAATGAGGTTAAAATGGCAGGAAGAAAATCTAAATATATAAATGAAAACATAAAAAAAGTTTGGCAAACAGCACTATATATAAGGCTTTCACAAGAAGATGAAGAATTGCGGAAAAACAAAGCAAGAAAGCAATAGCGTAACAAGCCAAAAAACTTTATTAAATGAATTTATAGAAGAACATGAAGACTTAATAGTTTATAACACTTATATAGATGATGGATACACAGGAACAGATTTTAATAGACCAGCCTTTCAAAATCTGTTAGAAGACATAAAAGCTGGCAAAATTAATTGTGTTGTAGTAAAAGATTTATCAAGACTTGGAAGAAATTATATAGAAGTAGGAAATTATATAGAGCAAGTATTTCCGCTTTTTAATATAAGATTTATTGCAATTAATGATTTCGTAGATAGTTTTAAAAATCCAGCAAATAGTAATACAATATTAGTACCATTTAAAAATTTAATTAATGATGAATATGCAAAAGATACATCTGTAAAAATAAGAACAGCCTTAAATGCAAAAAAGAAAAAAGGAGAATTTGTAGGAGCGTTTTCAGCTTATGGTTATATAAAAGATCCAAAAAATAAAAATAAACTTATTATAGATGAAGAAGCGGCAAATATTGTTAGAAAAATTTTTGATTGGAATGTAAATTATGGCTTAGGAAAAATAGCAATTTGCCATAAACTAAATAATTTAGGAATATTAAGTCCTACAGGACATAAAAAAATAGAACTTGGGCAAAATTATAAAAATTACGCACTAAAAAATAGTAATTATACTTGGACACCTTCAACAATAAGAAATATTTTAAGTAATGAAGTATACTGCCGGAAATACTGTTCAAGGGAAAAGAAGAGCCAAAAGCTATAAAGTACATAAAGTAGAACAAATTCCAAAAGAAGAGTGGATAAAAGTAGAAAATACACATGAAGCAATTATAGATAAAAAAACTTTCGAGAAAGCACAAGAACTTATTAAAATAGATACAAAAGTATCACAAAAAACAAAGGAATTATCAAAGTGGGCAGGTTTAATAAAATGTGCAGATTGTAAAATGGCAATGAATAAGAAAAGTAGTACAAATAAAAATGGAAACACTTATGAATATTATATTTGCAGTACATATAAGAAAAAATCAAATAAATTATGTACAAAACATACTATAAAGGTAGAAAACTTAGAGTTAGCAGTAATACAAGCTATTAATTATCACATAAGTTTACTAACTAATATAGAAGAAATTATAGAAAGAGCAAATGAAAATACACAAAACAGCATAGAAAATAAAAATATAGAAAAAAGCATAATGAATAAACAAAATGAAATTGTTAAATTATCAAATTACAAAATGTCATTATATGAAGATTGGAAAAATGAATATATAACAAAAGAAGAATATTTAGAATATAAAAATAAGTATGAGAAAAATATTGAAGAATTAAAGAAAAATATAGAAATATTAGAAAAGGAAAAACAGAAATATGAAAGGCAAAAAACAAGTAAAAAAGTTTGGCTAGAAAATTTTAAAGAAAACAAAAAAATAACCCAGTTATCAAGAGTTATATTATTAGAATTAATAAATAGTATTTATGTGCATGAAAATGGGAATATAACTATAAAATTTAATTTTGAATAATGATTTTCTTGAACCAATTCATTAGATTATTAAAAATTTGTTGAATCAATTCAATAAATTATTAAAATTTTGTTGAATTGATTCAACAAATTTATGAACTTTTATATGAAATATTTCTAAAGAGCAAGATATAAATAGATTTGAATAATATGGATAAATCAATAAAAAATAAGTATTTTAGATAATGGAATATTTATATTGTATTTATAAAAAAATTAATCAGACTAGATTTTGAATTATTGTAACAAAAGATAAATAATTTTATAGAGATTGTAAATAAAATGTAGTAAAAAATTTTTAAAGATGTTATAATAATAAATTGAAAGAGAGGAATGTTATGAATAATATAGATTTAATGAATTATTGGATAAAAAGTGCTAATGAAGATTATAAGGTAATGAATGTTTTATATAAAAATAATAAAAATAGTTATTGCCTGTTTTTTGGTCATTTAATAATAGAAAAATTATTAAAGGCACTTTATGCTAAAAATAATAAAGGTGCACCACATGCACCTAAAACACACTCATTATTATTTCTCGCAGAAAAATGTAATTTAGAAATATCCGAAGAGCAAGTAAAAAAATTAAAAGTTATTGATACATTTAATATTGGAGCTAGATATGATGATTACAAGAATAGTTTCAATAAAAAATGTACAATTAAATATACTTCTGAACAAATAAGAAATATAAAGGAGGTAAGAAAATGGTTAAAAGAACTATTGATAGAGGAATAATGGAATCAATAAATAAATATATTGAGAAAATAAGTAAATATTATAAAATTGAAGCTATAATTTTGTTTGGCTCATATGCAAAGGGAACACAAAATGAAGATAGTGATATAGATATAGCTATAATTTCTAGTGATTTTAAAGATATATTTGATGATATGGCTAATTTAATTGGATATACATGGAAAATAGATACAAGAATAGAACCACATCCAATAAGTAAAGAAGATTATGAGAAAGTATCAACACCTTTTGTAAAAGAAGTAATAGATACAGGAATAAAAGTGGCATAATAAGGTATAAGCTATCTTAAATAAAATAAAAAGTATATTTAAAAGCTATTAATATTTATATGTTATTCCATATCGGTTAATAGAAAATAAGTTTGTAACTAGAAATTAGTAATAAAAAGCTAATTTCTAGTTGTTTTTTACAAAAAACCACCCATTTTTGATTATTAAAAAGCATTATTAAGTGCTTATATGTGCTTTTGCAATATTAAAAATATTAGTAAACATTTTAAACACCTCTTAATATTATATTCAAGAACCTAGTTAATGTTAAAATTGTGTTCCTAAAATAACCCAAAGAGGTGCTGTTGGAGCCCCTGTAGGAGGTCAAGTATTATCAGAAGTGCTTCCATATTTAGAGCTTCAAAAAGATAATGAAAAAGAAGAAGAAATAAAAAAACAAATAGAAGTACCAGACATAGAAGGCTTAACTATTGAAGAAGCGGAAAAAACTTTGAAAGAAGTAAATTTAGAATTACAAATAAAAAACGAACCAGAAGAATACAATAAAAAAGAAACAATAGTAAAAGAACAATTACCTAAAAAAGGCATCACAATATATGAAGGAACAAAAGTAATTGTTACAATTAATTAAAAATCAACTAAAACAAAAAAATAACTATACAAAACTTACATTTAGTTATATAATGTATTTGGAAAAATATAGTAGAATAGGAGAGAAATATGGAACTTAAAAATATTTTATCAGGCCTAGAAGATTTAAAAGTAAAAGGAAGCATAGACGTAGAAGTTTCTAAAATAGAAAGTAACTCTCAAAATATAGAAACGGGAGATATGTTTGTAGCAATAGAAGGCTTTGATAAAGACGGACATAAATATATACCAGAGGCAATAGAAAAAGGTGCAAAAGTAATAATGGCACAAGCAGATAAAATAACAAAAGAGATGGTAAAAAATTTACCAGAAGATGTTACTTTTATTCTAACAACAAACACTAGACACGCAATTGCAATTTGTGCTTGTAACTATTATAAAAATCCTTCAAAAAAATTAAAATTAATAGGAATAACAGGAACAAAAGGAAAAACAACAACAACATTTATGATTAAATCTTTATTAGAAAAACAAGGCTTTAAGGTAGGTTTAATAGGCACAATTTGTACATATATTGGAGATAAAAAAATAGGCAATAATTCAAGAACCACTCCAGAAGCCTTAGAGCTTCAACAAACTTTAGACCAAATGGTAAAAGCAAAATGTAATGTAGTTGTTATGGAAGTATCTTCACAAAGCTTAAAATTAGGTAGAGTGGATGGATGTGAATTTGATGTTGGAATATTTACAAATTTTTCAAAAGATCATATAAGCGCTAAAGAACATCCAAGTATGGAAGATTATTTCGAATCAAAAGCAAAATTATTTAAAATGTGTAAATATGCATTTATTAATTCAGATGATATTTTTGCAAATAAATTACCAGCGCTTATACCAAATTGTGAATTTAAAACTTATGGAATAGATAATCCTGCAAATCTACTTGCAAAAGATATAACAGTAACTAATTCTTATGTAGATTTTAAAGTAAAATTAACAGATAAAAACCAAAGAGTAAAAGTAGGAATACCGGGAAGATTTAGCGTTTATAACTCCTTAGCAGCAATTAGTGTAGCTTTAAAATACGGAGTAACTCCAGAAAACCTATGCGAAACACTTCTTAATATTCGTGTACCGGGAAGAAGTGAATTAATAAATAATGAAAAAGAACTAATAATAATGGTTGATTATGCACATACACCAGAAAGTTTAGAAAGCATACTAAGTACAGTAAAAGAATATACTCAAGGAAGAGTAATTTGTGTATTTGGTTGTGGAGGAGATAGAGATACCGGAAAAAGACCAATTATGGGTTCTATTTCAGGAACTTTAGCAGATTATACAATAATTACATCAGATAATCCAAGAACCGAAAATCCAGAAGAAATTATAAAGCAAATAGAAGAAGGAATTAAGAAAACTAAAACTAATTATGAATGTATTATAGATAGAAAAAAGGCAATAGAAAGAGCAGTTAAAATGGCAAATAAAAAGGATATTGTTGTTATTGCTGGAAAAGGTCACGAAACTACACAAGAAATTAATGGAAAAAAATACCCTTTTGATGAAAGAGAAATCGTAAAAGAAATATTAGAAAACAAGAAATAAAAATTAAATATGCTAAAATAAAAGAAATGCATACGAGAAACAATTTAAGAATTAAATTAGGTGCGCTAAAATAAAAGAAATGCATACGAGAAACAATTTAAGAATTAAATTAGGTGCGCTAAAATAAAGGAAAGGCATACGGGGAAACAATTTAAGAATTAAATTAGGTATGCAAAAAAAAGACAAAAAGTAATTTAATAATACAAAAACGAGCCTAGTCTAACGAAGGAGGAAAAATGGAATTTCAAACAAAAATTATTGTTCTTTCTATAATAATTAGTTTTATAATTTCTTTATTTATAATTCCTGTTTTAAGAAAACTAAAAATAGGTCAGATGGAAAGAACAGAAGGTCCAAAATCGCATTTGCAAAAGCAAGGAACACCAACTATGGGTGGAATTATTATGATTATTACCATATTATTAGTTGGAATATTTGCCTTTTTTACATATTATAATTCTGAAAATGAAATAGAAAAGCAGGTAGCTACAAATTTAATTCCACTAATTGTTTCAACCATAGGGTTTAGCATTATTGGGTTAATAGATGACTTTAAAAAATTAATAGGAAAAAATACTGAAGGCTTAAAACCAGCATATAAAATGATAGGTCTACTTATAGTTTCAGTTGGATTTAGCTTATGGATAACACAATTTCTAAAAATAGGTACAGACATATATATTCCATTTTTTAAAACATCTATAGTTCTTCCAATTTGGGTATATATACCATTTGCAGTTTTTGTTATGTTAGCTACAACAAATGCAGTTAATTTAACAGATGGAATTGATGGTTTAGCAACAAGTGTTACTACTATTATTTTTACCTGCATTACGGTAATTGGCTTTATTTATGGCATAAAAGAAATTACCGTACTTGGAAGTATACTAATAGGAACCTGCTTAGGCTTTTTATTATTTAATCTTCATCCAGCAAAAGTAATGATGGGTGATACAGGCTCCCTATTATTAGGTGGAGCTATTCGGTAGTATGGCACTTTACTTAAAAATGCCCTTGCTTTTACCAATTATTGCCTTAATTCCAGTTGTAGAAACACTATCTGTTATGATACAAGTAAAACACTTTAAGAAAACGGGAAAAAGAGTATTTAAAATGACACCAATACATCATCATTTTGAATTATCTGGCTGGAATGAAAATAAAATAGTATCAATATTTAGCTTTGTTACACTAATATGTTGTGTAATAGGGTTAGCTTCAATTTAGGAGGAAGCCAATGCCAAAGAAAGTAAAAAAAATATCAAAATTTGTAAACCAACCCTTTGATTTTATATTATGTGCAGTAGTTTTTATTTTGCTAGCATTAGGTGTTGTTATGGTACTTTCAGCTTCTGCACCATCTGCATTAGCAGAAGATGGAAAAATTTATACATATGCAGGAAAACAATTAGTTTTTGCAATTATTGGTTTGGTTTTAATGTTTATAATATCAAAAATAGATTATCGTTTTTATAAAAAATTTTATTGGCCTGTTTATGCAGCATCTTGCATAATACTATTATTAGTATTAATTCCGGGGTTAGGAGCTTCAGAAGGTGGCGCAACAAGATGGATAAGAGTTCCGGGAATAAGTCAATTTCAGCCATCAGAATTAACAAAAATAGGGTTAATAATTTTCTATGCAGGATATTTGTCAGATCATAAAAATGAATTAAAAGATTTATGGAAAGGTTTTGTAAAACCACTATGTTTTTTAATTCCACCAATTGCCATTTTATATTTTGTTCAAAACCATTTAAGCGCATCGCTAATTATTGCAGCAGTATCATGCATTATGCTAATAATTGCAGGAGCTAGAATGCTTTACTTTGTATTTTCTGGAATTATTGGTGGGTGTGGAATAGGAGCCTTGTTAGTTTATAAATTAACCTCAGGAGGAACAGGAAATAGCTTCCGTTTAGATAGAATTGTTTCATTTTTAGATCCATGGCAAGACAAATTAGGAGATGGATGGCAAGTTATACAAAGTCTTTATGCAATAGGTTCAGGAGGACTTTTTGGAGCAGGATTAGGTGAAAGTAAACAAAAATATTTATACATTTCAATGCCACAAAACGACTTCATATTTTCAATTATAGCCGAAGAACTAGGCTTTATAGGATGTGTATTAATTATTGGGCTATTTGCAATTTTAATTTGGAGAGGAATATTAATAGCAATGAAATCTCCAGATATGTTTGGAAGCTTAGTAGCAGTAGGAATAATAAGCTTAATAGCAATACAAGTAATATTAAATATAGGAGTTGTAACTTCATCTATTCCAAACACAGGTATTTCTTTACCATTTTTTAGCTATGGAGGAAGTTCTTTAATAATTTTATTAAGTTGTATGCGGAATACTCTTAAACATATCTCGAGCAGGAAACAAGGTTTAATAATTATAAAAACTAGCTATAATTTTGAAAATTACAAAATATAGCTTGTTTTTAAACATATAAGAAGGTTTAAATCATATTAAAAAAATTACCAATAATGGTCGTGTATGAAAAGAATTACTAACAATAACTAACAGTGGTTATGCATTAAAAGTAAATCTATGTTAAAAGAATTACTAACAATGTTTATGTATAAAAATAAATTTATATTAAATTACTAACAATAGTTATGTATAAAAAATAAATTTATATAAAAAGAATTACTAACAGTGGTTATGCATTAAAAGTAAAATTATATTAGAAAATTACTAATAATAGTGTGATATGTTTGAAATTTTAGAACATAATTAGAAAGGAGGAAAACAATGAAAGTAATGATTGCAGCAGCTGGTACAGGTGGACATATAAATCCGGGCTTAGCAATTGCAAATAAAATAAAAAAAGAAGAACCAAACTCGCAAATAATTTTTATAGGAACTAATCGTGGTTTAGAAAATGATTTAGTACCAAGAGCAGGTTATGAACTAAAAACAATAGATGCATATGGCTTTGATCGTACTATTTCCTTTGAAAACATAAAAAAAATATGTAAAACTTTTAATTGCATAAAAGTTATGAAAAAAATGCTTGTTGAATTTAAGCCAGATATTGTAATAGGAACAGGCGGATACATTTGTGTTCCAGTATGTTTAGCAGCTAAATCTAAAAAAATTCCTATTATATTGCATGAAAGTAATGCATTTCCGGGCGTAGCAGTAAAAATGCTATCAAGTAAAGTAAATAAAATATTATTAGGATTTGAAGCCGCAAAAGAAAGACTTCCAAAAGCAAAAGAATTATGCGTAACAGGAACACCAACTAAAGTAAAAAAAGTTGAAATTTCAAGCAATAAAAAACAAGAATTACTAAAACAAAATGGCTTAAATTTAAATAAGCCAATAGCACTTTTCTTCGGTGGAAGCCAAGGTGCACAAAGCATTAATCAAAGCCTTATAGAAATAATATCAAATCAAAAAAATAAAAATTATCAAATAATGTGGGCAGCAGGACCAGCACAATATGAAGAAATAAAATCTAATTTATATAAAAACTATAATTTACAAATAGACTCTATTCCAAATGTTAGAATAGTACCATACATATATAATATGGAAGAAATGCTAAATATAGTAGATTTAGTAGTTTGTAGAAGCGGAGCAATGACAATTACAGAAATTGCAAATGTAGGAAAACCAGCAATATTTATACCTTTTCCATTTGCAACAGAAAATCATCAAGAATATAACGCAAAAGTATTAGAAAAAGTAGGAGCAGCTAAAATTATATTAGATAAAAACTTAAATTCAGACATTTTAAATTCTGAAATAGAAAAATTGGTAAAAAGTAAAGAAAAACTGCTTCAAATGGGACAAAGTGCAAATAAAATATCAATACCAAATGTAGAAGAAAAAATTTATAAAGAAATTAAAAATGTAGAATAATGTCGAATTGAGGCATACGATTTTTCTTGTCCTTTTAGAAAAGTTTTGCTATAATTAACGAATATGCTAAAGAAGAAAGGGGAGAAAACATGTTTAACCATAACAAAACCTATGGAAAGACTAAAATCCATGAGGAAAATGACGATGGTACCCGTACAATAATGCTAAAATATTATAAAACAAAGTACCATAACTTTAACAAAAACGAAAAATATTATGGTGTAGGAGTTATTAAAAAAGAAATTGGATGTAATGAAGTAAACGAAGAAAAACAAGAATTTAACAATATATGTAAACAAAAATCAGAAGTAGAAAAGTTACTAAGTATCTTATTAAAAAATAAAGTAACACCTATTGATTTAAAGTATGTATTAGAAGATATGGCATTATAACCATCAATTATTTTATAACTTATTTTTATATACTTTAAATAACAAAAACTGCTAATATATTAATTAATATGTTGGCAGTTTTTTGTATGTATAGTAAGTTTATTATTTGTCGAAAAATGTCTTACGATTTTTCTTGAAAAATAGAAAGATATGTGTTTTAATAAAATAAATTGTAAATTATTCAATAAGCTTTATATCTATTTATTTATAAAAAATTTTATATTATTGAAATTATATAAGTTTATTCCAATATTGCTTAGTTCTAAAATAAATCTGATGTGAATTATATGAAAAAAATTAAAGTGAAAACTCACATTAACTTGACAAGTGTGAGCTTTTAGTTTAAAATTTATATAGGTGAAAAAAATGATATATAATTATAAGGAAATGATAGAAAAATATAAGTCAGATTATCAAATAAATAAGGCAATAAAAAATAAAAAAATATATAAAATAGAAAAAAATATATACTCTGATTCCAAAAATATTAATTATTTGGAAATAATTTCTAAGAAATATATAAATGCTATTTTTACAATGGATTGTGCTTTTTATTTTCATAACTTAACAGATGTTATTCCAAGTAAAATTACTCTAGCAACAAAAAGAAATGCATTAAGGATAAAAGATAATAAAATAATACAGATGTTTATTTCTGAAAAATTATTTGAAATTGGAAAAACGCAGATGATTGTTGAAGGAGCAACTATTAATATTTATGATAAAGAAAGAATGCTAATAGAATTGATAAGAAACAAAAATCAAATAGCATTTGATTATTATAAGGAAATAATTTCTAATTATAGAAAAATCACTAATGATTTGAATATTAGTAAAATTGAAGAATATATAGAGATATTTCCATATGAAGAACATATATATGAAGTTTTACAAAAAGAGGTGTTTTAATGGATTTAAGAGAAATGAGGCAAAATTATATTGACGGTGGATATGAACCTTTAGATGCTTCAGCGAAAGTATGCCAAGATATACTTTTAGCAAAAATATCTAAAAGTTCATTAAATAGAAATATAACTATAAAGGGTGGAGTAGTTATGCACAATATTTCAAAAGATAATAGACGTGCTACTAGAGATTTAGATTTGGATTTTATTAAATATTCGTTAGATGATAAATCAATAAAATCTTTTATAGAAAAAATAAATTATCCTAAAACAGATATAAATATAAGAATAATTGGAAAGATAGAAGAATTAAGTCATCAAGACTACAATGGAAAAAGAGT
>CANRKF010000019.1 GCA_947631145.1 uncultured Clostridia bacterium | reverse complement strand
ATGAAGTATCATTAAGAATTGTAAAAATATTAAATGATAAAGCTATTACATTTAATTACTTAACCTTGAAACAGTATCATAAAAAGCTATTTGAAAATATTGACATAGGAATAGAAGAAAAATATATTGGTAACTTTAGAGATTATAATATTACAAAAAGTGAACCAATATTAAATGGAGAAACAGTGCAATATGCAGATTATTCTATGATAGAAGAAACTTTAAAATATGATTTTGAAGAGGAAGCAAAACAAAAGTACATAGATAAAACGGATAAAGAAAAAATAGAAAGACTAAGTACATTTACTGCACATATATGGCAAGTACATCCTTTTGGAGAAGGAAATACAAGAACAACCGCTTTATTTATTCAAAAATATCTAAATAGCAAAGGTTTTAATATTAATAATGAATTATTTAAAGATAACTCATTATACTTTAGAAATGCATTAGTTAGAGCAAATTATAGCAACATTTCAAAAGGAATTGAAGAAAATAACAAATATTTAATATTATTTTTTGAAAATTTGTTATTTAATAAACAGAATAAATTAGATAATTTAGAATTTAAATTTTAAAGAAGGTAATAAATTAAATGGCATAGTATTAAAATAACATTAAAAAATTAATCTAATTTAAAAGAATTCTAATATATTTTTAAATACGAATAACATTAAAAATAATAGTTGAAACTTTTTTAGAATTAATTTATCATTTAAAAGAATGAGATTTGAAATAAGTTTATTCCAAATCTCATTTTTTAATGTATTTTTTACAACTCTCTTTTTTAATAACATTTATAAAACAAAAAGTAGGTTAAATAAAGGTGGGGTTAAATTAAAAGTTACAATAATTTGTAAAACAAAAAAGTTGACATAAAAACACAATAGTGATAAAATGTAAAACGTAAAAATAAGTATGCTGTAAGCAAAGAAATGGTAAGGGAATATTATGTTAAAAGTTTTAAAAAGAATTGGAATTTCACTATTGATTTTTATAATAATATTAACATTTACAGAAACAACTGTTATGGGAATAAGCAACCGGACAAAACAGTCAAAATAACGAAATAGATGAAATAGACGAAATAATTGAAAAAACTATACAAGACAATAATGACGTTTTAATAAATCCAGGCAAGGGTTTTGTTTATTATGCTAGCAGATTAACTTATGATGATGAACACAAACATTACTTTAACTGGGTATCACAAGAAATGTTAGACATATCTAATGTTATATATACTAGATATAATTGGTCAGAATTGCAAAAAGAAGAAGGTGTTTTTGATTTTACCTTAATAGAAGAAGGACTTAAAGACTGCATAAAATACAATAAAAAATTTGCTTTTGGTGTAATGTGTGCAAATGTATCAACCGAAGAGCCTTATGTAACACCAAAATTTGTTTTTGATAAAGGTGCAAAATATAACTTGGGTGGAAGTAATGGAAAACAATATATTCCAAACTGGAAAGATGAAACATTTTTAAAATATCTTAATGAATTTACCAAAGCCTTGGGAGAAAAATATAATGGAAATCCATACATTGCTTTTATTGATATAAGATCTTATGGAAATTTTGGAGAGCAACATTTATTTGGCTTAGATGTTTTAGATGCATCAGGTCAAGCGATAGATGAAAAAGAATACATCAAGCAAAATAGAGTAGAACCCGAATTCTTAAAAGAAAAATATATTAAACCATATATGCAAGCATTTCCAGATACTCAATTAATTATTCCTTGGGGAGAGGATGAATTCAATACTGTTTATGAAGAATTAATACAAGAAGGAGTTTCTTTAAGAAGAGATGGAATTATTACTTATACAAATGGTTTAGAAACTTGTGCAAAAACTTATGGCAAACTACCAATGGTATTCGAATATGCTAGTGACTATGAGAAATATGATAAAAAAGGCGGTAAAGAATATTTTAATAGCCAATTAGAAGAAGCAATGCAAATGTGTAAGCCATCATATATTGAGCTTGATAAAGCTTGGTATAATGATGGTAATCAAGAATACTGCAAACAATTAGCAAACAAAATTGGATATTATTTTAGATTAAAAAAAGCAACTTACAATAAAAAAATAGAAGCAAATATACCTACAGAAATGACCTTTGAATTTAAAAATGATGGAATTACACCAATTTGTGAAAATTGTAGTGTATATGTTGGGCTTTTAGATCAAAATAATAAATTAGTAAAAAAATATAAAACAAATATAAATCCTAAAAATTGGGAACCAGCCGTACTTTCACAAGAAGAAGTATCAGTTACTTTTGAAAATGTAGATACTGGAAACTATAAATTAGCCATAGGTTTATATGAAAATGATGAAGACGAAAATCCAACATATTTGTTAGGAAGTGAAGGAAAAACTGAGAACAATTGGTATGTTTGTGGAAATGTAGAATTAAAAGGAAATAATAAATATACTGCTATATATGATTATTCTGAAAAAATAATGGAAAATCCACCATCAATAACTAAAATTACAGATGAAAAGAATTTAGAAGAAACAACAATATGGTATACACCAAAAACAGAAGATGGAAATGTAAATCCATTATATAAATCATACAATTCAAACCTAGAACCAATTTCTTGGAGAAACTCAATAATAGGTCATAACAGTATATATTCAAAAGAAAATAAATGGCCTCAGTTATATTCAGTTGAATTTGTAGTAAATTGTAAAGAATTTTTTGTAAATACTTGTACTTCATTTAGAATATTAGTAGATGAAGGAAATGGATATGAAGTAACTTATCGCGATGGAATTGAACAAACTTTGGAAGAAACAGGAAGTACCTCAGATTCATTTAAAGGAATATGGTATAAAATAGAATTTAATGAAAAAAAAGAAAGAAAAATTAAAGTAGAATTAACAGACTGCGTTTTTAATGGAGTTAGAATTAATGAAGCTGATGAAATAAAAGCTATAGAAAGACCAAGCAACTTAAAAGTTTTATACGTAGGTTCAAGTATTACAAGAGGAGGAGGTCTTTCAGCATATTATTCTTGGCCCAATATTACATCAAATATTTTAAACCTTGAATGTATAAATAACGGAGTTGGTGGAACAGGTTATGTAGCTGATACAAAAGGTAAAAATGATATATATTCTGAAAGATTGGAAATTTTAATAGAACAATTAAAGTTAAATCCAGATGTAATAGTTCTAGAGGCAGGTCCAAATGATTATTGGAGTGGTTATAAAGCTCCAGAAGTAATTGCAGAAGCTGAAAAATGTATAGAATATATAAAAAATAATACAAACGCAAAAATAATTACAATAGGAGCTTATTATCCTGATGAAAGAGTTCCAGAAGATTTAATAGAAATTAATAATCAATTAAGGGAGCAAGCATTAGAAAAAGAAGTACCATTTATAGACTTACTAAATGGAGATACATATAGTAAAAATGGAGAAAAAATAACAACTGGAAAAGAAGGATATATTACAGGCACCGGAGATATTGGAAATCCTAAAAAAGACGGAAATGCAGATGAGTATATTCTTGAAGATGGAGTCCATTTAACAGTTGAAGGAAATAAATATTTCGGAGAAAAAATAGCAGAAGAAATAGGAAAAATATTGAACATAAAACCAGCATCAAAAAGGTCGCTAAGTGAGCAAAATATAGTTTCTTTATACTGTTGGGATATAGATGATTTTAATATATCAAAATTAAAATACGAAATTGATTATTTAGAAATAAATACACTATATATTCAAAGACCAGCAAATGATAATCAAATTAAAAGATTAAAAGAAATTATGGAATTTGCTAAAAAATATGAATTAGATGTATTTTTGCTAGAAGGTGCTAGAGATTGGCTAACAGAAGGCGATATGAATAATGTAATAGATGTAATAAATGAGGCAAACGAGCTAAATAAAATTTTAGACTATAAATTCAAAGGTGTTAGCTTAGATGTTGAATTTTATTTGACAAATGAATATCAAGAAGCGGCAAATAATGAAAATACAGAAAAACAATTATCATTATTTAGGCAATTTACAGAAAATACCAAAAAATGCTGTGATTATGCAGAAAGTCTTGGATTAAAATATTCAATGGCTCTTCCAGTATGGCTAGACAAATTATCACCAGAAATATTAGAAGATTTAATGAATTACAACTACGACCATATTGCTTTTATGAATTATTTTAAAGAAACAATTATGGAAAATATGGATCAAGAAGTAGAAATAGCAAAAAAGCATAATATAAAAATAGTATCAATAGCAGAAGTTCAAAATCCAGAATTTGGTACAGTTGGTGAAGAAGATACTTTCTATAATGATGGTTTAGAACAATGTATAAACACATTAAATAATATTATACAGAAATATAATTATAAAAATTTAGGAATATCTTACCACTACTATAAACCTCTTTTATCATTATTAGAAAGAGATACCGATATAAAAATAGAAAATACCTATGAACTACAAATAACACCTTATGTAAATAAAACAAACGTTAAAGTAGATAAAGCACAAATAAGTGAAAACGGAAATAAATTTGAACCAATATATATAAGTGATAATGAAACGGGTAAAAATGCTATTATTTTCTATGGATTAGAATATGGAAAGCAATATGAAGTAAAAATTGAAAGTGGAAATTATTCAATTACTAAAACTTTTACATATCAAAAAGGTGATAACATTTTCAATGAACTAGAAATTGCTTATATGGATATAATGTTAGAAGAAACTAAGCAAGAAGAAAATAAACCGAGCGAGAATAACCCAGAAACAAATACTCCAAGCGAAGAGGCACCAGGAACAGATACACCGAGCGATAATACGCCAAGTGAAAATAAACCAAGCGAAAATACGCCAGAAATAAACACGCCAAGTGAGAACAAACCAAGCGATAATACACCGGAAATAAACACGCCAAGTGAAAATAAACCAAGCGAGAATACACCGGGAATAAACACGCCAAGTGAAAATAAACCAAGCGAGAATACACCAGAAGAAAACACTCAAAATGAAAATAAAAATGATGAGTTAGTACCATATGAAATACCAAAAACAGGTAATACAAATTTGCTACAAATCATATTAGTTACAGCTATAGTTTTAATAGTAATAGCTAATGGTGTATTAATTTATAAAATACATAAAACAAAACTAAATATGCTATAAAAATTATTATATAAACTTAATCAATAAAAAGTATTTAATGAATTAAAATATTGATAAAAAACTCTATTTTTTTAAATAGAGTTTTTTGTACATATATGGCAAGTATATTTTTTTAGTATACATAAATTAAAAGTTTGCAAAATATTGGAAAGTATGGTAAAATTAAGTTTGGAAACCTTTTTAGGAATTCCAGAAGAATAATTTCTTAAGGAAGCAAAGGAGAAAAGTAGTAATGGCAAAGCGGAAAAAACAGCACAGGAAGCATCAGCTAAACAGCAAGAAAGGAGGCAAGCACTGCACAAAAACAACCTATAAGAACGTAGGAAGAGCCTCACAGCTCATCCTAATAGTTATCCTGGTTTTCTACGGATTACTCGTGGTAACTAGCACTCCAAGTGGAGAAAGCCGTAAAAAGGCTGATCCTTTAAATAGCAGCGTCTCGTCAAAACATCATGTAGTTACTCAAAAACTTTCCTCAAACGTTAATACCTCAAGCACTAAAAAATTCGAAGAACAAGAAACAGTAGCAACATATACTAGAAAAGTAATTGAACCTGAAGAACCAATAATTCCTGTCAGCAAATGTAGTGTTAATGAACCCAAGAACCAAGCGTCTCATACTGAAGAAATGCAATTTAATGAAATTGAAAAAAACGAAGAAATTGTAGCCTTCAGTCTTGACGAAATATCTTCTTACCAAGCGATAGACTCCAAAGCGAAAATTGTACAGCCGGAAACAGTAGAAACAACTGAAAATGAGGAGGATACAGAAAACTCAGAAACAATTTGGATTGAACAGTGGGAACCATTAACAGACCAATTAGTTACCAGTCTTGGTAATTTGATCTTTGGTGAGGTAGGCGGGTATCTTGGTACAAAATCATCGGACGAAGCAATTTACATTTTTGAATTAACAGGATCAGTTGTGTTACATCGCTTAGAAGTTGGTTACACTAAAAATGCGACAAAACTTTACGATGTAGTGCATGCCAAAGGGCAATACGGAACTGCATGGCAATTTGATTTAGACTATAGAAGAGGTGAAGAGCAGGGTGCAGAAGAGTGTTACGAAGTAGCTGAAAGGTTACTTCGTGAAGGTCCAATAGGTCCAAGAAATTTGGTATATCAAGCTACAATAAAGCAGGGTACGCCATACTACAATACAGGTAAAGATCCTATATACGCAACTACATACTTTGGTACAGATTCAAAGTTTGCAGACTATGAGGAGGTTGAAACTTAAAAACTAAACCTACCCCCCGAGAAATTGCACTGCAATTTCTCGGGGGTTCTCCTTGTTTAAAAGTAAATAATCTAAAAAGGCAAAGTAAAAAGATACTCATAATTTCTGGTAATATTAAAAATTGAACATTATTACTAAGAATTCACATAAATTTAGGCAATATCATATAAATAATTGAAATTTTTAATAAAATGTGATATATTTTTTGTTAAAATAATACTATAAATAAAACAAATTTGAACCAAATTTAATGAATATAATCTATGAATAAATAGAATTCATTAAATAAATATATTAACAATTACAAAAATTTAACCTGAAAAATAAAGAAAGGAGCGTATGGTTATTTAAGTTATTAAATATATCATACAAGAAAGCACATGTTTGATAGTAGATATTTATATATCATATTAGCTATTATTGTTTTAATGAACCTTGCTAGTGGAGGCTTTGATTTAGTATCTTTATTAATATCAATTCCGGGTGTATTAATAGCAATAACTTTTCATGAATTTGCACATGCCTTTGTGGCAGATAAATTAGGAGATGACACCCCTAGAAATCAAGGAAGATTAAACTTAAATCCACTTTCACATTTAGATCCATTTGGCGTAATTATGTTAATATTTGCACATATTGGCTGGGGAAAGCCAGTACAAATTAATCCTAATAATTTTACAAGAAAATTTTCTGCAAGAACAGGTGAAGCAATAGTTGCTTTAGCAGGACCACTTATGAATTTTATATTGGCAATTATATTTACAATCATATTATATGCAGTAAAAATTTTTGCCACATCATTTGTTATGGAAAGCACCGTAGGGCAAGTTATATCAACAATGCTACTTTATACAGTAACCATAAATGTAGGTTTAGGAGTATTTAACTTAATACCATTGCCACCATTAGATGGTTCAAAAATACTAATGGCATTCTTATCATATAATGCCAAAAGATGGTTTGAAGAACATACACAATTATTCTATATAATATTTTTACTTGTATGGATTACACCAATTTTAGGAATTATTATTTCTCCTATAATAAGTGCAATTACTAATGGACTATTTTATTTAGTTGGAAAAATATTTTCACTATTTGTAGGATATAACTTTACACTATTTATATAAAATTTAAATAAAGCGCTTATAGGTAAAAATAAATCCTCATAAAAAGTTTGTAGGCAAAAATATTAAAAGATAAATTATCATAAAAAGTTTATAGGCAAATATATAAAAAAATAAATTATCATAAAAAGTTTATAGGTAAATCTATTAAAAACCTAAATTATAAAAAAAAGGATATATTTTAATTAAAATATAAGAAAATAAAATGGACATATACACTTTAGGAATTGAATCAAGTTGTGATGAAACATCTGCTGCCATTGTAAAAAATGGCAGAGAAGTTCTTTCCAATGTTATACACTCTCAAATTGATATTCATGAACAATTTGGAGGAGTAGTACCAGAAATAGCATCTAGAAACCATGTAGATGCTATTTCAAAAGTAGTACAAGAAGCACTAAAAATTGCAGGAATACCTATGGAAAGAATAGATAATATTGCATGCACTTATGGACCGGGTTTAGTTGGTGCATTACTTGTAGGAGTATCTTATGCAAAAGGTTTAAGCTATTCTTTAAATAAGCCACTAATACCAACAAACCATATACACGGTCACATTGCAGCAAATTATATTTCACATAAAGACTTAGAACCTCCTTTTTTATGCTTAGTTATTTCAGGAGGACACACACATTTGGTACATATAAAAAACTATACAGAATTTGAAATATTAGGAAAAACCAGAGATGATGCAGTAGGAGAAGCCTTCGATAAAGTAGCAAGAGTAATAGGGCTTGGCTATCCGGGAGGACCAAAAGTAGATAAGCTTGCCAAAGAAGGAAAGCCTAACATAGAACTTCCAAAAACTAAATTTGATAATTTAGACTTTAGCTTTAGCGGAATAAAAACAGCAGTAATAAACTTACATCATAAAAATCCAGAAGTAAATAAAGCAGATTTATGCAGTAGTTTTGAAAAGGTAGTTACAGAAGAACTAATAGAAAATACATTAAAAGCAGCCAAAAAACTAAAAATAAATAAAATCGCGTTAGCAGGTGGAGTTTCAAGTAACACATACATAAGATGCGAATTTTTAAAATTGCAAGAAAAAGGTTATAAAATTTATTATCCAGAACCTGTATTATGCACAGATAATGCAGCTATGATAGCTTCAAGTGGATATTATCAATCTTTAGAGGGAAAATATGCAGATTTAAGCCTAAATGCAGTACCAAATTTAAAAATTAATGATTAACAACTAATTATAAAAAATTAATGATTAACAAATTAAAAAAAATGAAACAGTAAAACATATTAAAAATTTTTATAAAAAATTTTTGAAAATAAAAAAATAAAAGCAAATTAATATTATAAAGTGGGTGAAAAAATTTGGCAATATATGCAATAGCAGATTTACATCTTTCTTATGCACAGCCAAAACCAATGAATATATTTGGTGAAAATTGGACAAACCATGAAGAAAAAATAAAAACAAATTGGAAAAACACTGTAAAGCCTGATGATACTGTTATATTACCGGGTGATTTTTCATGGGCTACATATTTAGAAGATGCATACAAAGACTTTGAATATTTAAATTCCTTGCCCGGTAAAAAAATATTGTTAAAAGGAAATCATGACTATTGGTGGACAACAATTACAAATATGAAAAAATATTTACAAGAAAAACACTTTGAGAACATAGACTTTTTGTACAATAATAGCTACTTAGTAGAAAACAAAATATTAGTAGGAACCAGGGGGTGGAATTTATTAGAAAATAATGATAAGAAAATGTTAAATAGAGAAAAAATAAGACTAGAACTCTCTATTGAAGATGGTATAAAAAAATATGGAGAAGAAAAAGAAATAATAGTTTTTATGCATTATCCACCAATTACTTTGTCATGTTTAAATCAAAAAATAAATATGGATTTTATAGATATTATGCAAAAATATAACATAAGTAGATGTTATTATGGACATTTACATGGACAATCACATAAAGATGCAGTAGAAGGAAATATAAATGGTATAGAATTAAAACTAATTAGTGCGGATTATTTGAATTTTAATTTGTTAAAAATATAGAAAGGGGAGCATGATAGTATATCATGCAAAAGAAAAAATGGAAGAAAAAAATATAGATGAAAATAATAGGACTTGCAATATGTAAAAATTGTGGTATAATATAAAAGCTAAATAATAGTAAATAGAAAGGATTTGAAAAAATGAGCGTAAAAGTAGAAAACACAGAAAACAAAAATGAAGTAAAATTAAGCTTTGAAATAGAAGCTGAAAAATTCGATGAAGCAATGAAAAAAGTATATGCAAAAACAGCAAAATACTTTACAATTCATGGATTTAGAAAAGGAAAAGCACCAATGAACATGGTAGAAAGACAATATGGTAGCGAAATTTTTTATGAAGATACTTTCAATGAATTAGTACCAGATATTTATGACTCTGCCATTAAAGATAATAATATACAAGCAGTAAGCAAACCAAATATTGATATTACTCAAATTGGAAAAGGAAAAAATCTAATTTTTACAGCTGTAGTACAAGTAAAACCAGAAGTAAAATTAGGAAAATATAAAGGTATAGAAATAAAGAAAATAGAGTATAATGTATCTGACAAAGATGTAGAACATGAATTAGAACATATGGCAGAACATAATGCAAGATTAATTACAGTTGATGATAGACCAGTAGAAAAAGGCGATATTGCTGTTATTGATTTTGAAGGTTTTATTGAAGGTTCAGCTTTTGAAGGCGGAAAAGCAGAAAAACATGAACTAGAAATTGGAAGCAACACATTTATTCCGGGCTTTGAAGATCAAATTATAGGAATGAACATAGAAGAAGAAAGAGACATAAAAGTTACATTCCCAAAAGATTATTTTTCAAAAGATTTAGCAGGAAAACCAGCAACATTTAAAGTAAAATTACATGAAATTAAGAAAAAAGAACTTCCAACTTTAGATGACGAATTTGCAAAAGATGTTAGTGAATTCGATACTTTAAAAGAACTAAAAGATAGCATTAAAGAAAAATTAGAAAAACAAAATGAAGAAAAAGCAAAATATGAAACAGAAAATAATGCAATTCAAGCCGTTTGCGATAATGTAGAATTAGAAATACCATCTGCAATGATAGAAACTGAAATTGATAATATGGTAAAAGATTTAGAACAAAAATTACAATATCAAGGACTAACACTTAACCAATATTCTCAATTAACTGGAAAAGCTGAAGCTGTTATTAGAGACGAAATGAAAGAACAAGCAGAAAAAACAGTAAAATCAAGATTAGTAATAGAAGCTATTATAAAAGCAGAAGATATTAAGCCAGAAGAAAAAGAAGTTGAAGAAAAATTAAAAGAAATGGCTAAAAGCTATGGCAAGAAGGAAGAAGAAGTTTTAAAAAATGCATATTTTAAAGATTATATAACAGAAAATATGAAAGTTGAAAAGGCTATTCAATTTGTTATAGATAATGCAAAAACGAAAAAATAATTATAACTTGTTTTAAATAATGTTAAAAACAATAAGCACAATTTATTGTAATAATGCTAAAACAAAAAATAATCACATTTTTTTAAGGATGTGAATAAAAATAAAAAAGCAATGGAGGTATATGAATGAAAGAACAAAATAGTTTAGTTCCTTATGTTATTGAACAAACTGCAAAAGGAGAAAGATCTTATGATATTTTTTCAAGACTATTAAAAGACAGAATTATCTTTTTAGGTGAAGATGTTAACCCTACATCTGCTAGCTTAGTTATTGCACAATTACTATTTTTAGAGTCAGAAGACCCAGATAAAGAAATTCATTTATATATTAACAGCCCAGGAGGTTCTATTACAGATGGTATGGGAATTGTAGACACAATGAATTATATAAAATGCCCAGTATCTACCATTTGTGTTGGAATGGCAGCAAGTATGGGAGCTGTACTTTTAGCAGCAGGCGAAAAAGGAAGAAGATTTGCTACACCAAATGCTGAAATTTTAATTCATCAACCATTAATTGGTGGAAATGGTATTGCAGGTCAAACAACAGAAATTAAAATTCATGCAGATCACATGGTAAAAACAAGAGAAAAATTAAACAAATTTTTAAGTGAAAGAACAGGTCAACCATTAGATGTAATTAATCATGATACAGAAAGAGATAATTACATGACAGCAGAAGAAGCACTTAAATATGGTTTAATTGATGGCATCATGGAAAAAAGAGCTTAAACTAAGAATAAAATAGCTTAAATTAAATGCATTATGTAAAAATGGAATTAAATTAAAAGAGGTTATTAAATTAAAAAGCTTAGAACAAAAATAAAAAAACTTAAACTAAAAATTAAAATGCTTAAATAAAAAAATGATATTTGGCTTTATTTAAATTAATTTACATAGCCAAATAACAATTATAAATAAATATAATAAATAAGGAGTAAATTAATGGCAAGTAGTAAATTAAGGGGCGTAAAATGCTCTTTTTGTGGAAAATCTCAAGATGCTGTAAGTAGAATTGTTGCAGGTCCAGGAGTATATATTTGTGATGAATGTGTAAAAGTATGTAATAATATTTTAGAAGATGAACTTTACGAAGATACAGAAATTACGTATACAACTACCAAAGAAGAAAAATTGCCTACTCCAGCACAAATTAAAGAAATATTAGATTCTTATGTAATAGGTCAAGAACAAGCAAAAAAAACTTTGGCTGTTGCAGTATATAATCATTATAAAAGAATAAATAACAAAAATAATAGCGAAGATGATGTAGAAATACAAAAAAGCAATGTTTTATTACTAGGTCCAACAGGCTGTGGAAAAACCTTGCTAGCACAAACCCTAGCTAGAATTTTACAAGTACCTTTTGCTATAGCAGATGCTACTACATTAACAGAAGCGGGCTATGTAGGAGAAGATGTTGAAAACATTTTATTAAAATTAATTCAATCAGCAGACTATGATGTAGAAAAAGCAGAAAAAGGAATTATATATATAGACGAAATAGATAAAATATCAAGAAAATCTGAAAATCCATCAATTACAAGAGATGTAAGTGGAGAAGGCGTACAGCAAGCATTACTTAAAATTGTAGAAGGAACAGTAGCATCTGTACCACCACAAGGAGGAAGAAAACATCCACACCAAGAATTTATACAAATTAATACAGAAAATATTTTATTTATTTGCGGAGGAGCCTTTGAAGGACTAGAAAAAATTGTAAAAGATAGAATAGGAAAAAAATCAATAGGCTTTGGTGCACAAATAGAAAGCAATAAAGATATTAACAAATATAAAGTATTTGAAGAATTATTACCACAAGATTTATTAAAATTTGGACTAATTCCAGAATTTGTAGGAAGACTTCCAATTATAGCAACCTTACAAGAATTAGATAGAAATGCTTTAATAGATATTGTAACAAAACCAAAAAATGCTTTAGTAAAACAATATCAAAAATTATTTAAACTAGATAATGTAGAATTAGAGTTTGAAAAAGGAGCTCTAGAAAAAATTGTAGATAAAGCAATAGAAAGAAAAACAGGAGCAAGAGGCTTACGTTCTATTATAGAAGATATTATGAGAGATATAATGTTTGAAATACCTTCTAATCCAAAAATAGAAAAATGTATTATAACGAAAGCTACTGTAGAAAAAGGAGAAGCACCTAATATTATTATTAACAACAATAGGGAAGTACCTGCTCAAAAACCAGTAAAAACTAAAAGGCAAACAACTACTAAAAAAAGTGAAACAGCATAATTAAGTATAGTGATTAAAAAAAATAAAAAATGTCAAAAATCTGTTTGACATTTTTTTGTTTGTATGATATTATATTGTAGAAATAAAAAATGGTTTAAATTTACTAAAATAAAAAAAGTAACAAAAAGCCATTAAAAAGAATATAAAATAAGGAGTGATGTATTTTGGCTAAACCAAGAAAAGACCCAATGTCAATCAATAAAAGAGAAAAAGCAATTCTAAAATTTATTCAAAAACAAGTAGAAGAAAAAGGCTATGCACCATCTGTTAGAGAAATAGGAAAAGCAGTTGGCTTAAAATCTACAGCTACAGTTCATGGCTATTTAGCAAGACTTTCAGAAAAAGGTTATGTAAAAAAAGAAGACCAAAAAGGCAGAACCTTACGCTTATTAAAAGGTGGAAATGGAGAGCCAATAGGTAAAAAGCAAGAAAACAAAAATTATTACACTGGAAAGGAAATGGTAGAAGTACCAGTTATTGGAAAAATAACTGCAGGAGAACCAATTTTAGCAGTAGAAAATATAACAGATACATTTCCAATTCCAATAGATTTTGTTGGAAATAGTGAAAGCTTTATGCTTACGGTACGTGGAGAAAGCATGATAGAAGCTGGTATTTTAAATGGAGATTATATTTTAGTAAAAAAACAAAATACAGCAAGTAACGGAGAGATTGTTGTTGCATTAATTGGAGAAGAAGCAACAGTAAAAACTTTCTATAAAGAAAAAGATCACATAAGATTACAACCTCAAAATAGCACAATGGAACCTATCATTGTTCCAACTTGTGATATACTTGGAAAGGTAGCGGGGGTATTTAGAAAATTATAATAGCAGGGGGAATATATATGTCATACATGGATATATGGATGTATAATAGTAGACCTAGAATTAAAGTATTCTTATGTTATTTCCTAATATTTATTGCATTTTTTATCTTTTCAGATATAATGATATTTTTATATGTAAGGTCAACCTTTAAACCAATGGAAAGCTATGAAATACAAGCTATAAATCCGGAAATAACAGTATCATTGGCAGAAGCTTCAAAAACCAGTGGAAATGTAAAGGGAACTATTAAAAATAATACGGAAGAAGAATTAATAAACAAATATATAAAATTCGACTTTTATACCCCTAGGGATGTTAATGTTGGAACAAAATATATAAAAATAGATAAACTAGAAAGAGAAGAAGAAAAAAGCTACGAACTAGGTTTTAGATATTCAAATGTATCTTCAATGAAAATTAGTGTAGTAAATGAAGAAGAAGCCCAAAATGCTACCGCAGAAGAATTAGAAATAAGTCCGGTTATTACAACAGTAGGATTAATAGGAAAAATATTAGCCCTATATGTAATTTTCTAAAATTATTTATAAGAAAAAGCATTATATTATAATAAAAATTTTAATATAAAAGTATAAATAAAGCAAAAAATGGAAAAAATAGAATAGATGCATCTATTCTATTTTTTCGTTTAGATGAAATTAAAAGCATATAAAATTAATGAATAAGTTGTAAAAATAAAATTGAATTAAGAAGCAAAATAGAAAGTGTAAAATTAATTGTAAATATCATAGTTTTAAAAATACATAAAATTAATGAAGAAGATGCAAAAATAAAAAATAAAATTTAATTAAAAATATGCAAATATAAAAAATAAAATTAATTGCAAAAAAATATAAAAAGTAATTGCTATTTTATACAACTTGTAATATAATTGTAACGAAAATGTAACAAAAATGAAATAAAATATTTCTGAAAGGAAGATGTAAATGTTTAAGTATGGACAAGATATAGGCATTGACTTAGGAACAGCAACCGTTATTGCTTATGTAAAGGGTAAGGGCATTGTACTAAGAGAACCTTCTGTTGTAGCAGTAGATAATAATACTGGAGAAGTATTAGCAGTAGGAAAAGAAGCAAGAAGAATGCTTGGAAGAACACCGGGCAACATTGTGGCAACAAGACCATTAAGAGATGGAGTTATTTCTAGTTATTCAGTTACAGAAAAAATGCTTAAATATTTCATTAATCGTGTTTGCGGAAAATTTATATTTGCTCCAAGAATAATGATTTGTATACCATCAAAAGTTACAGAAGTAGAAAAAAAAGCTGTAATAGATGCTGCATCACAAGCAGGAGCAAAAAAAGTATACTTAATAGAAGAACCAATTGCAGCAGCAATAGGTGCAGGAATTGATATATCTAGACCATGTGGAAATATGGTAGTAGATATAGGAGGAGGAACTACTGATATTGCAGTTATTTCACTGGGAGGTTCAGTTGTAAGCTCTTCACTAAAAGTTGCTGGCGATAAATTCGATGAATCAATAGTAAAATACATTAAGAAAAAATATAATGTAATAATTGGCGAAAGAACAGCAGAAGACTTAAAAATAAATATAGGATGTGTTTATCCAAAAATACAAGATATGGAAATGGATATTAGAGGAAGAGATTTAGCAACAGGGCTTCCAAAAACAATAACAGTTCATTCTAGCGAAATGCTAGAAGCTTTAATAGATCCTGCTATGATGGTTGTAGATGCAGTACATAGTGTTTTAGAAAAAACACCACCAGAGCTTTCAGCAGATATTAGTGATAGAGGAATTTACATGACAGGTGGAGGATGCTTAATAGACGGTTTAGATAAACTTTTGCAAGAAAAAACCGGAATTAATGTTATGATAGCACAAGACGCAATATCATGTGTTGCTCTAGGAACTGGAAAAGCACTAGACAATTTAGATGTTCTAGATGCTAAAAAAAGAAGATAAAACTATAGGTTATTCAAGGGTAGAAAGTGGCAGTTACCATGCCAGAGATGGTCTGAAAAAAGATGTAGGGTACGCCGTCCTACTGAATAATCAGTAAAAAGAGATACTTCACATAGTATCTCCTTTTACTTTTTTATCATGCAATTTTTTGTTCAGTTCTTGCATAAAGCGATATAAAATTATATAATAAGATTGAAAAATATTATTCAGGTTTGTGCCATAGAAAGGAATGAAATTTTTTATGAACAAAACAAAAAGAAAAATATTTGAAACATCTATGAAATTATTTGCAGAAAAAGGTTATGATGCAACAAGTATTGAAGAAATTACAGCAACAGTAGGTGTTGCAAAAGGAACCCTGTATTATCATTTTTCTAGCAAAGAAGAAATTTTTAACTTTTTAATAGAAGAAGGAGTTAAACTATTAAAAAATAGTATTGCTATAAAAACAAGTAAATTAGAAAATTCAGTAGATAAATTAAGAGCAGTTATTTTAATACAAATTAAAATTTTAGTAAAATATGAAAACTTTATGACTATTATTTTAAGTCAAATATGGGGAACAGATCCAAGAAGTCAAATGTGCAAAAATTATGTATTTGACTATATACAAATGATAGAAGAAATTGTAAAAGAAGGAATAGAAAAAGGAGAAATTATTGAAGGAGATCCAAATGTTATTGCTTCTGGTATCTTTGGATTTACTTGCTCAAGTTTAATATATAAAATGAGGCATCACGATGAAGAATTAGATGTAGCAACTTTATATAAAGAAATAGAAAAATCTTTTATAAAAAAATTAAAAAAATAGATTAAATGAGTAAAAAAGTTAAAAACTAAACTAGAAAGGTAAAAAAATAAGAATTAAAGAAGTTAAAATTGAAAACTAAAAAAGTAAAAAGCTAAAAATAAAAAATATAATAAAAACAATAAAAAAGCTAAAAATTAAAAATATAAAAACTAAAATTGATAACATAAAAAAAAGGAGAGTTAACCAAATGAGAGGCTTAGGAGATTTTAAGGTTCCAAATTTCAAATTTCCAAAATTTAAAATGAAAGAACTATCACAAATAGATGAAGTAAAACTTGATTATGATTCTATTCAAAAAGCACAAGAAGAAAATAATAAAAAAGAAACGAAAAATTATACACCTACTGAATATACTACAATGAAGGAAATATTTGAAAAATCAATAAAAGAACATGCAAACAAAGAATTTATTGTAGAAAAATTTGATTCAAAAGGAAAATATACAGAAATAAGTTATGAACAATTTGGAAAAGATGTTATAAGTTTCGGAACCGCTTTAATGCGAAAATTAAACTTACCAGCAACACCTAGAATTTTAATAATAAGCGAAACCACATATCACTGGTATGTTTCTTACATGACACTTCTTTGTGGAAATGGAATTGCAGTTCCAACAGATAAAGAACTTCCAGATAATGAACTAGAAAATGTAATAAATAGGTCAAGAGCAGATGTTATAATCTATTCTGCTAAAAAGGAAGACTCCATAAAAAAAGTATTACCAAATATTAATAGCGTAAAATATTTTATTAAAATGTATTCAGAAGACGGATTTAATGGTAAAAACGTTGGAATGAAATATTTAATAGAAGAAGGAAAAGCCTTAGTAGAAAATGGAGATGACTCTTACATTAAAACACAAATTATTCCAGATGAATTTAAAGTATTGTTATTTACATCAGGAACAACTTCTAGCGCTAAGGGAGTTATGCTATCTAGCAGAAATTTAGCAGAAAATATAAATGCTGTATCAGCTTATGTAAAATTATATCCACAAGATAGATTTTTCTCAGTATTACCACTTCACCACACTTATGAATCTACAATTGGATTTTTATTGCCAATGGCTTGTGGCTCTTCGATAGCTGTTTGTCAAGGTTTAAAATATATTGTGCCAAACTTGCAAGAAACAAAGCCAAGCTGTATGCTAGCAGTACCATTATTAGTAGAAAGTTTATACAAAAAAATAAATGCAAACATAAAAAAAAGCAAAAAAGATGCTTTAGTAAATTCAATGATACATGTAACAAATGCCTTAAAAACAGTAGGCGTAGATATTAAACGTAAAGTATTTGCAGAAATTCATGAAAACTTAGGTGGAAAATTAAGAATTATAGTATCTGCAGCAGCCCCTATAGATGCAAAAATAGGTAAATGGGTAGAAGATATTGGAATAGTATTTTTACAAGGTTATGGCTTAACAGAAACAGCACCTATAGCTGCATTAACACCAGAATTTCAGCCAAAAGTTGGATCAGCAGGAAAAGCAGTTTTTAAAGCAGAACTTAAAATAGATAATCCAAATGAAAATGGAGAAGGAGAAGTTCTTATAAAAAGCCCTACTTTAATGCTTGGATATTATGAAGACGAAAAATCAACAGAAGAAGTAATAGAAAACATAAATGAGGAAAGATGGTTCCATTCAGGAGATATAGGCTATTTAGATAAAGATGGATTTTTATACATTACTGGTAGATGTAAAAATGTAATAGTAACGCAAAATGGTAAAAATATTTATCCAGAAGAAATAGAACTTTTATTATCACAAATTCCTGAAATTAAAGAATGTATGGTATATGGAAAAGAAGATAAGGAAGATAAAAGGAATAAAGAATTAATTATTTCCGCAAGAGTAATACCAAATAAGGAAGAATTAGCAGAAAAATATGGCGAAAATTTAACAGAAGAACAAATAAAAAATATTATTTGGGAAAAAATTAAGGAAGTAAATAAAAAATTAGAAGCCTATAAAGCAGTAAAAAATTTAGAAATAAAAAATGATGAATTTGAAAAAACTACTACAATGAAAATTAAAAGATATGCTGAATTAAGCAAAAAGTAATTACAATAGGCAGTTGCAAACATTGTTAAGGTAGCAAAAAATGTAAATTATTAAGTAAATACGAAAAATAAGAAACAAGAATAAAACTACATTTTTTAGAAAAATTGTTGCCTGTGCAATGAAAAAATTGATTATAAAAACAGAAAATTCATTTGAAATGAAGCAAAAGCGTCAAGAAAAAAGTTAAATGCAACAATTATAAAAAAAGTGTCAAGTGAAAAGTTAAATTCAATTCTGTAAAGTAAATGCAATTTTATAAAAAAAAGACAAATTGTTACAAAAAAAACTTGACTTAGTAAAAATGTTGTAATAAAATTGTTACAGAAATGTAAAATAAAAAATACAGTAATCCTATTGTGATTTTCGAGCAATAGTTGTATAATAATATCGAAAAAAAAGGAAAATGTAACATAGGATAAAGGAGGGAAGGTTTACAATGTCTAAATCTGGCATAGTAAACGTGAGAATGGTTATCACGGAAGAAAAAATTTTATCAAATATTGATAAGGTACAAAAATTAATTAATCCAAATAGTAAAAAGCAAATTATTCAATTAGAAGAAGATGCGTACTTTAAAGACTTAATAGAGTCAATAAAAACATATTTAATTGAATATCCAAAAAAGAAAAATTTTCCTAAAAGTGTATATAAGGCAGCTTATGCATTAGTTGAATATGCAACAAATCAGTTTGAAGAAAATACTAAAAAAATAGAAGAATTAATACGCCAAAGAGAAAAGAATATATCCTTAGCAGGAGAACTTAGAGATACTTTACTTATTGTTCAAGCAAAAGAAGAAAATTGGAAACAAGCCATAAAAGATATTTCTGGTGATTTTCCAGAAGATATTATAGATACATTAAATATAATAGGTAGAACTAAGTCAGATACATCACAAAATTTCCTAGACGCAGTTAAATTAATTAATGCAAGAATTGCAAACTTAGAATCTAATTTACATATTGAAATAGATATGGAAAGAATAGAAGATAGATCTAAGGCATTAAGCTATATAGGAATTGAAGTGGCAGATGCATTAAAATTAATACCAACACCACAAGATGATGAAGAAGAACAAGTAGTAACTCAGCAAGTAACAGAAACACCTGTGGCAGAGGATAAAAAATATTTTGAACAAACAAGAGTAGAAGTAAAACCATCATTATGGCAAAGAATTAAAAATAGCAAAGTTGTTAGAGCAATAGTTTATGCTTTCAAAGTAAAAATAGTTTTACAAACACCAGCACTTCCTGAAGGAAGAGGAGATCAAGGTCAAAACTAATTTATTATATAAAGTTAAACCGTCGCTTGAAATAAAATTTTTAAGTGACGGTTGGTTTTATGTATTTATATTCACTAATGTTAAAAATATATAATATTTTTTTAATTTTAGAAAATACTATAAAATAATAAATAATTGTGTTATAGTTTTGGTGGTATAATAAAAAAATGTAAATAATTCAAGCACAAGTATTGACTTTTTTTCAAAAATGTTTTATACTTAAAGTCGCATTGCAAATGCGCCATTAGCTCAGTTGGTCAGAGCAACCGGCTCATAACCGGTGGGTCCAAGGTTCGAATCCTTGATGGCGCACCAAAATACTTAAGTGAAATTTTAAAAAATTTTACTTAAGTATTTAATAATTAATTTAATATATGGGTAGGTGGCCGAGTGGCTAAAGGCGGCAGACTGTAGGCTTTGATTTTAAAATCAAAAAATCAGAAATTGCAGCCCATATGAGTAATCATATGGTGAATAACTAGGCTAATTCGGGGAAGTCTTAACAGTAATTAAAAGCTGATGATAATCCCGAGCTAGAAATTTTAAGTTACTTAAAATTTTGAGTGTAGAGACTTTATACCTAGTATCTATTATATAAGATAAAGAGAAAGTCCAGACTACAAACATAAAAAATGGTAGTGAAAACTATAGTAGTAAGAAATCTGTTCTCATACGAGTACGATGGTTCGAATCCATCCCTGCCCACCAAAAGCAAGCAAATTACAGCTTGCTTTTAAAACAAAGAAAAAACGAACAAAAGTTTTAAAAAGAAAGAAAAATTATGCAATTTAATACTAATAAAGAAAAAGGAAATTCAGGATTAGGTATTGCAATAGCATATTTTTCAACTAATGGATATACTGTATCTATTCCATTGAATGATACACAAGATTATGATCTAATTATAGAAAAAAATAATATTTTTAAAAGTGTTCAAGTAAAAGCAACAGGTTGTAAAACAAAATATGGAAATTATCAGTTAGCATTAAAAAGTTGTGGTGGAACTAATGGAAAAACATATAAAACAGTAGTAGAAACAAGTATAGATTTATTATTTATTATAACTGAAGATATGTCTTTGTATTTACTACCAATAGAATGTTTGAAAAATAAAAGTACATTAACTTTAGAAAATAAATATGAAAAATATAAAGTTTTATAATTATGCCAATTTTAAGAGAGGAGATGATAATAATGAATGTTTTAGATAAAAATAGTAAAACATTTGAAGATATAAAGCACATTAATGAAGATGGAGTTGAATATTGGTATGCCAGAGAACTTATGCATGTTTTACAATATTCAAATTGGCAGAATTTTGAGAAAATTATTCATAAAGCTAAAATCTCTTGTGAAAATAGTGGTATTAGTGTGTTTGAACATTTTATTGACGTCAGTAAGTTGTCAAAACGTGCTAATAATGCAGAAGTCGAAATTAGAGATTATGAATTAACTCGTTATGCATGTTATTTAATAGCACAAAATGGAGATAGTAGAAAAAAAGTAATTGCCATTGCTCAAACATATTTTGCAGTTCAAACTAGAAAACAAGAAATTAGCGAAAAAAAGTATACTTCATTAACAGAAGATGAAAAGAGATTTTACCAAAGAAATTTAACTAAGAAAGGCAATTATTCACTTAATAAAACAGCTAGAAATGCAGGAGTTAAAAATTTTGATAAATTTCATAATTATGGATATAAAGGTTTATATAATGGAGAAACAGCTGATGATATTGCAAAAAGGAAAGGATTAAGATATAGAGAAGATATTTTAGATAATATGGGAAGCGATGAGTTAATTGCAAATCTATTTAGAATTTCTCAAACAGAACAAAAATTAAAGAAAGATAACATACAAAGTGAAAAAGAAGCAAATAAAGCACATTATGAAGTTGGGGCTAAAATAAGAAATACCATAAAAGAATTTGCAAAATAATAGTTTTTACTATGAAAGACTTTTATCAACAAGTTAAAACATATGTCCCAAAGGCGACAAAATGTCGCGTTAACAAACGTCCCTAACGCGATAATCCGCGCAAGGCCTGACCTTGCGCGGATTATGCATCTCCTAAAAATTTTCTAAAAAATCAGCTTGCTGAGTAATAAGCTTGTCAGCATCATCTTGCGATAAATACTCATTTTCTACCATAGTAGAAATAACCTTTTGTTGCCTATTTAAAGTTAAATCAATATTAGCGGTAGGAGCATAAACACTAGGAGCATTTGGAATACCAGCCATCATTGTTGCTTCAAATAATGTCATATCACTAGGCTTTTTATTTAAATACACTTCGCAAGCTTCTTTAATTCCATAGTAACCATCACCAAAATAAATAGTATTAACGTAAAATTCTAAAATTTCATCTTTTTCATAAGATTTTTCTAAATCATAAGCCATAAAAACTTCTGCAATTTTTCTATATGCTGCATTACTATCTGTAGCAATAAAATATAAATTTTTAGCAACTTGTTGTGTAATTGTGCTACCACCTTCTAAAAAATCAACATGAATTATATTAGTTAAAACAGCTCGTCCAATAGCTATAATATCAATAGGTCCATGATTATAAAAACGTCTATCCTCCACTGAAATAACAGCATTTTTATAATCTTTTGGTAAAACTTTTAATTCTACATAATCCTCATCAGCCTTAATTGCTTCAATTTTCTTATCTAAGCTCATAGTAGATAAAGCTTCTTTGTAAAGTTCATGACCTTTATAAATAATAAAACTTACTGTAATTATTATAACAATTAAAAGAACTAATAAAATTTTTTTAATTAATTTCATAAACATCCTCCAATTCAATATATTTAACAATCTTTGAAAAAATAAATACTTTTATTATGCAGTAACAATATTTTTAATAAAATAAATATTGCTATTCTGTAGCAATAATATTTTTAATAAAAATCTTTATGTTTGTATAACTTAATTAACTTTATTATACCTTCTTTTAAGAAGAAAATCTATTAAAAATTACTTAATTTTTATAAAAATAATTATTAATTTAAATATTAAGTGAAATTCATAAAAATATTTTAATTACTTCTTGACATATCAATCAACTTATTTGTATAATTTTTGAAGAAAAATAATTAAAATTAGGTGAGTTAAATTGGAAATTACGAAAGAGGAAAAAAATATACATTTATATCCTGTTTATAAAATGCTATCATGGGATTTATTATTCTATTATTCAATAAACTTTCTTTTCTTAACACAGGTAAAAAACATAAGCGCTGCCGATGTTTTATTAGCAGAAGCAGTATATCCAATTTTTAAATTTACTCTTTTAATGCCACTTACAGCTATGGTTACAAAAATAGGAAAAAGAAAGAGTTTAATTATAGCAAATTTAATAAATGCTTTATCTATTTTAAGCTATATAGTTGCTCAAAATTTTGCATATGTAATAGTAGGGCAATTTTTGTCAGCAATTGCATTTGATATAAAAGGGGGAGCGGAAACTAACTTATTATATGATAGTCTGCCAAGAAATGAAAAAAGAGGTCAAACCTTTTCTAAAATAGATGGAAAAGGAACTTCATGGTATTATTATGCAGATGCAGTTACTACTTTAGCTTCTGGATTTCTATTTGTAATTAATGGCTATATACCATTTATATTATGCTTTATATTCTGCATAGTTTCTGCCATAATGTCTTTTAAATTCAACGACATAAAAAAAGACAATGCAGAAGAAAATGTTAGTTTTAAAAAATATATAAAAGATTTAAGACATTCCTTTAAATATATGCTACAATCTAATAGATTACGCTATTTAATATTATTAGGAGGAACCTTCTGGGGCTTTTTAACTGCTTTAGTTAGTTTAAGAACAGGCATATTAAAAGAAATAGGTGTATCAGAAGAATACATAGGAGTTATATTTGCGGTACTTGGAATTATATCTGGAATTACAGCGAAAAATCAAAATAGAATTCATAATTTATGTAGAAACAAAACTCTTACATATTTAACTGTACCTGCAACACTTTCATGTATTTTTATAGGATTTTTTGTAATGGGAAACTTCAAATTCGAAGTAACCTTAACACTTATTTTAATAATGTTTTTAATACAATTTATAGCAAAAGGACCGTTCTCTACATTAATTAGAAGATATTTAAATAATTTCACCACATCTTCTATAAGAAATAAAATCACATCATCATATAATTTGGTTGAAAGTATAGTAAGAGCTGCAATATCTCTTTTAGCATCAATTTTACTACGAACAGTTAATTCTTCTAATACAATACTTATAATAGGCTGTGTAGTAACAATTATTGTTGTATTATTGCTTGATGCAATGAGGGGAAAGGTTGGATTAAAACCAGAAGAATATAGTAAAAAAGAAATAGAATTTTTAGAAATTAAATAGTATAAAAAAACTAAATTATAATTAAAAAATCAATTGACAAATTTGCTAACTTAATAGATAATAATGCTAGTAAACAAAAGATTAAAGGAGGAAAATACTATGTATGTATTTAACCACATTACAGTAAACCCACAATTACCAAAAAGAATAGAAAAACTATCAGAAATTAGCTATAATTTATGGTGGTCTTGGAACACAGAATTTTTAAGGCTATTTAAAAAAATAGACATAGATTTATGGGAAAGAATAGATAAAAACCCTGTTAAATTTTTAAAATTAGTTGCACAGGAAAAAATAGAAAATGCTGCACAAGACTTAGAATTTTTAAAAGCCTACGATAAAGTTGTAGAAGACTATGAAGATTATATGAAAAGCAAAAATACATGGTTTGCAAAAAAATACCCAAATAATCGTACAGATTTAATAGCATATTTTTCAGCAGAATATGGCTTAGATCAAACTTTGCCTATATATTCTGGAGGACTTGGAATTTTATCAGGAGACCATTTAAAATCTGCAAGTGATTTAGGAATACCTTTAGTTGCAGTAGGTTTATTATATAAAAATGGTTACTTTAATCAAAAAATTAATGGTAGCGGTATGCAACAAACCGAATATTATGATATAGAAGTAGAAAATCTTCCATTAAAAAAAGTAAAAGATGCAGAAGATAAAGACATTATGGTAGCCCTTCAATTTCCTAAGAAAAAATTATATTTAAAAGCATGGAAAATTAATGTGGGTAGAGTAGAACTATATTTGCTAGATTCCGATATAGAGGAAAATTTACCAGAATATCGTGATATTACAAAAAAACTTTACGGTGGAGACCAAGAAATGAGAATTAGGCAAGAAATTGCACTAGGTCAAGGTGGAGTAGCACTTTTAAAAGCCTTAGGTTTAAATCCTACAGTTTATCACATGAACGAAGGACATTCATCTTTTCTAATTCTAGAATTAATATATAGTTTAATGAAGGAAAAGAAAATATCTTATAATTTAGCAAGAGATATAGTCTCTTCTAAAACTGTATTTACTACACATACACCAGTTCCAGCAGGAAATGATATTTTCCCACTTAGCTTAGTAGAAAAATATTTTAAAGACTTCTGGGATAAATTAGGAATATCAAAACAAGAATTTTTTGCAATGGGTATGAAGCCTAATGCAACACTAGATAGTGGCTTTAACATGGGAATTTTAGCACTAAAAGTAGCAGGAAAGAAAAACGGAGTAAGTAAATTACACGGAGCAGTTTCAAGAGAACTATTTGGAGAAGTATGGCCAGAAATTGCAGCAAATGAATCGCCTATTACCTATGTAACAAACGGAATACATACATGCTCATGGGTTGCACCAAACCTGAAAAAATTATATAATAAATATTTAATACCATATTGGCAAGATAAAATTTATGATAATGAAGTGTGGAAAAAAGTTGCCGATATTCCTAACAACGAATTATGGAAAGCACATCAAGAAAGAAAAGAAAAAATGTTAGCTGTTGTAAGTCAAAATATAGTAGATAGACTAAGAAGAAGTGGTTATCCATATAATGAAATTATGCAAATTGTATCAAAATTAGATCCAAATGCATTAACAATAGGCTTTTCTAGAAGATTTGCAACTTACAAAAGAGCAACTTTAATATTTAAAGATTTAGAAAGAATTACACAAATATTAAACAATCAAAATCGTAAAGTTCAAATAATATTTGCAGGAAAAGCACATCCAGCAGATAAAGAAGGTCAAGATTTAATAAAATATATTCATGAAATATCAATGAAACCACAGTTTAAAGGCAAAGTATTCTTACTAGAAAATTATAATATTTCAATGTCTAGATATTTAATTAGTGGTGTAGATATTTGGCTTAACACTCCAAGAAGACCAATGGAAGCATCTGGCACAAGCGGACAAAAAGCATCTGTTAATGGTGTTATTAACTTTAGCGTATTAGATGGCTGGTGGGCAGAAGGCTACAATAGCAAAAATGGATGGACAATAGGAACTAATGCTGAATATTCTGATTATGAAACACAAGATATAGCTGATAGCCAAAGCATTTATAATACCTTAGAAAATAAAATTATTCCAATGTATTATGATAAAAATGAACAAGGCTATTCAGAAAAATGGCTTGAATATATGAAAGAATCTATTATTTCAACAGGTGGAAGATTTAGTACATCTAGAATGCTTACAGACTATGTAGATAAATTATATATTCCATTATGTAATTTATATAATAGCTATTATACAGACCTAGAAAAAGTTGGGCAATTTAACAATTGGAAAGAAAACTTGCATAATAACTGGAATAAAATAGAAATAACACAAGAAAATAATTTAGATAACATTACAATAGATGCAGGAAATAATATAGAAGTAAAATGTAAAATAAAGCTTCCAAATATTGAAGAAAAGCACATTGAAGCACAAGTATATTATGGAAAAATAGATGAAAATGGTGTTGTAGATGACATTAATATTATACCAATGGAGCTAGAAGAAGCAGATGAAGAAAATAGAAGCTATACATACAAAGCAAAAGTAAAATTGGTAAATGGTGGAAACTATGGCTATACTTTTAGAGCAATGCCAAAACATGAAATGATACTAGATTCTGCAAACTTAAATTTAGTAAAATGGATTACAAAATAAAAAATAGCAAAGAAAAATATTATGCTTGTATTTATAAAATTTTGCAAAAAAAATATTATGGTTTGCATTTATAAAATCTTGCAAAAAAATATTGTGGTTTGCATTTATAAAATATTGCAAAAAAAATATTATGGTTTGCATTTATAAAATATTGCAAAGAAAAATATTATGTTTGCATTTATAGAACCTGGTTTCAAAGAATATAGTAAGGGCGATAAATTTACGCCCTTATTTTAAACTAAGAGGGAATAAATGAAATATATTTATTCTCTACACAATTAAAATAGGAAAGGATTGTAATTGAAAATGAAAAAAACAAAAATAATTTGTACCTTAGGTCCAGCAGTGGACGACCAAAAAGTTTTAGAAAGATTAATTTTGGCAGGAATGGATGTTGCCAGAATAAATTTTTCACATGGAAATTATCAAGATCAAGAAGGAAGAATTGAAACTTTAAAAAGAGCAAGAGAAAGTGTAGGAAAATCTGTAGCACTATTATTAGATACCAAAGGACCTGAAATTAGAATTGGAAAATTTGAAAATGGAGAAATTGAACTAAATGAAGGAGATATTTTTACTTTAGTAACAGAAGAAATATTAGGAAATAAAGAAAGAGTATCTATTACATATAAAAATTTATATAATGAAGTAAATGTTGGAACTAATATTTTAATAAACGATGGAATTATTAAAGTAGAAGTAATAGAAATAAAAGGAACAGATATTATTTGTAAAGTAATAGATGGTGGACATTTAACAAACACAAAAAGTATTAATATACCGGGAATGGCAATCAATTTGCCAAGTCCAACAAAAAAAGACGTAGAAGATATTATATTTGGTATAAAAGCAGGATTTGACTATATTGCAGCATCTTTTGTACGTAGCAAAGAAGATGTATTAAATATTAGAAAAGTGTTAGAAAAAAATGGAGGAGAACACATAAAAATAATATCTAAAATTGAAAACAGGCAAGGCATAGATAATTTTGATAGCATTTTAGAAGTATCTGATGGAATAATGGTAGCAAGAGGAGACTTAGGCGTAGAAATACCTATGGAAGAAGTTCCAATATACCAAAAACAATTTATAAATAAATGTAATAAAGCAGGAAAACCAGTTGTAATAGCAACACAAATGTTAGAATCTATGATACATAATCCACGCCCAACAAGAGCAGAAGTAAGCGATGTTGCAAATGCTGTATATGATATGGCAAGCTGTATAATGCTTTCAGGCGAATCTGCAATGGGCGAATATCCTGTAGAATGTGTAGAAACAATGGTAAGAATTTGCAAAGTGGTAGAAGGTTCTATAAAATATTGGAAAAGATTTAAAACAAAAGAACATAATTGTGAAACAACTGATTATGAATATAATTTGAACTATTCAACTTGTTTAACAGCAATGGATTTATGTGCAAAAGCAATATTTTGCTATACCGATACCGGCAGAACCGCCAAAATGATAGCAGGTTTTATGCCACAATGCCCAATATATGTAATTACATCTAATAAACAAATAGAAAAGCAATTATCTTTAGTATGGAATACGTACACAATTTTAGTAAATCAACAAGAAAGTATAGATAATATGATAGATGACGGAATAAAAATTGCTAAAGAAAGAAATTATATTAATGGAGGCGATATTGTTGTAATAGCAGGAGGAGCCTCAATTCTAGCAGGGCATAAGCATTCAAAATTAAATAAAACAATTGGCGGAGTTTTGAAAGTATAATTGAAAATATTAAAAAAGGGAGAGGCTACATTCTATTTAAACAAACTAGAATGAGAGCCAATCCCTAATAATAACAATATTAGTTCTTTATCATTCTTTTTATATTCCAATAATATATCCGGCTGAATATGACATTCCCATATACCGCTTACTTTTAGGATTTAATAAATGATTATTATATTTTTCGGGTAAAATTTTATCATTTGATAACATATCAATAACTCTACTTAATTCATTATAATTGAAGTTAGGCTGTTTTCTTATTGCTTTTAATTGTTTCTTAAACCTTGTTGTTAATTTTATTTCAAATTGCTTATTCATTATCTAGATCCTCCATTATTTCAGCTAAGTTTTTATAACTCTTATATTTTTCTGGGTGTTTTTCTATTTCTTCAGCTTCTGCAATACTTTCAATCATTTCATCACTAAATTTTGGAATACTAACCTTAAATGGTAAACCACAATTGAGAATAATTTGTTTTAAATAAATATTTACAGCTTCTGTTGTAGTCATACCTAAATTATTTAGTATTTCTTCAACTTCTTGCTTTATTTCCGGATTTACTCTTATGTGTATCATACTTGTTTTACTCATATATAAATACCTCCATATTTTTATTATATAACTATTGTATCACATTTGATACATATCATCAATATTATTTACCCAAATATATTATTTTATTCTTACAAAGTCAAATTATAGCAATATACAATTAAATTTTTATCGTTAATTATAAATAAAAGTTTAATTATTATAAATAAAAATATTCAATTACACTTGAAATTATGTAAAGTATGCGATATAATAACAATAGTCCTTTTTTCAGGTATTTGGTGCAAGACAAATACACTTCAATCTTTTAGTTAGGAGTGAAGAAAGAGAATGTCTAAGTATGATATTATATCATGTGTAGAGCGCAATCGTCTTATTGAAACTGTAAATAAGAAGATGGCACATGGGTGGAACCCTGTTGGATCCCCATTTTACAGTAGCCATGCTTGGCACCAAGCTATGGTAAAAGAATGTGGAGGCAAATCCAAAAAAGAAATCGATCTAAATGATGATGACCGCAAGTAAATATAACTTAAAAGTCATCAAAAACAAGGCTACTGCTTGCACAGTAGTCTTATTTTTTGGTCAACGGGTATATATAAAATTAATTATTAATTATCTACTCAATTGGAGACGGGAATAAATAAAATGTGTTACCTAACATTAATAAATGCAACAAAAATGTAATATAATTTATGTATTTTTTCTTAAAATGTGAATATAATGTGAAATTAAGCAATTTAATATTGACTTTGCTAAAATGCAAATATATAATAATTTGCGATTAACAATTTTAAATAAAAAAGGAGTTTTTAGATGCTAGAACTTAAAAACATTAAAAAAACATATATTACTGGTGATGAAAAAGTAGAAGCATTAAAAGGAATAAATTTAAAATTTAGAGAATCAGAATTTGTTTCTATTTTAGGTCAAAGCGGGTGCGGAAAAACCACTTTATTAAATATAATAGGTGGCTTAGATAGATACACTTCTGGAGACCTTATTATTAATGGAAAATCAACTAAAAAATTTAAAGATAGAGATTGGGATGCATACAGAAATTATAAAATAGGATTCGTATTCCAAAGTTATAATTTAATATCACACCAAACAGTATTATCAAATGTAGAACTTGCCCTAACTATAGGAGGAATTTCTAAAAAAGAAAGAAAGCAAAAAGCTATTAAAGCATTAGAAGAAGTAGGCTTAAAAGATCAAATAAACAAAAAGCCAAATCAGTTATCAGGTGGGCAAGTGCAAAGGGTAGCAATAGCAAGAGCATTAGTAAATAACCCAGATATAATTTTAGCAGATGAGCCAACAGGAGCATTAGATACAAAAACAAGTATACAAGTAATGGAAATACTTAAAAAAATATCTAAAAACAAGTTAATTATAATGGTAACACATAACCCAGAACTTGCAGAAAAGTATTCAAGCAGAATTATAAAAATTTTAGATGGTGTAATTACAGAAGATTCTAACCCTATTTTATACAATGAAAACGTAGATACAAAAGAT
>CANRKF010000018.1 GCA_947631145.1 uncultured Clostridia bacterium | reverse complement strand
AAGCTTTCTAGGAAACAAAAAAGCAAATGTAAAAGTAGAAGAAGATAAGCTATCATGGCTTCGCGAAACCCTTGAATGGCAAAAAGATATGCAAGATCCAGATGAATTTTTAAACACATTAAAAACAGAATTATTTGAAGATGAAGTATATGTATTTACACCAAAAGGAAAGATAATAGCTTTAGCAAAAGGAAGTACACCAATAGATTTTGCATATAACATACACGCAGAAATTGGGCATCATATGACTGGAGCAAAAATAAATAGTAAAATGATGCCAATAATAACACCATTAAAAAATGGCGATATTGTAGAAATTATTACCTCAGATAATACCAAAGGACCAAGTCGTGATTGGCTTAAATTTGTAAAAACATCAACCGCTAAAAACAAAATATTAGCATGGTTTAAGAAAAATGATAGAGAAGAAAACATGATTAAAGGAAAAGACTTAATAGAAAAAGAAATTAAAAAAATAGGTATGACACATGTAGAACTTGCTAAAACAGAATACATACAAGCAGCACTTGATAGATATAAATATGCAGAAGTAGAAGATATGTATGCAAGTGTAGGCTTTGGCGCAATATCACCGGGAAAAATTGTAGCAAGAATGCTAGAAGAATATCGAAAAGAACATCAAACAGAAAACTTAGAAGAAAAATTAGAAGAACTTTCAAAAGAAAAAATAGTACAAAATAAACCATCTAAAAATGGTATTGTTGTAAAAGGAATAGATAACTGTTTAGTAAAACTATCTAAATGTTGTAACCCAGTACCCGGAGATGAAATAGTAGGTTATATTACAAAAGGAAGAGGAGTATCAGTACACCGCAAAGACTGTGTAAATGTAAAAAGCTTATTTGCAGAAGAAAATCGTATGATAGATGTATACTGGTATGAAGCTGAAAAAACAAAATATAGTGTAGATATTGAAATATATGGAAATGAAAGAAATGGCTTACTTGCTGATATTATTAAAGAGGTAGAAAATACAAAAAGTAAATTACTAGCAGTAACTTCAAAAGCAAATAAAGAAAGAATATCTATTACAGAAATAACAGTTGAAGTAGAAAACATAGATGAACTAAACAAAATACTAAAGCAAATTAGAAAAATAGATAGTGTATATAAAGTTTGCCGTTTTGGCGACAATTTGTCGCTTTAGGGACGTTTTGTCGCATTGGGGACGTTTCTTAACGCGACAAAATGTCGCATTTGGGACACATGTTAAACTTTACTACATTTATGCAATTGCTAGTTAATACTATAAATAATGTTATTAAACAAGTTTATAAAACAGAGTTTAAGCATTATTATTACATAAAAATATAGAGTATTATTATTAAATAACAACATTAAGCAGTATTATATAATAAGAATGTTAAGTATTATTATTAAACAACAATATTAAGTAAACTTATTAAGTTATAAATAAAAAAGTAATATTAATAATAAGAATAAATACTAAAATATTAATATAAAATGCTGAAATATATGTATTATAAAGTAAAATGTTATAATAATTTAAATTAAAATGAATAACGAAAGAGGATGAAATAAAGTGATACTAAAAGTATTAAAGTTAAATAATGGAATTATTAACGATAAAACAAATTGTTATATTATACAAGACGAAAAAACAAAAGAAACTATGGTAATAGATCCAGCAGGTGAAGTAGAAAAAATAACAGAAATGTTAGATATTTTGCAAGCTAAATTAAAATACATATATATAACACACTGTCACGGAGATCATATAGGAGCTTTAAAACCGCTAAAAGAACAAAGAGGTGGAAAAATTTTAATACATCGTTTTGATGCAGAAGGATTATATAACAAAGAAATTAGTCTTACTGATTACATTGGAATTGAAGAAATACATTTAGAAGCGGATTCTAGAGTTGATGATGGAGATGTTATTCATATAGGAGATATAGAATTTAAAGTAATATACACACCGGGCCATACAATTGGCGGAAGCTCTTTATACTGTGCACAAGAAAATTTGCTTTTTTCAGGGGATACATTGTTTCACGGAACATGGGGAAGAACAGATTTGCCAACAAGCAATTTCGAAGCTATAATGGATTCAATTACAAATAAATTATTAATACTTCCAGAAAATACAATAGTTTACCCCGGACATGGAAAATCTACTATGATTAAAGAAGAAATTCCAATTTACTATGATTTAAAACCTAGACTAGACTAAAATCGTTAAATTAGATAAATATATAGAAAGTATAAGCTTTAATTAGAAAATGTTAAATAAATTAATAAACTAAAAAAGAAAGAAGGAAAAGAATGAAAATAGAACCAAGAACCTTGCCGGGCTTTATGGAATTACTACCAAATGAGCAGATATTATTTGAACAAATGAAAGAAAAAATAGAAAAAACATATCAAAAATTTGGTTTCTTACCATTAGATACACCAATTCTAGAACTTTCTGAAATATTGCTTGCAAAAGCAGGAGGCGAAACAGAAAAACAAATATACCGTTTCCAAAAAGGAGAAACGGATATTGCAATGAGATTCGACTTGACCGTGCCTCTTGCAAAATATGTTGCTAAAAATTATGGAAATTTAAGTTTCCCATTTAGAAGGTATCAAATAGGCAAAGTATATAGAGGCGAAAAAGCACAAAAAGGAAGATTTCGTGAATTTTATCAATGCGACATTGACATTATAGGAGATGGAGAATTAGACCTTATTAATGATGCTGAAATTCCAAGTGTAATATACAATATAATTAAAGAAATAGGATTTGACGATTTTACAATTTGTATTAATAATAGAAAAATTTTAAATGGCCTATTTGAAAGCATAAATCAAGAGAAAAATTCAGTAGAAATTATGCGCATTATTGACAAAATACAAAAAATAGGCGAAGAAAAGGTAAAAGAAGAATTAGAAGAATTAGGCGTAGAAGAAAATGCAATTACAAAAATAATAGAATTTATTAAAATTGATGGAACAAATGACGAAAAACTACAAGCATTACAAAATTTAAATATTGAAAATGAAACTTTTAAACTAGGAGTAGAAGAGCTAACTGAAGTAGTAAAATATATTAAAATATTTGGTGTTCCAGAAAAAAACTTGCAAATAGATTTAAGTATTGCAAGAGGATTAGACTATTATACAGGAACAGTATATGAAACTTTTTTAAATGATTATAGAGAAATAGGTAGTGTTTGTTCAGGCGGAAGATATGAAAATTTAGCAGAATATTATACAGACAAAAAACTTCCCGGAGTAGGAATTTCAATAGGTTTAACAAGATTATTCTATAAACTAAATGAATTATCTTTAATGAAAGTAGAAAAATATTCTATGGCAGATATTTTAATTATTCCAATGTTAGAAGATTTAAGCAAACCAATAGAACTAGCAAGTAAATTAAGGGAAAAAGGAATTAATACAGAAATATACTTAAATAATAAAAAGGCAAAAGCAAAATTTAAGTATGCAGATAAGCTTAAAATTCCTTATGTAATAGCACTTGGCGAAGATGAAATAAATTCTGCAAAATTAAAAGTGAAAAAAATGGAAACAGGTGAGGAAACAACTGTAAATTTTGATGTAGATGAAATTATAACCTGTATAAAGAACATACAGGTTAAATAAAAATGTTATAGCTATATTAAATATAAGTTATATTAAAATGTTATAGCTATATTAAATATAAGTTATATTAAAATGTTATAGCTATATTAAATATAAGTTATATTAAAATGTTATAGCATATTAAATATAAGCTATATTAAAAGGTTACATCTATATAAAAAAATAGCAACGCAGTAAAATAAATTTAACGTTAAAAATGCATTTTATAAAGTAAATTTGTTTTTTTACGTTTTCATAATTTCAAACTTTGTGCATATATTTTATATAATAATAGTATGGACAAAGGAGAAAATATTTATGATTAATATGGCAGTAATAAGCCTAAAAGATATTGTTAAGTATTTAATAAAATTTACAATATTTATTGCTATAATAGCTTCAATTATTACATATGCATCTAACCTAAAAAAAGATGTAGGTAAAATAGAAATATTGCAAAAAAATGCTTTACTTTCCTGCTTAGATATTACAATTCCGGGTGCTTCAAGTATGAATAATGAAAGTAAAGAGCAAACACAAGTAGAAAGCCCACTTAAATTAGCATTAGGACTAGAACTAGAAATGATAACTTCTGTATCTGGTAACAAGCTAGAAGATAACGAAGTTACAGCAAAAGGAGAAATAGAAGAAGAACTGAAAGAAGAATTAAAAGAACAACAAAACGAAGAAAATCAAAATAGTGTAGAAGAACCAGTAGAGCAAGCTCAAACAGGATTAGAAACTCAGGTACAAAGCTCTAATGTACCAAATAAATACACTGTGCAATATAATGGGGTAAAAATAAAAAATGAAACGAAGTATAAACTAACTAAAGAAATTTTTACATCAAATATAAATATAAAAACAAAAAATATTTTAATATTTCACACACATGCATCAGAAAGTTATACTTCTAGCGAAAAATATAATTATAAACCAACAGGAAATTTTAGAACAACAGATAAAAATTATTCAGTTATAAGAGTAGGAAGAGAGTTAGACAAACAGCTTAAAAGTTATGGGTATAATGTTATACATAATGAAAAATTACACGATTATCCATCTTATTCAGGTTCCTATGATAATTCTTTAAAAACAGTAACAGGCATATTAGAAAAAAATAAAGATACAGATATTGTAATAGATATACATAGAGATGCAATAGCAGATTCAAAATATGCACCAACTGTTAAAATAGGAAACGATTATGCAGCGCAATTAATGTTTGTAATAGGTACTGACGGAGGAACAACCGAGCATAAAAATTGGCAAGAAAATTTAAAATTTGCAATAAAAATTCAAGAAGAAGCAAATAAATTGTATCCGGGCTTATTTAAACCAATTATTTTGCGAAACTCTAGCTATAATCAAGAAGTATCAAAGGCAGCTGTAATTATAGAAGTGGGAGCAACTCGGAAATACTCTAGATCAAAGTTTAACCAGTATGAAATACTTAGCAAAAGTAATAGATGAAGCCATAAAATGATTTTTTTAAATTATAAGATACATAGAAATATATGAAAATCGTTTACTTCTCAAATAACTGTCACGTGCTTTGCACAGCGAACATAGCTAGATTAACCTTGTTTCTTAAAGAATTAAAATTTAAAGCGAAAAGTTAAATGCAATTTGTATGATTAAATGCATATTTTAATTCCAAAAATATGTAAAATTTGTAAAAATACATTGAATAAAAATAACTATTGGTATAAAATTATAGCAGAACTGCAAAAGAGGAGGGATAAATAGATGATACAAAATGTTAAGCTAGATTTTAAGCATACAGGTATAACAGAAAAAGATTTTATGAAATATGCAGAAGAAGTAGAACAGGCACATGAAGAATTACATAAAAAAATTAAAGATAAAAAAGAACCTTTAGGTTGGATGGAATGGCCCACTAAATATGACAAAAAAGAGCTTGAAAAATTGAAAAAGGCTGCTAAAAAAATACAAAGTGATTCTGAAATATTAGTAGTTATAGGAATAGGCGGTTCATATTTAGGAGCAAGAGCAGTAATAGAAGCTTTAACTCATACATTTTATAACTATTTACCAAAAGAGCAAAGAAAAACTCCTCAAATTATATATGTAGGTAATAATTTAAGTCCAAATTATATAAATGATGTAATAGATCTAATAGGAAATAGAGACATATCTATTAATGTAATTTCAAAATCTGGAACTACAACAGAACCAGCAATAGCCTTTCGTATGTTTAGAGAATTAATAGAAAATAAATATGGTTTAAAAGAAGCTAAAAAAAGAATATATATAACCACCGATAAAAAAGAAGGAGCCTTAAAACAAGTAGCTAAACAAGAAGACTATACTACTTTTGTAATACCAAGTAATATAGGTGGTAGATATTCAGTTTTAACACCAGTGGGCTTACTTCCAATAGCTGTTTCAGGAATTAATATAGATAAATTACTAGAAGGTGCTAGATTTGCACAAGAAAAATATTTTGATGGTAATTTAAAATATAATGATTGCTACAAATATGCTGTAATTAGAAATATGCTTTATAAAGATCAAAAAGGTATAGAAATTTTAGTAAGCTATGAACCAAAATTACATTATGTAATTGAATGGTGGAAGCAACTTTTTGGTGAAAGTGAAGGAAAAAATGGAAAAGGTATTTATCCAACAGGAGCAGATTTTACAACAGATTTACACTCCTTAGGTCAGTATATTCAAGAAGGAAAAAGATTTTTATTTGAAACTACAATTAACATTAAAGAATCTTCCACAGATATTAAAATAAATCAAGACGAAGATAATTTAGATGAACTTAATTATTTAGCAGGTAAAGGTTTAGATGAAGTTAATAAAAAAGCAATGGAAGGCGTTATAAAAGCACATGAAGAAGGTGGGGTTCCAAACCTAATAATTACAATGGATAAATTAAATGAGTATAATTTAGGGCATTTAATTTACTTTTTTGAATTAGCGTGTGCAATGTCTGGAACACTACTAGGAGTTAATCCATTTAATCAACCGGGAGTAGAAAAATATAAAGCAAATATGTTTGAACTATTAGGAAAACCACAAAAAAATGCAGAAGGTACAACAAAAACTAAGAAAAAAGACAAAGAAGATAAGTTAATAAAAGAAAATGAAAAGGCAAAAGTAAAAAATAAGAAAGCAAATAAACTAAAAATAGAAAATGATGAAGAAAATAAATTAGAAGTAGAAAACAGAACTAATGAAAAAGATGAATTAAAAATAGAAAATGAAAATATTGAACAAGAAGAAAAAAGCAAAATAGAAAATCAAAGTAAAGAAGAAACATCAAAAATAGAAGATGAAAGTATTGCACAAGAAGGAAAGAGAAAAATAGAAAAGCAAAGTAAAAAAGCAACACTAAAATTAGAAAATGAAAAAAATCAAAAAACAAAAAAAGAAAATAAAATTAATAAAGAAGGCAAACGTGTAAAAAAAGATAAAACAAGTAAAGAAAGTGAAAGTAAGAAAGAAACTAAAAAAAGAAAAACAAGCAAAGGAAAACATGCAGAATAAAAAACATAAACAATAAATATGTGTCAAGTAACATTGAATATAACATCAAGTTAAATGTTGTAAAGAACATCCAATATGGCGTCAAGTAAAAAGTTAAAATGCAATTCTGTAAACTACACCGAATAGGGGGGAAAATACAGCAAAAATGTTGACATTCTATGCTTTGTGTGGTAAAATACTTATCTGTAAGCCGCCTGAGTCGGGCAACTAAATATTGCAATAAAGCAATTGCCTTGTTATTTATGCTTAGCGAGTATACGAATATAGGAGGTGTACTAAATGTACGCAATAATTGAAAGCTGTGGAAGACAATACAAAGTATCAGAAGGAGATGTAGTATTCTTCGAAAAATTAGAAACTGAAGAAGGTAAGAAAATAACATTTGATAAAGTTATTTTAGTATCAGATGGTAAAAAAGTAGAAGTAGGAACTCCTTATGTAAAAGGTATTAAAGTTGAAGGAAAAGTAGTTTCTCATGGTAAAGGTAAAAAAATATTAGTGTACAAATACAAAGCTAAAAAGAACTATAGAAGAACACAAGGTCATAGACAACCATATACTAAAGTAGAAATTACAAAAATAAAAACAGCAGAAGAAAAAGCTGAAACTAAAGAAGTTCAAGCAAAAGCAGAAACAAAAAAATCAGCAACTGCTAAAAAAGAAGCTTAATTAAATTTTCTAAAAATAAATTTATTTTTTCTATAAAATATTATTAAAAACATTAAAATATAGAAATGTTAAAATATTATAATATTATAATTATTAAAAATAAATAATAATTTTTTATGAAAATTAATAATGTTCGAAAATAAAAATTAAAGCTAATAATCGAAGGGAGTGAAAAAGCATGGCTCATAAAAAAGGTCAAGGTAGTGTTAAAAACGGTAGAGATAGTGAATCAAAACGTTTAGGCTTAAAAAGAGCAGATGGACAAATAGTTCCAGCAGGAAACATATTAGTTAGACAAAGAGGAACAAAAATACATCCAGGAACTAATGTAGGAATTGGTAGCGATGATACTCTTTTTGCTAAAGTAAGTGGAAAAGTTAAATTTGAAAGACTTGGCAGAGATAAAAAGAAAGTCAGCGTTTATCCAGTAGAAGTAGGTAATAAAGCCGAATAATAAAGTTAGTTAAAAAATGCTAATATAAAAGAACTCCAAAATCTTGGAGTTCTTTTTGTTAAATTATTGTAAAAAATATAAAAATCCTTTATAATAAAGGTGCTCAACTAATAAAAATTTTAGGCAAGAATATATAGCTAATAAAAAATTAGTTTTATATACAAGAGCTATTTATACAAGAACTACATAATAAATGAATATCAAAGCAGTAAATAACTAAAAATTAATTTTGAATAAAAGTTATATAAAATAGTTATATAATTAATAGTATTAAAATAATAAGAGATTAAAGATTAAAAATTAAAAATAAAGGAATGATGAAAAATGGAAGAAAAAAAACGTATGATTACAGGAGATAGACCAACAGGAAAATTACATATAGGCCATTATTTTGGATCTTTAAAAACAAGAGTAGAAATGCAAAATAGTGGAAAATATGAACCATATATACTAATTGCAGATGTGCAAGCATTAACAGATAATTTTAATAATCCAGAAAAAGTAAGAAATAATGTAAGAGAAGTTGTAATGGATTACTTATCTGTAGGAATAGATCCAGAAAAAACAACCATATATATTCAATCAATGATTCCGGAAACAGCAGAATTAACAGTGTTCTATTCTAATTTAGTAACAATTGCAAGACTTGAACGTAACCCTACAGTAAAAACAGAAATAGCACAAAAAAAAGAGCTATTTGGTGAAAGTGTTACTTATGGATTTTTAGGTTATCCTGTAAGCCAAGCAGCAGATATTACTGTAGTAGATGGCGCAGTAGTGCCAGTAGGCGAAGATCAACTTCCACTAATAGAACAATGCAGAGAAATAGTTAGAAAATTTAATAGTATATATGGAGAAACTTTAAAAGAACCAGAAGCTATACTTTCAGAGTACAAAAGAATAAAAGGATTAGATGGAAATGAAAAAATGGGAAAATCTTTAGGAAATGCTATATATTTAGCAGATACTGAAGAAGAAGTTAATAAAAAAATTATGAGTGCAGTAACAGATCCTGAAAGAATAAAAAAGGACGATTTGGGGCATCCTGATGTATGTATGGTAGCGTATTACCATAAATTATTTAGTACAGTAGAAGAAGTAAAATGTGTATGTGAAGAATGCAAAGCTGGAAAAAGAGGATGTGTAGCTTGTAAAAGGCAGTTAGCACAAAATGTAAATAATTTCTTAAACCCAATTCGTGAAAAAAGAGAATATTATGAGGAACATCCAGAATTAGTTGAAGAAATATTAAAGGAAGGTACAGAAAAAACTAGACAAACAGCAAAGGCAACAATGGAAAAAGTAAAGAAAGCAATGAAATTGGATTACTTTTTGTCGCTTTAGGGACGTTTGTTTAAGCGACATTTTGTCGCATCGGGGACACATGTACTTATAAGAGTGCATGTATTTACAGTGACACAGGCATTTATAAAGATACATGTATTTATAAAGTACATATATTGGTAAGAAAAGATAATCAAAAGGAGAAAATCATGTTTACAGACTATGTAAAAATAATTGCAAAAGCTGGAAATGGCGGTGATGGAGCCGTTTCTTTTCGTAGAGAAAAATATGTAGCAGCAGGAGGTCCAGATGGTGGTGATGGCGGTAGAGGAGGAAATGTATATTTTGAAGTAGATCCAGATACCAACACATTAATAGACTTTCGTTATCAGAAAAAATTTAAAGCTGAAAATGGCAATAATGGAGAAGGTGCAAATCGTTATGGAAAAAGCGGTGCAGACTTAACTATAAAAGTGCCAATTGGAACGATTATAAAAGATGCTACAACTCGGCAAAGTTTTAGCAGATTTATCAGAAAAAGGTCAAAAAGAATTAATTTTAGCAGGTGGTAGAGGTGGAAAGGGAAATACTCATTTTGCTACTTCTACAAGGCAAGCTCCTAGATTTTCACAAGAAGGTGAAAAAGGAGAAGAAAAAGAATTAATACTAGAGCTTAAATTATTAGCAGATGTTGGATTAGTTGGATTTCCAAATGTAGGAAAATCTACTTTACTTTCTGTAGTTACAGATGCTACACCTAAAATTGCAGACTATCATTTTACTACTTTAGAGCCAAACTTAGGAGTAGTTAAAGGAGAATATGGAAGCAGTTTTGTTATAGCTGATATTCCGGGAATTATTGAAGGTGCAAGTCAAGGCATAGGTCTTGGAATTCAGTTTTTGCGTCATATAGAAAGAACAAGGCTATTGTTACATGTAATTGATGTGTCTGGAATAGAAGGAAGAGATCCTGTAAAAGATTTTGAAATAATTAATGAAGAATTAAAAAAATATAGTGAAAAGCTAAGTAAAAGAAAGCAAATTATAGTTGCTAATAAAATAGATAGTATGCAGAATAAATCTTTATATGAAAACTTACAAAAATTGGCAAGTGAAAAGAACATGGAAATTTATCCTATATCTTCTGCAACAGGTGAAGGTATAAAAGAATTAATGAAGCGAGTTTCAGAAGTATTAAAAGAATTGCCAAAAGAAGATTTAATTGAAATAGAAAAAGCAAGAAAAGTATATACTTTAGAAGAAAAAGAAGATGTAACTGTAAAAAAAGAAAACGGAGTGTTTATTGTTTCAGGAAAAGTTGTAGAAAAGCTTATGAGAACATTAAACTTAGAAGATAATGAGTCTTTACATTATTTCCATAGAAGATTAAATGAATTAGGAATTAATCAAAAATTAAAAGATTTAGGCATTAAAGATGGGGATATTGTACAAATTTCAGATTATGAGCTAGAATGGGAAGATTAGAAATTATATAGTACAAATCTTTAAATGAAAATAATTTATATGCTTGAATAAATATAGAAATAAATGTTACTAGAATAGTTTAGATAAAAAATAACAGACTTTCCTTGCAACAGGAAGACTCGTTAAATTTAAATAAATCGTAAAATTTTACAAAAAACCTTGAATTAAATTATAACTTATGTTATACTCTGTTTGTTAAGTTAATAAAGCTTAATAAAATTTATAGTAAAGGTGGTGAAAATATGGATCAAGAAATCAAAATAGCATTAAATAAACACGAAGAGCATTTAAAAGATTGTGATGAACATTTCATACAAATTGATAAAAAGCTAAAAGAGCATGACAAACGTTTCGAAAGAATAGAAGAAATGATAAGAGACTTACAAAGATCAATGCTAATTATTGAAGATGCTGTTACAAATAAAATTCCAGCACTTTTTGATGGATATGCAATGCATCAAGAAAAACAAGAACAACTAGAAGAAAGAGTAAATAACCTAGAAAACTTTTCAGAAACAAATTCTATTCGTATATCAGCTTTAGAAACAATCACAAGTGAAAATTCAAAACAATTAGCTCAGTTACTATCTTAAAATTATTTTTTTCAAAGATAGAATTTATATGCTAAATTTAGAAAATGGAGCTTAGACATGTATTCAAAATAAAAAGAGTATATATCTAAGCTCCATTTTCAAATTTCTTAAAATTACCACTTGAAAAAATAGCAAAAAAATGCTACACTATATACGTACAATTTAAAAGCAAAAATAAAGGACAACACAATACTTAAAAAGTCTTACAGAGAGCTAAATACTTGGTGAAAGTTTGGCAGAAACTTATAAATATTGTTATCACCTTTTAAGCTGTTTCTTTGAAATTCTTCATAAAAAAGTAAAAGAAACCGTAAATTCTGCGTTAAAGAACAAGAGTGAAAAGAAATATTTTGTATTCTTTTAAATTAGGTGGTACCGCGGAAAACTGAAGCCATTTCGTCCTAAAATAAAGACGAAATGGCTTATTTTGAATTATAAATAGTATAAAAATACTGTTTTTACGTACAGCATAGAATATACAGCGTAGAATATATACAGCATAGAATATAAATCATAGAATATAAGTAGAAATATTGCTGTATGCAAATTATAATTCTTAACTTAGAAAGGGGAAATGTTTAAATGTCAGAAGAAAAAGTAGATTATGGAAAAACACTTAACTTACCAAGTACAGAATTTCCAATGAGAGGAAATTTACCAGAAAATGAACCAAAAATCAAAGCAGAAATTTTTGATAATGGTTTATATGAAAAAATGTTAAAGAAAAATGAAGGACATAAATCTTATGTATTACATGATGGTCCTCCATATGCAAATGGTGAAATTCACATGGGACACGCCTTAAACAAAGTATTAAAAGATACAGTAAATCGTTTCAAAAGTTTGCAAGGCTATAAAACACCATATATTCCCGGCTATGATACACATGGACTTCCAACTGAGAAAAAAGCAATTCAAGCTTTAGGAATTAATAGAGAAGAAATAGGTATTACAAAATTTAGAGATACCTGTCGTGATTTTGCGCTTCAATATGTAGGAAAACAAACAGAAGGCTTCCAAAGGTTAGGAGTTCTTGCAGACTGGGAACATCCATATAAAACATTAGAGCCAGAATTTGAAGCTAGGCAAATTGGCGTATTTGCAAATATGTATCAAAAAGGCTACATATATAAAGGCTTAAAACCAGTACATTGGTGTATAGATTGTGAAACAGCCTTAGCAGAAGCAGAAATTGAATATAAAGATATTACATCTCCATCTATATATGTAAAATTTCCAGTAGTAGATGGAAAAGGTGTATTAGATACCAATACAAGCATTGTAATTTGGACAACTACACCATGGACACTTCCTGGAAATACTGGTATTACAGTTGGTGGAGAATATGAGTATAGTTTAGTTGAATGTGAAAAAGGAAAACTTGTAATGGCATCAGTACTTGTAGATCAAGTAATGGGTAAAATAGGCTTAACAGATTATAAAACATTAAAAGTAGTTAAAGGAGCAGAATTAGAAGGAATACTTTGCAAGCATCCATTCTTAGATAGAACATCTAGAGTAGTTTTAGGTGGAGAAAATGATGTTGCAGTAGACTTAGAAACAGGTACTGGTGCAGTTCATACAGCACCTAGCTATGGTAAAGAAGACTATTTGTGCGGTTTAAGAAATGGCTTAGATATTATAGTTACCGTTAATGGAAAAGGATATCAAACAGAAGGAGCAGGTCCTTTTGTAGGTTTAAGTTGTGATGAATCAAATAAAGTTATTCCAGAATGGCTAGATAAAAATGGATATTTATTAAAGAAAGAAGATATTTTGCACTCTTACCCACATTGTTGGAGATGCAAAAATCCAATTATATTTAGAGCTACAGATCAATGGTTTGCTTCTGTAGATGGCTTTAAAGATGAAACCTTAAAAGCAATAGAAACAGTAAAATGGACACCTTCTTGGGGAAAAGAAAGAATTGCAAGCATGGTAAAAGATAGAGCAGATTGGTGTATTTCTAGACAACGTACTTGGGGTGTACCAATTCCAATTTTCTATTGTAAAGAATGTGGTACAGAATATGCAACTAAAGAAAGCTTTGAAAAAGTAGAAAAAATATTTAGAGAAAAAGGTTCAAATGCGTGGTTCGAACTAGATGAAAAACAGCTAATGCCAGAAGGTGCAACTTGCTCAAAATGTGGCTCACATGATTTCAAAAAAGAAACCGATATTATGGACGTTTGGTTTGATTCTGGTTCTTCACATCAAGGAGTATTAGTAGAAAGAGGTTTAGACTTTCCAGCAGATTTATACCTAGAAGGGCACGACCAATACAGAGGTTGGTTCCAGTCATCTATATTAACATCTGTAGCTACAAAAGGTGTAGCCCCATATAAAGCAATATTAACACATGGTTGGGTAATAGATGAAGAAGGCAAAAAAATGTCTAAATCTTTAGGAAATGGAATTAGCCCTCAAGATATTATAAAAGAATATGGTGCCGATATTTTAAGATTATGGGTATTATCTTCAGATTTCAAATCAGATGTTAGTATATCAAGAGATATATTAAAACAAATTAGTGAAGCCTACAGAAAAATGAGAAATACTGCAAGATACATTTTAGGAAATACCTCTGATTTTGATCCAGATAAAGATATGGTACAATATGAGCAAATGCAAGAAATTGATAAATGGGCATTACTAAAATTAAATAAATTATTAAAAGATTCTACACAAAATTATGAAGATTTTAATTTCCATTTAGTATATCATGACATCAATCAATTCTGCGTAATAGATATGAGTAACTTCTACTTAGATATTATAAAAGATAGACTATACACTTCTAAAAAAGCTTCTTTAGAAAGAAGATCTGCACAAACAGCTATGTACACTATATTAAATACATTAGTAAAAATATTAGCACCAATGATTTGCTATACTGCAGAAGAAATTTGGAAATATATGCCACACACTAAGGAAGAAGCAGTAGAAAGTGTAATGCTAAGTAATTGGCCAGAGCCAAAACCAGAATATGATAATAAAGAAATTGAAGAAAAATGGAATCATATTTTAGAGCTTAAAGAAGCTGTTTCAAAAGAACTAGAATTAGCAAGAGGAAACAAAACAATAGGACATTCATTAAATGCAAAAGTAACTTTATATGCTGATGAAAAAGAAGTAGAATTTTTAAAAGCAAATAAAGAACTTTTAGAAACAGTATTTATTGTATCAGATCTTCATATAGAGCTAAATGAAAGAAAAGATGACAAAAAATTAGGAGTAAAGGTAGAAGTAGCAGAAGGTGAAAAATGCGAAAGATGTTGGAAATATGATACCACAGTTGGAGAAAATAAAGAACATCCTACACTTTGCCATAGATGCAGTAAGGTGATTTCAAATTTATAATATATATGGAAAAAACATTTATAAAATTTTTTGTTACTTAACTTTACTAAAAATTAATTTAATAAGGTTACTAAAAAGTATGTAACTGTAGTATTTAATAATTTAGCTAAAAATAAGCAACAAAAGCAACTATTTTAATATATTAATTAAAAATTAATAAAACGGAGGAAAAATAATGAGGAAACGAAATCACATAGTTAAAAATGTAATTTCGCTAATATTTATAACAGTAGCTATTTTCATAGCAATTAAAGTTTATAATAAATATAACTATAACGACTTTGAAAAAAATATAAGTGAATTAGAAAAAACAGAATTTACTAGAGATGCAGAAGAAAAATATTCTAAAATGGATAGTTATAAATTAGAAAACATAGATTATACTGATTCTATGTTTTCGCAAACAATTTCTGTACTACCAAATAGACCATATAAAGTAACTTGTAAAGTAAAGGTAAAAGATGTGCAAAACTTAAATGGTAGTAGAAGTGGTGGAGCACATATATGTATTAGTGGAACTACAGAAAAATCGCCTGCCATTACTGGAACATCGGACTGGCAAGATCTTACATTCTATTTTAACTCAAAAAATAGAACAGAAGTAAATCTTGGCTTTAGATTAGGAGGATATGAAGAAAAAACAAAAGGAACAGCATGGTTTTCAGATTTTGAAGTAAAGGTAGGAACACCAAATTCTAGCAATAAATGGAAAATGGTTTGCTTCATTTTTCCTAATATAGATGTAAAGGTACAAGTAAACAATAAAATAGAAAATGTTAAATTGCAAATGTCAGAAAATGATATTCAAACTGTAAAAACAAATTTAAGTAGATTCAAAAATTCAATTTCTGAAATTTGTAATAATAAAATGAGTATAGAATATGAAGTATATACTATTTCAGAACCAATAAAAACGCTTTCTTATGATGAAGAAAATGGTTATTATGTTTCTGCGGAAGATGTATATGATTATATTAATAGTTATATAGAAAAAACTAACTATGATCATATATATGTAGCTTTTCGTATGGCAGATAAACAAAAAGGAAATTCTACTTTAGTAAATGATTGGATAGGTTTAGGCGGAATGGATTACTATGGAATTGGATTTTCTAATATTCGTATGCCAGATGATGAAAATAATTATGCTTATGAATTTAATTATTTATTTAATACCTTTCCAGAAGAAGTATTTATTCATGAATTTTTACATACTTTAGAAAGAAATAGTAGCGAATATGGTTATGAAGTTCCTGCACTTCATGATTATAAAGATTATGGATATTTTGAAAATAATAAAGAAGGGCTAAGAAGATGGTATGCAGATTATATGAATTGTAATATTATTTATCAAAAAGATAAAATAGGGCTTCCAAGCCAAATATATACCTGCAAACCAGTTAATGAAAGCAATTTCACTTATAGTTCAAAAGTAGATGTGCTTTCTGAACCAAAAAATATTATAGAAGTAATTAGAAGTATAGGAAGAAGAGTACAAAAACTATTTACATACATATCAGAAAAAAGTACAGATAACCAAAACTAGAAGGAGACTAAATACAATGCAAGTATCAGAATTTAATTATGACTTACCAAAAGAACTAATAGCACAAGTTCCAATAAAAAATAGAGATGAATCAAGATTAATGGTTTTAGATAGAAAAGAAAAAACAATAGAACATAAAACTTTTAAAGATATTATAGATTTTTTAGAACCGGGAGATTGCTTAGTTAGAAATAATACAAAAGTAATTCCAGCAAGGCTTTATGGAATTAAAGAAGAAACTGGTGCAAAAGTAGAGTTTTTGTTATTAAATAGAATAGAAGGCGATATTTGGGAGGTTATGGTAAGACCTGGAAAAAAATTAATGCCAGGTACAAAAGTACTTTTTGGTATTAAGGGCAATAGTAATGAAGCAAATAATAATGAAGAAAATAGTAATGAAACAAATAATGATGAAGCATATAGTAAACAAAATGAAAATAATCAGCAAATTAATTTAAGCGAACATCAAAATACTAACCAGCCTAAAGGAGAATACTTGCTAAAAGCAGAAATATTAGAAAAATTAGAGTCTCGGAAATAGAAAAGTAAAATTTGAATATAACGGAATATTTAATGAAATATTAAATGAAATCGGCTTAATGCCACTTCCACCATATATTCATGAAAAACTAAAGGAAAAAGACCGTTACCAAACAGTATACGCAAAATATGAAGGTTCAAGTGCAGCCCCAACAGCAGGGCTTCACTTTACCGAAGAATTATTTGAAAAAATAAAGAAAAAAGGTGTAGAAGTTGCAAATGTAACTTTACATGTTGGATTGCGGAACTTTTAGACCTGTAAAAGTAGAAAAAGTAGAAGACCATGATATGCATTCAGAACATTTTTATATAAAAGCTGAAGATGCAGAAAAAATAAATAATGCAAAAAAAACAGGGCATAAGGTTATAGCAGTTGGAACAACATCTTGTAGAGTGCTAGAATCAATAGCAGATGAAAATGGAATGGTAAAAGAAACAGAAGGAGATACAAGTATTTTTATTTATCCGGGCTATAAATTCAAATGTTTAGATTATTTAATTACAAATTTCCATTTACCAGAATCTACACTAATTATGCTAGTATCAGCCTTAGCAGGAAAAGAATTTATTATGCAGGCCTACAAAGAAGCGGTAGATAAAAAGTACAGATTTTTTAGCTTTGGAGACGCAATGTTAATTAAATAATTAAAGGAGCATAATATAAAAATATGGCCACTTTTTAATGAATAATAAGGAAAGGAACAATACAATGTCAAATCCAGCAGTAACATACGAATTATTACATATAGATAAAAATTCAGGAGCAAGAAGAGGAATAGTACATACTCCGCATGGAGATATACAAACTCCAGTATTTATGCCTGTTGGAACACAGGCCACTGTAAAATCAATGACACCTGAAGAATTAAAAGAAGAAGTAGGAGCACAAATAATTTTATCAAATACGTACCATTTATATTTACGTCCGGGACATAAGCTTGTAAAAGAAGCAGGAGGACTTCACAATTTTATGAGATGGGATAGACCAATTCTTACAGATTGTGGAGGTTTTCAGGTATTTAGTTTAAGTGATTTAAGAACAATTTCAGAAGAAGGGGTAGAATTTAAATCACATTTAGATGGTTCAAAGCATTTCTTTTCACCAGAAAAAGTAATGGAAATAGAAGAAGCTTTAGGCGCAGATATAATAATGTCTTTTGATGAATGTGTTAAATATCCTGAAACTTATGAATATACAAAGCAATCAATGGAAAGAACCACAAGATGGGCAAAAAGGTGTAAAAAAGCTCACCAAACTACAGAAAAACAAGCCCTATTTGGAATTATACAAGGAGGATTTTACGAAGATTTAAGAGTAAAATCTGCAAAAGACTTAACAGAATTAGAGTTTCCGGGTTATGCAATAGGTGGAATTAGCGTAGGAGAACCAAAAGAAGAATTTTTAAGAATGCTATACTTTACAACTCCATTAATGCAAGAAAATAAACCAAGATATTTAATGGGAGTAGGCTCACCAGACTATTTAATAGAAGCAGCTCTTGCCGGAATAGATATGTGTGACTGTGTACTTCCAACAAGAATTGCAAGAAATGGAACAGCAATGACGTGGAACGGAAAAGTAGTAGTTAGAAATGCTACATATGAAAGAGATTTCACTCCACTAGATCCAGAATGCGATTGTTATACTTGCAAAAATTATACAAGAGCATATATTAGGCATTTAGTTAAAGCAAATGAAATTTTAGGAGTTAGATTATTATCAATTCATAATTTAAGGTTCTTGACGAAATTAATGGAAAGGGTTAGAATAGAAATAGAAAATGACAACTTATTAAACTTTAAAAATGAGTTTTATAAAAAATATGGTTATGAAAAATAATATACAAAGGAAAGGTGAAAATAAATGGATGATTTTATTGGAGGCAATGGTTACTATAATCAATCAGAAGACCAAGCTAAAACTAAAAAATTAATGAAAATAATAGGAATTTCTTTATTCATATTATTTATAGCTTGTATTGCTTTAATTGGAGTAGTTTATTATATACAAGCTACAGAACTTAAAATTAATTTAGATGGAAAAGCAAATAGCAAACTAAAAGATGTACTTATATTTGAAGGTGAAAAAATATATGTACCAATTCGTGCTTTCGCAGAATATGTTGGTTATCAATCTTCAAATGGTGGATATAAGCAATATACAGAAGATACAACTAAATGCTATGTAGAAAGTACAAATGAAGTAGCAACTTTTAATTTAAACTCCAATAAAATTCATAAAATTGTTTTAGAAAATGGCACTCAGGATATGGAGTATTATGAAATAGCAGAACCAGTAAAAACAATTAATGGACAATTATGTACAACTATAGAAGGGGCAAAAATAGCTTTTAATATAGAAATGTCATATAATACGCAAAATAATACAGTAACTATTAATACACTTCCATATTTAGTAAAATTATATACTGCACGTTTTCAAAATGCAGGAATTTCAGATGGAGAAGCATCTTTTAGTAATCAAAAGACTTTACTTTATAATATGATTATTGTTAAAAATTCAGATGGACATTATGGAGTTAAAACCTTAAATGGCAATGAAATATTAGGAACAAAATATTCTAAAATTAAATTTATAGAGAGTACACAAGAATTTATAGTTACAACGCTTGAAAATAAAGTAGGAATTATGCTACATGATTCTACTACCAAAATTAGTCCAGAATACGATGATATTAAGCAAATAGATAAAGATAGTGGTTTATATTTAGTAAAAAATAACAACAAATACGGTGTAATTAATTCTAAGCAAAGTATTGTAGTTTACCTAGAATATGATCAAATAGGAATAAACAATTTATTATATAATATAGATATAGAAAATCAATACTTATTATATAATAAATGCATACCTGTAAGGCAAGGAGATAAATGGTGTTTGTTTGATACAACAGGCAGAAGGCTTACAGAACTTATTTATGATGATTTAGGATGTTCTGTTGGAAATACAGTATCTGGAACTCAAAATGCAAATAATATATTGTTAGTTCCTCAATACGAAGGTATCATTGTAAAAAAAGGAGAATTATATGGCTTAATAGATAGTGATGGTAGCCAATTAATACCAAATGTTTTAACAGCCTTTTATTCAATTACTTCTTCAGGAGAAACAACATATTATATGACTACGAATACTCAAACTTTAAATGTAATAGAATATATAAAGCAATATGTAAAAAATACTGAAGATATAAAACAAGAAAATAACAATCAAAATGAAAATACAAACCAAGAAAATACAAATCAAGAAAATTCAAACAGTCAAACTACTGAAGATAACCAAACAACTAACACTCAAGCAACTAATACTCAAACGACTAACAGCCAAACAAATAATAGTCAGCAAGCAAGTGGAAATTAGCAAATAACCAATACTAAAAAAATACTAATCGGTAAACAAACGGAAATTAGCAAACGACAAATACTCAAGCAACTACTAATCAGTAAATAAGCGAAAATTAGCAAGCAACTAATATTGAAACAACTACCAATTAGCAAGCAAATACAAAATAATACTAAACCCTGCTAATAATATAAAAAAATAAGCTAGTAATTTAAAAATACATAAAATAAAAAGTTCTTAAACACACCTCAATAGCATAAATATTTAAAAAAAGCTATTGAGGTGTAAAATATTGAAAAATAATTACAATTTTCCACCCAATTTGTGCATTTAGAAGGGAATGGTAGTAAAATGGAAAATGAAAACATAATAAAATCTAATCTTGTTAAAGATGAAAGTGAACTTAAAAAAAATTGTATGAGAATAATAAAAGGTTCTATTTTTGCTATAATACTTTCACTTATTTTTTTATTAATTTTTGCACTATTACTTGCATATACTAGCCTGTCAGAAACAACTATGTTTCCAGTGGTTACTGTAATTACGGGAATTAGCATTTTTATAGGAAGCACTATTAGTACAATTAAAATCAGAAAAAACGGTTTATTAAATGGAAGTTTGGTAGGGCTAATATACATACTATTATTATACTTAGCTTCTAGTATATGTTTTGCAGGCTTTTCACTCAACATAAATTCAATAATAACAATATGTGCAAGTGTAATATGTGGAATGATAGGTGGTGTTGTAGGAGTTAACTTAAATAAAAAATAAATACATATTTAAAGTAACTATTCGGGCAAAAATAAATATCAGCTTTAGTAAAAGTAAATATTAGCATTAGTAAAAGCACTATTCTTGCAAAAAAAGTAAATATCAGCTGTTTTTAGAAATAAATTCAAAAAAACAGTTGATATTTTTTATGTTTTAATATAAAATAAACAAGTATAATTATGCTACAAATAAATTAGGGGGGAGAATGTTGATTACCTTAGAAGATGTTAAACAAAACGAAGAACTAAAACAATTAATATTAAGTTCACAAAAACAACTAAATGCTCTAGGTTACACAGAACACTCTACAAGGCATATTGGAATTGTATCATACAGAGCAGGAGAAGTTTTAAAAGTTTTAGATTATCCAGAAGAAAGAATTGAACTTGCAAAAATTGCAGGTTATATGCATGATATTGGAAACTGTGTAAATAGAGTTGACCATGCACATACAGGAGCAATACTTGCCTATGAAATTTTAAAAGATATGGGTATGGATGCTGAAAGAAGAACAGAAATTATGATGGCAATAGGAAATCATGATGAGCAAACAGGAACCGCAGTTAGTGATATTTCAGCAGCGCTTATTTTAGCAGATAAATCAGACGTACACAGAGATAGAGTTGTAAATCAGAATATGGCCACCTTTGATAAACACGATAAAGTAAATTATGCAGTTACAAATTCTGAATTTATAATAAATAAAGAAAATAGAAAAGTAATTTTAAATTTAACAATAGATACAGAAATCTCACCTGTACTAGACTACTTTGAAATATTTATGGATAGAACAATGATGAGCAAAAACGCAGCAAAGTATTTAGGTATATGGTTTGAATTAATAATTAATGATACAAAATTATTATAATACAAGGAGGAAATAAAAGTGAAAACAGAACAAAAATTAAAAGTTGCATTGGTAGTTTTATTAATTGTACTAATTTCTCTTATTTCATTTGGAGGAATTTTTGTAAAGCAAACAAAATTTGTAAATAATATTCTACCAAATTACAGTCTTGGAACCGACTTTACAGGAAGTAGAGTAGTTGGAGTTTCAGTTAGCACTACAACTAACACTGTAATTTATGACAAAGACGGAAATGTAGTAGAAGAAGAAGGAGAAGGTACAACAACGAAGGAAGAACCAATAAATCCTGAAGAAGCCTTAACAAAAGAAAATTACAAAAAAGCCAAAAAAATAATTGAAAAAAGATTAGAAAAAATGGGAGTAACAGATTACACCATACGTTTTAGTGAAGAAAATGGAAAAATGTATATTAGTTTACCAGAAAATAGTGGAACAGATTCAGTAGCACAATATGTTGCAATTAGAGGAGAATTTAAAGTAATAGATTCAGAAACAAAAGAAGAATTATTAAACCAAAATCACTTAAAAAAAGCATACTGGTCTTATAATACAACAAGTTCAGGAGTAAACATAGTATTAGTAATGCAATTTAATGAAGAAGGAACACAAATTTTAAAAGATATGACTAATAAATATGTTAGTTATGAAGAAGATGGCGAAACAAAAACTAAGAAAGTAAGCTTTATGATAGATGATTCTTCTTTACTAGATACATATTTTGATGAAGAAATTTCAAATGGAACACTTCAACTATCTATAGGAAGAACAGATACAACAGGTGCAAACTTCTCAAGCTATGCACAGCAAGCAGCACAACTTGCCATTTTATTAGATGAAGGTGCATTACCACTTACCTATACAATAGATGAAAATCGTTATGTAACATCAGATATTTCAACAGATATGTTATTAGTTCCAGTTATAATAGCTATAGTAATTATTGCTTTAGGAATTATATTCGTAAGCATACGCTATAGAAAAAATGGAATACTAGCAGGAATTAGTTATATTGGCTATATAGCACTTTACTTGTTAATCCTTCGTTTAACAAATACTATAATTACTTTAGAAGGTATTGTAGGAATTGTTATTGCAGTTATTTTAAATTACATATTTACAATGTATTTATTACATTTATTAAAGCATCAAGAAGCAAATAGCATAGAAGAAGCATCTAACAGCTTTAAAGAAGCTATGTTAAAATCATTACTTATTTTAATACCTGTAATTATTATTTCAGTAATATTATGCTTTATAAATTGGATAACGATTTCAAGCTTCGGTATGACAATATTCTGGGGAATTTTAATAAGCTTTTTATACAATCTTGTAATCACAAGAAGCTTAATTGTACTAACAACCAAAAAATAATAAGAGAAATATAGGCTAAAAAGAATTGAAATTTATTTTAAATTACAAAACAAAATCTTTTTAGCCAAGTTATATATCTTGGAAAGGAATAATAATTAAAATGAAAAAGAAAGTTATTTATGGAATAATATTAGCAGTAATAATTGTAGGAGCCATTATTATTGCTACTATAGGTCTAAATGTAGATTTAACATATAGTAAAAATGTAAGATTAGATATTTACGTAGGAAAAACTATTGAAAACAAAGATATTGAGCAAATGGTAAAAGAAGTATTTGGAAATGGCAGAATTATTGTACAACAAGTAGAAGTATATGGAGATATGGCAACAGTTTTAATAGAAGAAAAAAATGCAGATAATATAGATGAAAAAGTAGAAAGCTTAAATACTAAAATAAATGAAAAATATGGAGTTGAAAATAAAGCAGAAGATAATATTCAAGTAGTACATCAACCAAAAATTAAAATTTCTAGCTTGTTAATTCCATACATAATGCCACTTACAATAAGTACAGTAGTAGTTTTAGTTTATGTAGCTATAAGATTTAGAAAATTAGGAATATTAAAAACTTTAGGTTTATATGTAATATCTATTTTAGTTTCAGAGGCATTATATTTAAGCTTACTAGCAATTACTAGAATACCAATAAACCGCTTAGTAATACCAATTGGTCTTTTAATATACATATTAGTAATTACAGTATTAACAGTTATACAAGAAAAGAAACATAGTAGTTATATAGAAGCAGAAAATAAATAATAATACATAATCAAATAAAAAATATATAAGCAAATAAAAAATAACATTATAAATGAAAATGCTTTTTATGAACAAGAAATAATAAAAATATACTAGAAAATAAATTATGAACAAAAAAATAAGAAAAAATATAATAGAAAATAAAATAGTATAAACCAAAATACGACAATATTCATATTATATAGTATGAATATTGTCATTTTTTCTGTCTTATAAAATGCATAAAAAATAAAACAAAATTAAACCGACTTAAATTTATTAAAAAGTGAAAAAATTTTTATATTAACATTAACAAATATTATAATAAAAAAATGGAAAGGAAGAAAAATAAATGTTAGAAAGAATAAAAAAGATATTCAATCGCCAAATTAATGAAAAAGAAATTAATTATAAAAAGATTCAAGAAATGTTAAAAAAAGAAAATGTTTTAATAGATGTAAGAAGTCATCAGGAATATGAAGAAGGACATTTAATAGGTGCAATTTTAATTCCATTGTATACGCTTGAAACTGAAATATTAAAAAAAGTACCAAATAAACAAACTACAATTATAGTTTATTGTGCATCAGGAATTAGAAGCAAACAAGCACAAGAAATATTAGAAAGTTTAGGCTATGAAAATGTATATAGCCTAAAAGGAGGCTTAAATTCAATTTAAAAAATGTTATAAAATGAACATGTTACCATTTCATACCATCTAGAATAAAATATGTATATCTAAAGATATTTTAGTAGATAATATGAATAGCAGAAAGGAGAAAAAATAACATGAAATCACTTTGCATAAAAATAAATAATACAGATATATTAAATTATCTACTAGAAAGAATAGAAATAATAGATTTTGAAGATATTACTTATTCTAAAAATAAATTTAAAATATATGAAAATATTATAATTCATTATCAGGGAAAAAATAATTTAAAATTTTATGATTTTTTATGTGATTTGTTACAAGAGGTAGTTATAGAGTTTTATGAAGAAAAAATTGTAAAGCAATTAATTAACTATAACTATTTTTATTTTGATGAATATGAAAAAAATAAAATTACAGAAAATTGTTTGCAAATGAGGGATACAGAAGAATATAAAAATCTTATTGAAGAAAAAGCATATATAAAAAATGCATTTAAAGAATATATTTCAGAAAATAAAACTATTATATTAGATGGTTTTGTTTATTTTAGACTACAAGATTATATTAAAGTTTTAGATAATTTGGTAGATCAGGCAGTAAATCAATTTGTTATAGAAAAGGAATACACAGAATTTATAAATTTACTACGCATATATGTAGATTCTAAGCTTCCAGAGTTTTCAATGTTACATTTAATATATAATAAGGGAGAATCCATTTTGTTAGATAGTGAAAAAAATGTGGTTTCTGTTTCAGATAATATATATAATGCAAAATATTTATCTGATATATCATTTTCTTCAAATGACTATGCCTTAAATACACTTTTAACCTTATTGCCAGAAAAAATAGAAATTCATTTAATAGAAGAAGAAGACGAGTTTATAAATACAATTAAATTAATATTTGAAAATAGAGTTTCAATTTGTAAAGATTGTAATATTTGCAAAACCTATAGGCTACTAAACAAAGCTAGAAGTATACATTAATAAAAATTACTCATTACAAAATAAGGCTAAAAGCATACATTACCAAAGAATAATTATAAATTAAAAAATCAAGTGAAAAGTTAAATGCAATTTGCATGATTAAAAAATGTTAAAATTATTAAAAAAGTAATTGTATCTTTTAAAATAAAATGTACTAAAAATTTATAAAAATATGGTATTTACTAAAAACAAATTATATGGTAAACTATATGCATAAAAAGAAGCTATTCAAAATTCAAAATATGCATTATAACAGCAAAAAAACAAAGAAAGGAAAGTTTTTTTATGGAAGAAAATAAAAAGTTAGTTACCATATTAGTACCGGCATATAATGAACAAGAAGTATTACACTTATTGTACGAAAGATTAGTAAAATTAATGGATAGCAACCTAAAGTATAACTTTGAAATATTACTTGTTAATGATGGAAGTAAAGATGACACCTTCAAGATAATGCAAGAATTAAGAGAAAAAGATAAAAGATTTTGCTATTTAAATTTATCTAGAAACTATGGAAAAGAAACAGCAATGATAGCAGGTTTAGATTATTGTAAAGGAGACTGCGTAGTTATTATAGATGCAGATTTACAAGATCCACCAGAATTGATTCCAGAAATGCTAAAATACTGGGAAGAAGGCTATGATGATGTATATGCAAAAAGAAAATCAAGAGAAGGTGAAACTTGGCTTAAAAAATTTACTTCTAAAATGTATTATAAAGTATTGCAATCTTTTACAAGAATTCAAATTCAAAAAGATACTGGAGACTTTAGATTATTAGATAGACGTTGTGTAGAAGCTTTAAAATCAATTAGAGAATCACAAAGATATACAAAAGGCCTATTTAGTTGGATAGGCTATAATAAAAAAGAAATTTTATATGATAGAGATCCTAGAGCGGCAGGTCAAACAAAATGGAATTATGCAAAATTAATTGACTTATCAATAGATGGAATTACCTCTTTTACAACTGCACCCTTAAGATGGTCTGCAATATTTGGAGTATTAGTTTCTATAATTGGATTTATTTATATGCTATATATAATAATAAAAACAATTGTAACAGGAATTGATGTGCCAGGCTATGCATCTTTAATGGTAGTTATATTATTTTTAGGAGGAATACAACTTATTTTTCTAGGTATAATTGGTGAATATCTTGGACGAGCCTTTAATGAAGGAAAACATAGACCACTTTATTTTATAGATAGATATAATGAAGAAAAAGAAACTAATAAAAATTTGAACAAATAATATAATACTATAAAAGGCTAACTATTCAATTTTGATAGTTAGTCTTTAAATTTTTATATTATATTTTCATATTTATGTAAAAAATATTGAATAAATTAGTTAATTATTGATATAATAAAAATAGAATTTAATAGTTAAATTTATACTAATGAGAAAAGGAGGGATATAATGGAAAATACAGATAATATTTATAAAAAATTAAATATGCTAAACAAAATATATGAATTTAGGCAAGAAGATTTTGAAGCTGAGAACAAAAAGGATAGAAAGGAACTAAGCAAAATTTCACATGAAATAGATATTGAAGATATAGAAGATGAAATAAAAGAAATGCTAAATAAAGAAGGAAAAAACGAAGAAGCAAAAGAAATTATTGAAAAAATACAATTATTAGCAGAAAATTATGAAATACAAATTGCCTATTATAGTCAGAAAAATTATAAAAGAGGCTTTAAAGATGCAATATGTTTGTATACACAATGCTTGCAAGATAGCGATACCGATATATAAAATTCATGAAAGAAAGCTATATAAATATTATGATCAAAAAAGAAACAATACAAATATTTGAACTATATGAATAAAAAATGAATAAGCTATATGCATAAGGAATTAATATTAAAGTTATGTGCATAAAGAATAAATATAAAAACTATATGCATAAAGAATTAATAACTATGTGAATAAAAATACCGACTTTTCAAATAATATAAATAGAAAGGACGGTATTTTTATGATTAATTTTAGAACTGATTTAGCTTTAGAAAGACGTGATATATATAGAAAGGCAAATAATATTGCAAATGAAGTAGATGGACTTAAAACTGAAGAAGAAGACATTAATAAAGATATTAAAATTACAAGAGTGAAGGTACTAAATGAAAATGGTGAACAAGCAATAGGAAAGAAAAAGGGCAATTATATAACTATTGATATTAAAAATATAAAAATAGCAGGTGAAGAAGATATACAAAAAGCTTCAGAAGCAGTAACTAAAGAATTAAAAGTTTTAATTTCAAATTTAGTAGGAAATCAAGATGACATTTTAGTAGTTGGACTTGGAAACTTATATGTTACTCCAGATGCCTTAGGTCCAAAAGTAATACAAGATATTGATATCACAAGACATTTACTAACATATATGCCAGATGTATTAGATAAAGATACAAGACCAGTTAGTGCAGTATCACCGGGAGTTTTAGGAACAACAGGAATTGAAACAGTAGAAATTTTAAAAGGAATAGTAGATAATATACATCCAAAATTAATAATTGTTATTGATGCTTTAGCTTCTAGAAGCATTGAAAGAATAAGTAGTACAGTTCAAATTGCTGATACTGGAATTATTCCGGGAGCGGGTGTAGGAAATACAAGAAAAGAGTTAACAATAAATACTTTAGGAGTTCCAGTAATTGCAATAGGAGTACCAACAGTTGTTGAAGCAGCAACTATTGCAGCAGATAGTTTAGATTTATTCATACAAAAAGTACAACAGGAAGCTAAGTCAAATGACTTTTTAAATAGTTTACAAGAAGAAAATAAATATGAAATGATAAAAGAAGTTCTTGTACCGGAAGACTATAATTTTATAGTAACACCAAAAGAAATAGATGAGCTAATTGAAAATATGTCAAGCGTTGTAGCAAGAGGAATTAATTTTGCTACTCAGAAATAATTAATAAAAAAGCTATTCATAACAGGAAAAAAACTTATACATTACTTTATATTAAAAATAGTGAAGCTGTTACAAAAACCTTGTTATTTCAGAATAAAAGAATAAATTAGTAATTTAAAAAAATAATTCCAAAAATAAAAAATAAATTACTAATTTAAAAAATAATTCCAAAAATAAAATAAATAATAAGTAAATGAACAGGGTAGAAAGCATAAAGAAAATACTTTATCTTTTTACCTTGTTTTCCATTATATAAAAGAATAAAAATAATAGGAAGAATATTAAATAAGCAAAGTAAAATATATAAATAATGATATCCATTTGTAAGAATAGTAAGTGCATAACGTATAATGCAAGCTAATGCAAAACTAATAGACATTAAAACCTTGTTATTTCTAAAAACATAAAATAAAAATATAATAGCTATTCCAAAAAATCCATAATCAAAATTTAAAGCATCAGCTAAAATACCAATTACAATAGCTGGCAAAATAGAAAAGGTATACTTAATGCAAGTATTTATAGTCTTATTTTTAATTAATTCAAAAGAAGAACTGCTAATTTTATCATAACAAAAAATTGCAATTAACCCAAAGCTAAGAGTAAAGAAAATATTTAAAACAAAGCCTTCTGCATTATATGTACTTCTAAATAACATAAAAGGTATTTGCGACAAAATGGCAAATCCAAAAAGCCTAAAAAAATACTTTTTTAGGCTTTTTGTGTGAGTATAACCTTCAGAAATTTGAAAAGCAAAAATAGGAAAAGCAAATCTTCCTATTAAATTCATTGCTGTAGTTTGCTTAAAACAAGCATCACCAACATGATCTATAACCATTGAAAACATTGCAATTAATTTTAGTACAAAACTTGACATATAATACCTCTTATAAAAAATGTAATTTTAAAAAATTATAAAACATTAATAACAATATTGCAATAAAAAGCGGCAAAAACAATATTGCAATAAAAAAGGGGCAAAGCTCCCTTTTTTAAATCCACTCACCATATTTTTTAATATATATTCTTTTTGCAATCATAGCAACAAAACAATATAAAATAGGAACTAGTATAATAATTGGCATAAATTCAAAAGGTATAGCAACTAAACCAATTATTTTTCCAAGCCAAGTAAAAGGAATAATTACACCAATAATTGCAAGTAATATAGATGAGAAATATACAAATTTATGTGCATTACTTTCAATAAATGGAATTTTTGCAGTTCTAATAATGTGCATACCAAGTAAGTTCGATACAATACTATAAGAAAACCATATTGTTTGGAATGTTGCTGCATCATGTAATTTAAATACAAGTAATAAAATAGCAAAAACAATAATATCAAAAATAGAACTTACAGGTCCCATAAATAGCATAAAATTTTTCAAACTATTTATATTAAACTTTCTAGGCTTTTCTAAATCTTCTTCATCTACATTATCAAAAGGAAGTGTTAATTGCCCAAAATCGTATAATAAACCTTCAACTAATAATTGAATAGGAGTTTCTGGCAAAAAAGGTAAAAGTACACTTGCAATAATTACTGAAACAACCTCACCAAAATTAAAACTTGTTGATAATTTAATGTATTTCATTAAATTTGCATAAGTTTTTCTTCCGCTCGTATACACCATCAAGTAAAACTTTCAAATCTTTTTTTAGCAAAATAATATCAGCAGATTCTTTTGCAATATCAACAGCAGTATCAACAGAAATACCAACATCAGAATTAATAAGAGAAGGGGCGTCATTAATACCATCACCCATATAACCTACTACATTTTTAGATTCGTGAAGAAGTCTAACAATTCTTGCTTTTTGTATAGGTGAAAGCTTTACAAATATGTTGCACCTTCTAAGAAGTCTTAAAACACCGCTATCTGAAAGCTTTTCTATTTGACTTCCTTGTGCAATCATATCAGAATTTATACCAACTTTTTTACAAATACATTTTGTAACTTCTAAATTATCTCCAGTTAAAACCATAACACGAATACCAGCCTTATTAAGCTGTTCTATTGCAGATTTTGCACTCTTTTTAGGTGGATCCAAAAATCCTATAAAACCTAAAAGCACCATATTTTTTTCATCTGCCACACTAAATTTAGAAATGTTTACAATATCATTTTTTTGGCAAACTGCAATAACTCTTAAACCATCTTCATTAAGGCTTTTAGAAATTTTCTTAATATTATCTTTAATTTCCTTTGTAATTGGAGAAACCTCACCTTTATAATCAACCATAGTACAAATATTTAAAATTTCTTCTACAGCACCTTTAGTAATTAATTGCTTTTTTGTACCATCTGTAACAATAACAGAAAGACGTCTACGAGAAAAGTCAAAAGGAATTTCATCAACTAATTTATATTTATCTACATAATCCTTCATATTATTTTCAAAAGCTCTATTTACAACTGCTTCATCAATATTACCTCTTAAACCAGTTTGAAAATATGAATTTAAAAATGCGTGTTTTAAAATTCTAAAATCTTCTTCACCATATATATCTAAATATTTTTCCAAAACAATTTTGTCCTCTGTAAGTGTGCCAGTTTTATCTGTGCATAAAATATTTATAGAGCCAAAACTTTGAATGGAATCTAATTTTTTTACAATAGTTTTCTTCTTCGACATTCTAATAGCACCTTTTGAAAGGCTAGAAGAAAGAATAACAGGAAGTAGAAGAGGGG
>CANRKF010000017.1 GCA_947631145.1 uncultured Clostridia bacterium | reverse complement strand
ATATTACAATTTTCTTTTCCGTTTATTTTTGCTATTACATCTAGCGTTCCTAACTTATCTGTTTTGTATTCTCTTCTCAATATTGGATTTTTACTTAAATCTATTGTTTCTATTTTTTCTTCTAGTATATTTTCTAAAAATCTTTTTGTTATTCTTTCGCTTCCCGGTTCTCCAAATAAACCTTGAAATACTACATCTACTTTTGGTGATAATATTTGTTTTTTTGACATTTATTGCTTTCTCCTTTTTTTGTTTATATTAAATTGCTTATTTTTCAATAAGTTCTTTTAATATTTTTCACCTTCTTTTCTCTACATAATTTTTTATATAATTCACACATTGGATTTATTTTAGAATTAATTAATATTTGAGCAAAATTATTTATTTTATAAAAATTAGTTGTCGTTTGATTTTTATTTTGCGCTTTTTATTTTTTAGATATAATTTTTTTGAATATAAATATTTTTAACTTAAAAAAATTTGAAAATAATTTTAATAATCTTTTTATTAAATAAATTTTGGCAATATGCCTTAATAGATTAAATTTTTAATAACTAACTTTAATAAATTTTTAATTCTATTATAAATGATTTTATATGAAAAAATTTATATAATATCAATAATATAAAATTTTAATGAATTTAATAAAATATAGATATAATACTTATTGAATTAATTTACAATTTATTCTATTAAAACACATATATTTCTATTTTTCAAGAAAAAACGTATGACATTTTTCGACAGATTTAATTTTTTTAACTCTTACTTGTCATAATATTGTTACAGTTCAGGTGCCAAATATTAACAATTGTAACAAAATGTAATATAATTTTCTTATGTATTTTATAATATTACAAATTTTATAAAAATAATCAATAAATTATAGTAAAATTTATACTTTAATGCTATAATAATAAATATTTAAAAACATTGAGAAAGGAAATTTTATATGATAGACATTAAATTTTTAAGAGAAAATCCAGATGCAGTAAAAGAAAATATTAAGAAAAAATTTCAAGATCATAAGCTTCATTTAGTAGATGAAGTTATAAATTTAGATGCTAAAAATCGTGAAGCTAAATTAAATGGTGATGAGTTAAGAAGTAAAAGAAATTCTTTAAGTAGCGAAATTGGTAATTTGATGAAACAAGGAAAAAAGGATGAAGCTGAAAATATAAAAAAACAAGTTTCTGAAATTAATGAAAAATTAATAGAAAATGAAAAGCTTGAAGAAGAATACAGCATACAAATTCAAGAAAGAATGATGAAAATTCCAAATATTATTCATGAATCTGTTCCTATTGGAAAAGATGATAGCGAAAATGTTGAAATTCAAAAATTCGGAGAGCCTTATGTTCCTTCTTATGAAATTCCTTATCATACAGATATTATGGAAGCATTAGAAGGTATTGATTTAGATAGTGCTCGTAGAGTTGCTGGTAATGGCTTTTATTATTTAATGGGTGATATTGCAAGGCTTCACTCTGCTGTTATTTCGTATGCTAGAGATTTTATGATTAATAAAGGCTTTACTTATTGCGTTCCTCCTTTTATGATTCGTAGCAATGTAGTTACAGGTGTTATGAGTTTTGAAGAAATGGATGCTATGATGTACAAAATTGAAGGTGAAGATTTATATTTAATTGGTACTAGTGAACATTCTATGATCGGTAAATTTAAAGATCAAATTTTGCCAAAGGAAAATATTCCATATACTATGACTTCTTACTCTCCATGCTTTAGAAAAGAAAAAGGTGCTCATGGTATTGAGGAACGTGGTGTTTACCGTATTCACCAATTTGAAAAACAAGAAATGATAGTTGTTTGTGAGCCTGAAGATAGCTATAATTGGTATGAAAAATTATGGTCTTATACAGTAGAATTATTTAGGAGTATGGAAATTCCAGTTCGTACTTTGGAATGTTGTAGTGGAGATTTAGCAGATTTAAAAGCTAAAAGTTGTGATGTTGAAGCTTGGAGCCCTAGACAGCAAAAGTATTTTGAGGTTGGTAGTTGTTCTAATTTAACAGATGCACAAGCTAGACGTCTTGGCATTCGTATTAAAGGTGAAAAAGGTAATTATTATGCACATACTTTAAATAATACAGTAGTTGCCCCACCTCGTATGTTAATTGCTTTTTTAGAAAATCATTATCAGCCAGATGGAAGTATTACTATTCCAGAAGTTTTATGGCCATATATGGGCGGTACTAAGGTTTTAAAACCTAAAAGATAACTAACAAAATATGCAGGCTATTATTTTTAATAATGTTTTCTGCATATTTTTATTTTATATTAAGCTTTAATATTTATTGGAAATTAATAAACTACTTTATGTACCTATAAACTAATACTAGAAAGAAAGGAAAGAACTTTTTATGATAATTAAAAATCCTGAGTTTAAAATTTCGGCAGTTAGTGCTAAACAATATCCTACAGATAATTTGCCACAAGTTGTACTTGTGGGTAAGTCTAATGTTGGGAAATCTTCTTTTATTAATACTTTAGTAAATCGCAAGAAATTAGCAAGAACCAGTAGTGAACCCGGTAAAACAAGGCAAATTAATTTTTACAATATGGATAATAAGTTTTACTTTGTTGACTTGCCTGGCTATGGTTACAGTAAAATGTCTAAAGCTGAGCAAGAAAAAGTAGGTAATTTTATTGAAGAATATTTGAAAACTAGCAAAAATATTTGTCTTATTATTTTTTTAATTGATATTAGGCATGAACCTACTGAAAATGATAAGTTAATGTATAATTTTATTTTTAAAACTAATTTACCTTGTATTGTAATTGCAAATAAAGCTGATAAAATTGCTCCTACTAAAGTAAACAGTTATGTTCAGGCTTTACAAGAAGTTTTAAATCCATTAAAAGATTTAAAGTTTTTGCCTTTTTCTTCTGAAAAAAAAATATATACTGAAGATGTTTGGAAAAATATTGATGAAAAATTAACTGCAATTTTATAATAGATAAATAGTAAAATGCTGTTAAAAAAATTTTTAACTTTTTCTATATTAGTTGATTTTTTATTAAAATAAGAGTATAATTTATAGTAACTCCCCTGTGGAGGAATTTTTTAAGGAGGCATATGTATATGTCTAAGCACCGGAAATATTTAATTGTTCATTTTGCTGATCGCAAGTCAGCGGAGGAAGCCTTTAGGTTCTTCCGCCGCAATGCTCCAAGCATTTTGAACTTAGCTGACGACTTTTCAAGAGTCGAAAACAACACTGTATTTATTCAGGAGGGCTCCTATGTTATGCCCCGTTGCCATGCAGAAGAAATTCTGCGTATGTGTTTCGGAGCGATCCCTCCTATTACCACAGGTATAAGCTAACACTTTTCCGGCACAAATTAGAGGTGGCTAAACGCCACCTCTAATTTGTTTTAACTATTATACTAATTAATTTTTATATTAAATTTTAATTGGTTTTATATTAAATTTTAATTTATATTAATATTTTTGTATTATTAATCATTCATTTAAAATACTAATTAGTTTTTGTATTATCTGCTTTTGTTACATTTTTAGTAATTGCCTTTAGCGCTTTTGGCCTTTCCATTGTAATTATATGCCCACAGCCTAAACATTTTAGTTTAAAGTCAACTCCTACTCTAGTTAGCTCCCATAGCTTGCTACCACATGGGTGTACTTTTTTGGTTCTAACAATATCTCCAACACTATATTCCATATTTTAAAAATTACCTTTCATTTTACATTTTAAATTATTTTTACATTCTTTTAATAAATTAATTATATTATATTCTTATGTAGGCTAATATGTTAATTACAAATTTTTTCACTTTTATTTTATTTAATATTTGATTTTATTTTATTTTTTTTAAATTTTATTTTATTTAATTTTATTATTTCGTTTAATTTAATTTTATTTAGTTTTACTTTATTTTGTTTTATTTAGTTTAATTTAAATTTATTTAATTTTACTTTAATTTTATTTTATTAATCTTTCTATTCTTTTTTCTATGCTTTCTTTTCCTAGCACTTGCATAATTTCATAAAGATCTGGCGTATTTTGTCTGCCTGTTAGGCTTACCCTTAAAACTGTACTAATATCTCCAACATGTCCTGGCCATTTTTCTGGATTTTGTTTATATTCTTTTACTTCTCTTGCATAGCCTAGTTCTTCTGATAAGTCTTTCATTTTATCAAACCAAGTTTGCTTATCATCATTTATATCAAAATATTTTTCTAAATATAATGTTAATATTTTCTTAATTTCATTTTTATCATTTATTTTTCCATATTCAAAATCTGTATTCTGTTTTAAAAATTCTTCATCATACATATATATAATAGCATTTTTTACATCTGACCATTTTGATATATCTTTTCTAGGTTTTGCATTTCCTCTTTCTATGCCAAAAATTTTAAGAGAATATTCTTTATTTTCTAATAATTTTGCAAGTTCTTTATCATATCTATTTGCCCATGCTAAAACTTCTTCATACATTGCTTCTTTTGTATATTTTGAAATAACATTTTTAGAAACATCTAATAGCTTAACTAAATCGAATATTGCACCACTTACGCTCATTTTGTTAATTTCAAATTTAAAGTCTGACATTGGTGCATCTGGGTTTGCTCTTCTCCAACTTTCAAAATTAGAGTTTCCAATATTCATTAAATATTCACAAACTGCTTGTGCTGGGATGCCCTCTTCATGGTAATAGCTAACTGCTGCTTCTGGATCTTTTCTTTTACTAATTTTACGTTTTTTGCCATCTTCTTCTTTTAAAATAGGGGCATAATGGCAATATTTAGGAGTTTTAAAGCCTAATGTTTTAAATAATTCTAAGTGCAATGGTATTGAAGAAACCCACTCATCTGAACGAATTACATGTGTTACTCTCATTAAATGGTCATCTACTGCATGTGCAAAATGGTAAGTTGGAAGTCCATCTGCCTTAATAATAACTATGTCTTGGTCATTTTCAGGGAAATCAATATTTCCTTTAATAACATCATGATGTCTTATTTTCTTTTCTTCGCTTCCCATTGATTTGAAACGAATAATGTATGGAATTCCTGCTTTTATTTTTTCTGCAGCTTCATCTACAGGTAAATTACGGTAAGTTGCCCATACTCCATAATAACCTGTTCTAATTTTGGCAGCTTCTTGCTTTTTTCTCATTTCTTCTAGCTCTTCTGGTGTTGCAAAGCATGGGTAGGCTCTTCCCTGTTCTATTAAATATTTAGCATAAGCTTGGTAAATAGGAGCTCTATTGCTTTGTTTATATGGTCCATAAGCTCCTTTTTCTTCTGTTTCATTTATCATACCTTCGTCAAATTCTATACCAAAATCCTTAATTGCATTTACTATTTGCGCTACACCGTTTTCTATTTCACGTTTTTGGTCTGTATCTTCTATTCTTAGTAAAAATACGCCACCTGTTTGATTTGTAAGTTGCCTATTTATAACGCATTGCATTAATCCACCAACATGAACAAAACCTGTTGGGCTTGGTGCAAATCTTGTAACAATTGCATCTTCTGGCAAGTTTCTTTCTGGATATTTTTCTTCATAATATGATATTTCTTTTATGTCTGGAAATATTAGGTCTGCTAATTCTTTATAATTCATTTTTATAATCATTCCTTGTTATAATATTTAGGTTTTTTAGGTTCCTATAACCTTTAATAATAGTTAGCCTTTTTAGTATATTTACGTAGGTATTATACCAAATTTTTACTTTGTTTACAACTGATTTAAAAATAAAAATATATGTAAGCTGTAAATTGTTTACAATAAGATAAAAATTTGTTATAATTTTTATATAAAATATAATAATAAATATTATCAATACGAGGAGGTATAGTTTATGAGTGAAAAACAAATTGTTATTAAAATTTTAGAGAAAATGCCTGATAATATATCTATGGACAGTATCTTGGAAACTTTAATTTTAATTTATGACCTAAAAAATAGATTAGATAATTTTGACGAGTCTCAAACTATTAATCACGAACAACTAAAAAAGGAGATTAAAGAATGGTAATTATTTGGCAAAAACAAGCAAAAGATGATTTAAAAAATTATATAAATAATGCCACTATATTAGAGCCTCAAAAATATGTTTCAGACTTAGTAAATTTTGTAGATTGCTTATATACTTCTCCATATCTAGGTAAAGTATTTTGCACACTTAACAATATTGAAATAAGACAATTAATTTATAATATGCATAGAATATTTTATTATATAGATAATGACAAAATATATATTATTAAAATTTCACATACCTCAATGGATTTAAGTAATGTAGTAAAAATTATAAATGATTTCTTAAAATAAGCACTACCAAGTTTTTCATAGCTTGGTAGCGCTATATTTTACTAAACTTCCATAATAATTGGTAAAAGCATAGGGTTACGTTTTGTTCTTTCAAAAATATAATCCCTTAAAGTATCTTTTACGTTTGACTTAATAGTTGCCCAGTCGCGAATATGATTTTCTTCACATCTTCTTACTTCTTCTCTTGCTACTCTTTTTACTTCTTCCATTAAATTTTCAGATTCTCTAACATAAACAAATCCTCTTGATACTACATCTGGTCCAGAAACAATTTCGCCTGTTGAAGCATCCATTGTCATTACAATTACAATTAAACCATCTTGAGATAAGTGTTGCCTATCTCTTAAAACAATGTTTCCTACATCGCCTATTCCTAAACCATCTACTAATATTTTTCCATTTGGTACAGAAGTAGTTATTTTAGCTTCATTTTCATTTAATTCTAAGGTTCTACCATTAGACATTATAAATATATTTTGAGGCTCTATACCAACTTTTTTAGCTGTTTCAGCGTGGGCAATAAGTTGCCTATACTCGCCATGAACTGGCATGAAATATTTTGGTTTTGCTAAAGTTAGTATTAATTTTTGTTCTTCTTGGCAAGCATGCCCAGATACGTGAATGTCTTCTAAAGAGCTATAAATAACTGTTGCTCCTATTTTCATTAGCTCATCTATTACCTTAGAAACCAATTTTTCATTTCCGGGAATTGGAGTTGCAGAAATAATAACCATATCATTTGGTGTAATTGTTACCTTTTTGTGTTCTCCATTTGCCATTCTGGTAAGCGCTGACATGGCTTCGCCCTGACTTCCTGTGGTTATTATAACTAATTGGTCATCACGATAATTTTTTATATTATCTATATCTATAAATATATTTTCTGGTACATTAATATAGCCTAATTCTATTGCAGCATCTATCATATTCATCATACTTCTACCACATACAGCAATTTTTCTGCCATATTTTATAGAAGAATTTACAATTTGTTGTACACGATGTACGTTAGAAGCAAAAGTTGCAACAACTATTCTTTTAGAGTTATTTAAAAATAGCTTATCAAATACTTCGCCAACAGAACTTTCTGACATTGTAAAGCCTTTCCTTTCACTATTGGTGCTATCTGAAAGTAAGGCTAAAATTCCTTTATTTCCTAATTCTGCTATTCTTCCTAAATCTATTACTTTATCGTCAATTGGTGTATAATCAATTTTAAAGTCTCCGGTATGAAGTATAACTCCAACTGGTGTGTGAATTGCAAGCATAACTGAATCTGGAATGCTATGGTTACTACGTATAAATTCTACCTTTATTTTTCCAAAATGAATAGTTTTTCCTTGCTCTACAACGTGTATTTTTGTAGTTTTTTCTAAATTATGTTCTTCTAATTTATTTTTTATTAAAGCTACTGTTAATCTAGTTGCATAAATAGGAATATTAATTTGTTTTAATATATATGGTATTGCACCTATATGGTCTTCGTGGCCGTGGGTAATTACTAAGCCTTTTATTTTTTCTTTGTTTTTCTCCAAATACGTTACATCTGGGATTACTAGGTCTACGCCTAGCATATCATCTTCTGGGAACTCTAAACCGCAGTCTACAAGCACGATTTCGTTTTCATATTCAAAAACTGTTATGTTCTTTCCTATTTCTTCTAATCCACCTAAAGGAATAATTTTTAAATTTTCTTTTCTAAAGTCAAATTTAAGTTTTTCGTTTTCGGCTTTAGAATTGCGTACCATTTTATGATTTTCTGAAGTTCTAGAGTTTTCTGCTATTCTATGATTCTCTGAAGTTCTAGTATTTTCTACTGCTCTGTGCTTTTCTGATGATCTAGAATTTTCTGATAATCTAGAGCTTTTTGTTGTTCTAGGACTTTCTGATGTTCTAAGTCTTTCTGTTGTTTTAGGATTTTCTACTGTTCTAAGCTTCTCTGTTGTTCTTGGATTTTCTGCTATTATAGAACTTCCTGTAGCTTTTGAATTATCTGACATTTTATAATGTGATGTTCTTGTTTTTTCTTTTTCTGCTGATGCTTGAACAGATTTATCTTGTGCAGAATTTAACCTAGAATTTCTATAATTTTTTCTTTGGCTTGTGATTGTATCGCCTTTTTTATTACTTTGATGTCTTTCATTTGTTAACATTATTTAATTATCTCTCCTTTTTCTTTGTTTTTCAATTTATATATTTAATAAATTGCAAAACAAATAAACCATTATCCATTACTTGTATGATTTACTATTTTTCAATTTTTAAACTAAAAACAAGATAAAATAACTAATTTTTGAAAAATTTGATATTAATAAAAATAATATTTTCAAATTTTTTCTTATGTAATAAAATGTATATGTTTAATTTAAAAGCCGCACATTAAACATATTTTTATTTTATTTAATTCTTTTACTTAGAATAACATAACTTTATTTTTTAGTTTTTTTAAATATATAAATCTCTTCTTTACCAAATTTGGTAACAACTGTTATTTATTATAACGTTTTTTTATGCTTTTGTCAAATTTGGGTTATGCTAAAATGAAAAGTAATATTGGGGTATAAAATTAGTTTTTTACTACATAAGCAATAAAAATAGCCATTCTGCTTTGCTGAGAGAATGACTATTTTTTAAATTAATGCTGACTTGCTGCTCCAATTATTCCTGCATCATTTCCTAACACAGCTAATTTTAATTCTGGTAAACTCTCCTTATTAAAAACATATTTTCTTTCATTATAAATTTTTAATAAATCATTATATAAAACATCTTCAAAATATACAAAACTACCACCTAAAGCAATTGCTTCAGGTTCAAATATATCTATTATATTAGAAAGTCCTACAATTAAATTTTCTATATACTCTTTTAAAATTTTTTGAATATTAACATTTTGTTTTTGAGATTTCAAAATTTCTAATAAATCTTTAGCTGTAATTTCTTCTTTTAAGTTTAGCTCATTTGCTAGTTCTTTTTTTAATCTTTTTATAGAACAATAGGTTTCAAAGCAACCTTTTTTACCACAATTGCAAAGCTTTCCATCTTTTTGTATAATCATGTGTCCTATTTCAAAACCTGGAAATCTTGTGGGTTCTAATTGCTTGCCATTTATAAATACACTGCCTCCAATTCCTGTTCCTAAACACAAAAATACACTGTCTTTATATTTATTTAAGCTACCATAAGTTTTTTCTGCCAAACCTGCACATTTAGCGTCGTTTTTTACTATTATTTTACCATTGTATACTTTTTGTATAATATTTGTTATATCTAATTCATTTAGCCCTAAATTCACCAAAGTAGTAATTTTGCCGTTCTTAGGTGTGCCCGGACTTGCCACACCAATCATATCAACAGTATAATTTGACTGTATTTTTTTTATGGTTTCTGTAATATAATTTTCTATAAAATCAGCTATATTATTATTTAAGTCTGTTTTTTTATTGTTTGAATTTGCTTCGTATTCTTTTGTAAGTTTTTTTTCTTTATCATTTAGATTTGCTTTGTATTCTTTTATAATTTCTGTTTCTTCATTATCTAAATCTGTTTCATATTTTTTTACTATTTTGCCATTTTCATTTACTAAACCAATTCCTATATGACTTCCGCCAATATCTATTCCTATATTCATATTTACTATCATTCCTCCCTAAGGCACAAATCTGATTTTAAAAAAATTGTAACTATTTTTTCAATCTTTTTACTCGTATAACGTAAATATATTTATTATACGAATTTCTCTTTTCTTTGAAAGATGTGTCCCCGATGCGACAAAATGTCGCGTCAAGAAACGTCCCTAAAGCGACAAAGTGACATCTCAATCTTCTATTATTGTATCTAAGAATTTTCCAACATTTGAACCTAATTCTCTTTTTAATTTTTCTAAATCTTCACAAAATTTCTTTTCATTTTCTATTGCTTTTTTTATATTAGGTTTAAATTTTTCAAAATCTATATTTCTTTTATTGCATCCAAAAATTTCTGATAATTTAATTTCTAAAAATCTTTTACTTCTTCTTGTTTTTCTTCTATTTTCTAACATCTTTTTTCTATCTAAATCAAGAATTTTATCATCATGCATAAGTAAGAATACCTCAAATGTTGGATTAGATAAGTATACAAAATATCCATCTTCATCACAATTTTTAATAAATTCGTCTAATTGTTCTTTGTTAAGATTTTGAGGATCTCTATCTATAACAAAAATTGCTTTATCGAAGTTCTCTTTATAAATAAATTTTTCGTCTGCTAAGCTTTTATTAAAATTATCTAATTTTCTTTTTGGATGGCTTTGACCTTCCTCTTCTTCTTCATTTTCTACTGGTACTATTTCAATTAATGGTTTAATATTAAGTTCTTCTGAGTTATCTCTAATTCCACAAAAATATTGAATTTCAGTATTGTCTCCTTCTGGAATTATATAATATTTTGATTTTGGTTCTTCATTTCCTTTTGGTCTTTCTAGATTAATTCCATTTTCATTAACTATTCTCATCTTTTACATCACCCACTGGAAATAATGTTTCAAATAGAGGAACTCCTCCATAGCGTCCTTCTAAATACGCCTTGTCAATTTTTTTATCAAACCTCTCATTATATCTTTCTAAAGAATATAAATCAGTAGGTCCATTTTTTTCTCTGTTTGCGAACCAAATCTCATCTCTCCTTAATAAATCAAAATCTAATAATCTTGATTCATGTGTTGTAACAATTAATTGAGAATTATTATTAGTTAAATTTAAAAATCTATAAATAAATTTATAAGTTAATTCTGGGTGAAAACATCTATCGAGTTCATCAATTAAATAAACTCTTTCACTATCCTTATTCATTAGAATCTCAATTAAATCGAATAATCTTTGAGTTCCATCTGACTCCTCAGAAAAAGAATATTCACTATCATTATTTTTATGTTTTAATACTATTTTTTCAACTTTTATTTCATTCAATGATGGCTTTCTTATAATATATAGTTCTCTATTTATTCTAATTGACGCTTGTTGTAAACTTTTTTCATTATTCTTTTGATTATTCATATAAGCATTTTCTATTGTATTTATCATATTTTTTAATATATCTGGTGGTATGGCTGCTTGAAGTTCTTGAATACTTGCATCTACTACTTTGCATTCGCTAATTCCGGTTCCGAAAGTTGATATTAATTTATTAATTTTTTCAATACTCTCTTCAGAAGAAAAGAACGGCGTATTGTCCAATCCTACCTGTGGAAATATTATTATTAAGGAGTTAGCAAACCAATTAAAAATATTTTTTAATATGGATACATTATTTTTAGGATTGTCTTTATACAAATTTTCTTTATTTTTATTCATAACTGTTAAGAATAATACTGTATCTTGACTTTTCATATCTGAATGATAAACATTTAATCTACTTAAAATTTCTTGGTTATTATCAAAATATTCGTTGTTTATATTAATATCCTGATTAATTTCTCTAGTATATATAAGAACTTCCTTATTTTTAGTTTTATCTAATTCATATAACCATTCTGCTTGTATGCTATTTTTTGATAACATTAAATCAAATCCATAGGCATAAAACCTATTGTTTATTTTAATTTCATATTCAAATGAAGTAATTTTATCTTTATTACTATCTTTTATTCTACAATAGAGGTCAGCAACATTAACTTTTATTCCACCTAGTATTATATTCTTGCTAAAGTTAATTGCTTTAATCAAATTTGATTTTCCAGATGCATTTGCTCCATATATGGCAGAAAACTTTAACAATTTTAAATTGTCATTGGCAATCAAATGATTTTTTTTCTTTTTTGTATTTCCTGCAATCATAGATAATTCCTGTTCCTGATCAAATGATAAGAAATTAGATGTTCTAAATCTTATTAACATTATATCTCCTCCTTTTAATATATTATATGTGATTTTTTCACATGTGTCAATTTTTTTTATTAATATTTTATGCTTTTTAATGTTTTTTATACATTTAATGTGATTTTTTCGTTTCATATAATAACATAGATTTTTTTCCACAACGCTAAAGCTCATTTACCACGTGCATAGCACGTGGAATTAGACCCATTAAAATAGCTTAATACTTGATAACAAGCATTAAGCTATTATTATATGAAAATTACCTAAACAGCCTCAATTCTACTAAATATAGTATTAAGGCTGTCCTCAGAATATTTCAATTATATATATAATTGAGACTGCTCTCTAGTATTTTAACTATATGTAATTGAAGCTATACTCTAGCATTTTAAATATATATATATCAAGGCTATCCTCTGGTATTTTTAGTTATTCAACATGTGTCCCCGATGCGACAAAATGTCGCGTCAAGAAACGTCCCTAAAGCGACAAAACATGTTTGTTATGTCAAAGCTTCGATTAACCAGTTGCCCATGTATAATTGGATACATGGTACTAATACTACAACTACTAAGAATATTAATAATATTCCAACGAATAAGTAAGATATTTCTGGTAATACCTTCATTATCTTGTTTAAGCTTTGTTGAATATCTACATCCATATAGTCTAGTAACTTTTCCATCATTTCAGGAAGGTCTGTTTGCATACCTATTTTTAACATTTCGATTTCCATTGATTTACACAAGCCTGAATTTTCAAATGGTTCTATCCAAGATCCACCAATAAGCAAGTTATTTATAGAAGTTTCTACTATTGATAGCATTACGTAGTTTTTAACTACACTTTTACTAACTTCAAGTGCTTCTTGTATTCTCATTCCATTTTGTAAGTTTAAAAGCATTGCTCTCATTAATCTTGAAAAATCTATACCGAATACTAATCTACCAAATACAGGTGCTTTATATTTAAAGTAGTGCCAATTGTATTTTCCTTTTGGCGTATTTATATATGTAACTATTATTACTACAATTCCTACTATAATACTTGTTGGAATGTACCAATACTTCATTGTTAAATCTAAGAAATCCATAAACCACAGTGTTATGCCTGGAAGTTCAGCACTGCTACCCATTTGTGCGAATACATCCTTAATAGAAGGTAATACATACAAAGTTCCTATAACTAATAATACAAGTATTGCTATAAATTGCCCAACGTTTGGTAATACTATACTTTTTACTTGTCTACTTCTAGTTGTGGTTTCATCTAAGTATTTTACTGCTTGTTCTAGTGATTTTGTAAGTGATCCTGAAAGTTCTCCTACTTTAATCATATTTATGTATATATATGGAAATATATCTGAATAATATTCCATTGTAGTATACATATATTCTCCGGGCTTCTACACCTGCTAAAATATCTTCTATTACACCTCTAAAAGATAAGTTTTCTGTACTACTTAAAAGTGTGCTTAATGCATGTATATTATTAAAATTTGCTTTCTTTAATAAATAAAAGTTTTGTGTAAACACTATAAGGTCTCTTTCTGTAATTTTTTGACCTACAGATAAAGCCATATTAAATTTTTCTCTTGCTGTTTGTTTATTTTTAGTTCTTCCTTGAGTAATACTAGCAGAGTTTGAGGCTTGCATAACCTCATCAATATCTAGCACGTTTCTTCTATTTGCTTTTGGTTTTTTTGATCTATATCCTATTTGTATTACTTCAATAGGTAACAAATCATTACTTTTAAGTTTTTGTATTAAATTGTTCTTACTAGATTGTTCTACTCTGTTTCTGACTATTTGTCCCTGCTTAGTAACAGCTTTATACATATATTCTGGCACTTTTTATCATCTCCTTGTTTTTTTTAATTTTTATCTGTTGTTTGTTTTTTGTTTTTATATTATAAATTATAACTACTTAATTTTTTATTTGCTTTATTTTTATAATTTATAATTATTGATTTTTGTTTTGCTTATTTTATAATTTATAATTATTGATTTTTTATTTGCCTTATTTTTATAATTACTGATTTTTTATTTGCCTTATTTTTATAATTACTGATTTTTTATTTGCTTTATTTTTATAATTTATAATTACTTAAATTTTTGTTCACATTAGTTGTTTCGCTAGATTTTGCTTGGCTATCCTTTTTAATTTTTAACTGCATTATTGTTCTATTTAAAACTTCAATATTTTTTTCTTCAATTTGTGATTTTGCTTGGTCTAATGTAATTCTATCTGATACAAATAATTCTGCTAAAGAATTTATTAATCCTATACTTCCTTTATCTGAATTACTTTGAATAGCATCTTCTATTTCAGAAACACTAATTTTTTCTTTACGAATTATTCCGGCTACAATATTATCTACTACCATTACTTCTGGTACTAAAACTAAAGAGCCATCTTTACCTTTTAATAATCTTTGAGATACTACTAACTTTAATAATGAAGATATCAAATATTTTATTGTTTGTTGGTCACGAATTTCATAGAAGTTTATCATTCTATCGATGGTTTCTGCACAAGATTTTGTATGAAGTGTTCCTATTACTAAGTGACCTGCTTCTGCTGTTTCTATAGCTGCTTCCATAGTTTCTTTATCACGAATCTCTCCTATAATTAAGATATCGCAATCTTCTCTTAAAGAGTTTTTAACACCGCTACTGAAATTTAGGCAGTCTCTACCTACACCTATTTCTTTTTGTACAATAATTGATTTTTTGCATTTGTGTTTATATTCTACTGGGTTTTCTAATGTTAGTATTTTTTTATTTTGACTTTCATTTATTTCATTAATAAGTGCGTTTAATGTAGTTGTTTTACCAGAGTTTGTTTTACCGGTTACTAATATTAAACCTTGAGGCTGATTCATCATTCTTCTAACTATATCTGGTACTCCTAAATCTTCATATTTTGGAAGTGTATTTTTTATTAATCTTAATACAAATACTGGTGTTTCATCTACAGTTGAAATATTAACCCTTAGTCTAATATCTTGAAATACATGTGAGCAGTCTAATTTTTTGGTTTCTCTATATACTTTGTCCTTATCTATATTTCCTCTTACAAAATAGTCATAAATTTCTAACATATCTTCATTGGTTAATTCCTCAGATTTTTCTACTTCAACTAAGTCTCTTTTAATTCTTAAAAAAGGTTTAATTCCTGAAATTAGGTGCACATCTGAAGCATCTTTTTCTACTGCTTCATTTAAGATTTTTTCTATATCAACCATTACTTTCCTCCTATGTGTAAACTTTTTTTTAATAAATAACTAACTTATTATTTAACTCATCTAATGTGGTTATTCCATTTAATACCTTATAAATTCCATCAACAATTAATGGTCTATAACCCAATTCTAAAGCCTTCTTTCTTATTTCCATACTAGAACCATCATTTGAAATTAACTCTTTAATATCGTCATTAACATTTAATATTTCAAAAATACCAATTCTATCTAGATAACCACTTTGGTTACAGAATTTACATCCAACTGCATCATAAGTTTTCTTATCTTTAAAGTCAAATTTAATACCGTATCTATCACCAATTTTATTTATTATTTCAATTTCTTTTTCATTAAAGTCTCTTTGTATTGAACAATGTGGACATATTCTTCTTACTAATCTTTGTGATACTGATGTTGCTAAAATACTAGCAATATCATAATTAGATATACCCATTTTTCTAAGTCTTGTAATAACCTCTATACTATCTATTGTATGTATTGTAGATAAAACGTAGTGACCTGTTTGACCTGCTTGCATTGCTATTTCTGCTGTTTCTTTATCACGAATTTCTCCTACTAGTATAATATCTGGATCTTGTCTTAAAACTGTTCTTAATGCATCTGAAAAGGTTTCTTTTGCATCAATTTCAATTTGATTTAATCCATTAATTCTAATTTCTACTGGATCCTCAATAGTGGTGATATTTATATGTGGATTATTTAAATAATCTATTATACTATAAAGTGTTGTTGTTTTACCTTCACCTGTTGGCGCTGCAACAACAGTGATGCTATTTCTTTTATTAAAACTATTTCTAACTAATTCGTCATCATTTGGAAAACCTAAATCAAAAATATCTTTAATATTAGCATTTTTCTTTAATAATCTTAGCACGAATTTTTCTCCATATACATTTTTTTGTGAAGACACACGAATGTTATATTCTGGGTAATTAAGTATTCTACCATCTTGTGATTCTTGCTTTTCTTGATGCATATTAGAAATTGCTTTTAATCTTCCTATTAATTGAGCTTGCTTATCTTTGCCAATTTGCGCAGCAGTTATAAGCTGACCATCTATTCTATATCTAACTCTTATATCATCTTCTTGTGGTTCAACGTGAATATCACTAGCTCTTTTTTCCATAGCAGTTTTAATAATAGTATCTACTAGACCAGAAATATCTGCATCTACATTTATTTTTTCTGAAGCATTACCTTCAAAAGATTCTAATATTTTATCTATATTACTTTCAAAAGTAATATATTTTTCCATTATTAGACCTTTATTTAACAATAGTAATCTAACAACATCAATAGATCTTTTATTTGAAGTATCTGCAAAGCATACTTTAATTCTTCCTGCTGCTATTTCGAATGGAATTGCCTTATTTTGTTTCATTAAATCCAAAGAAATAAATTCATTTGCATTTATTTTTACATCTGCATCTGTTAAATATATGGCTTTTTCTTCTAATATTTCACCCATAGCATCTATTAAAATATATTTATCACATAGTCCTAATATATTAAGAATGTCTCCAATTTTTTTTCTAGGGTGTTCCTTTTGATAGTCTAATGCTTGCTGAATATCTCGCTCTGTAACTACTCCCTTTTTTACAAGTTCAATTCCTAAGGGTTGTTTTTTATCCATATCGTACCTCCATTTTCTTTAGTATTAATTCTATTATACTACATATTTTACTAAAAAACTGCATTTTATTATTTTTACATATAATTACCAATATTTTAAAACATATTCTATTGTTTTATTTAATCTTTCATACGCTTTTCTGTCTGCTTCTTCTGCTATGGTTCCTTCTGAAAAATTTTTTCCAATAGTTAGGTGAACTCTAATTAAATTTTTTACTGCTGGCTTTCCTGTTTCAATTACTTTAGTGCCTGGTACTTCATAGGTATCGGTTTCGAACTCTGCTGATTGTATTTGACTTGCTATTATAACACCATCTCTATATATATCCGTTCCTTTTAGTTCATAAACTGTACCATTTGAAAAAGTTATTTTATTAGTTTCTACCTTCGCTTCTTTGCTGCTTTTTACATCATTTATAAAAAACATATTAAATTTATTAAATTCAACTGCATATTTATCTTGATTTTCTATTATTTTTACATTACGAAAAAAATTAGAACTCATAAATGCAATAATTGAAATAACAATTGTAGCTACTAATATATAAATAACTAATGCTAGTAAGGTAACACCTTTTTCATTTTTCATTGTTTTCTCCTTCAAATTCCTTTACTTTTAAGGTTTTTACAGATATACTTCTATCTTTATTTTGAAAAACATATCCTAATTTTACATGCACAGTTTTTACCAAATTTTTTGTAGTATCGTCTTGCTCTATTTTTATGTCTAAGGTAAAATTACTAGGTATTGAAAAATCGCTTCGCATTTGTGAAATTAAGCTATCCAATTTTCCTTCTGCAACTTCTGTATAGCCAAGTTTATCTATTCGTTCCATAATTTGAACTAAAAATAACGAAGCTATTGAATCCATTTTTGTATCAAGTTGCATTTTATAAATTGTTATAAAACCCGTTACTATTGTGCTAGTAAAAAGGAGAATAATTGTTAATGCGATTACCAAATCTTGAATTGTAAAACCTTTATTTGATTTTAGTTTTGTAAATTCCATCTATTTTTCCTTTCACAAAGTTTTAAAAAAATATATAATAATTTGCTACTATTAAGCATATAATATTTGTAATACATAAGTAAAAACCAACTGGAACTGGCATTTCTTCTTTGTTTTCCTTATCCGCTTTATTTTCTTCCTTTTTTTGTTTTATTGGTTTTACATTAAGTAGCTTTTCTGCAATTAAACTGATTGCAATTGCAAGTAAAGTAAAATCTATTGTTAATATGCTAATTGCTTCATATGTAAACATTAAGAATAATACACATAGCTGTAAAACATCTAAGGCATAACTATTTTTTACCTTTTTTCTTAAGTAGAAGGTATTTATTAGACTAAGTATAAACACAATTAATAAATATATAACATATCTATATACATTAGGATCTTTTTCTACTATATATAGATAAATTATATATATGGTTTGCATTATATATCCAAACAATAATACACTTTTTTCTATTTTATGGCTTTCTTTGTCTATTCCAGCTATAATAAATAGTGTAGTAATATAAATTACGCCAAATACAAAATATACTAGTGTGCTTACATCTGTAGTGTACACACTTAATTTTATAGACATGGCAAATAGAACAAAAACTATACCAGATAAAATTTCTAAAATTAAATATCTTGGTCTTATTTTTTGTCCACAATATCTACATTTTCCTTTTAAACATATATAACTTAAAATTGGGATCATGTCTAAAAAGCCTAATTTATGATTGCAGTTTGGGCAATATGAACGCTTATGTGTAATATCTTGTTTTAGTGGTATGCGATAAACTGCTAATGTAAAAAAGCTTCCAAATAGTGTTCCAATTATGAAAATTATAATATATAAAAATATGTCCATTTTTTCGTTCCTTTTTTATTTTGTATTTTTACTGTTTTTAATAAACGTATATTAATAATATGTATTGATAAAAATTTGCTATTCTTAAATTTTGTAAGTTTTTTAAGTATTTATAAAAGTTTAGGCATATACACTTCTTGTTGCATATGCCTTTATTTCATAAAAATGTTGTTATTATTCCGATACAGGTGCAGTTGTATCCACAGTAACTACTCCATCTTTATATGTTACATAAAATACTTTTTCACCTTGTTTTAAAGCAGTAACTTTTAAACTACCAGTAATTTTTCCATCAGCAATAGTTAATTTTTTCTCAGGATCTGTTTCTTCTACTTTGTATAAATCACTTGGAAAGAAGTCACTAGCTGTTTTAGCCTCTATATTACTTCCATTGTACTTTCCTGTTACCCCAGTTCCTACAGCTACGGCATTATCCATCATAACAGCAGCTTGTAATTGGCTAGCATAATCTTGAATTTGACCTTCTATAGTTTTTGTAGCTGCATCCTGCGCATTTTTAAATACGCCTTCACCAGACATTACATAAGTAATTGTAATACCTGCTAGAATTAATAGTACAACAATTGTTACTACTAATGCTATAAGGGTTATACCATTTTCCTTAGTTTTATTCATTATTTTTCACCATCTTTCCTTTCATATTATTAAAAATTATTATATACACATTTTTACAGATGTATTCTATAGTTTCGTAAGTACATTTTACATAAACTTTCTATTATGGCATAGTATCGCTCACTGTAACAACTCCATTATTATATGTTACATAAAACTCTTTACTACCGTTGTTTTAAAGCTGTTACTTTTATAGTTCCAGTAGTGATTTTACCTTCTGATACAGTTAGTTTTTTATCAGTAACTTCCGCAACTGTGTATAAATCCTTTGGGAAAAATGTTTGAGCTTCTGTATACTCAATAGTAGCATTATAATGACGTTGAGCACCAGTTCCTGCAGCTACAGCATCATCCATCATAACTGCTGCTTGTAACTGGCTAGCATAATCTTGAATTTGACCTTCTATAGTTTTTGTAGCTGCATCTTGAGCATTTTTGAATACTCCTTCTCCAGACATTACATAAGTAATAGTAATTCCTGCTAATATTAGTAGAACTACTATTGTAACTACTAATGCTATAAGAGTTATACCATTCTCCTTTTCTTTATTCATTATTTTTCACCATCCTTTTAACTAAAATTGGTATCAATTAAATGTTTTATAAAAATTTCTGTATATACATTTTGTGTAATTCTTTAAAATTTATCAAAAGTGCTTCCTTTTATACTGCTTCAGATGCTTGAGGTGCATCTGTTCCTACTGTAACAACCCCATTTTCATATGTCACATAGAATACTTTATTTCCGTTGTTTCTTTGCTGTTATTTTTAATGATCCCTTTGTTATTTTACCGTCACTAACTGTCAATTTGAAGTTGTCACCTCCTACTTCAGCCACATCGTATAAATCGCTTGGAAAGAAGTCATCAGCCACCGTAGCCTCTATAGTACCTCCATTGTACTTTCCTGTTACTCCAGTTCCAACAGCTACTGCGTTATCCATCATTACTGCTGCTTGCAACTGACTAGCATAGTCTTGAATTTGACTTTCTATGGTTTTAGTAGCAGCATCTTGTGCATTTTTAAATACACCCTCACCAGACATTACATAAGTTATTGTTATTCCAGCTAGTATTAATAATACAACTATTGTTACAACCAAGGCTATCAAGGTTATACCATGTTCATTAGTACTCTTCATCATAATTCACCATCTTTCTTTTCATATTATTTAAATTAAAATACTCTCATTCCTATAAACGCATCAACTATGCTTAATTCCCTACGTGCATAAAAATTTTATTCTGGTTTAGTATCGCTTACAGTAACGACTCCATTTTCATATTTTACATAGAATATTTTATCTCCGCTGTTTCTTAGCTTTGACTTGCAAAGTTCCACTTTCTATTTTTCCTTCCGATACTGTTAACTTCTTAGTTGGTTCTTCATCTGCAACATCTGAAACCTCATATAAATCTGATGGAAAGAATGTTTGAGCTACAGTAGCCTCAATATTTGCACTGTAATGACGTCTTTCTCCAGTTCCAGCTGCTACGGCATCATCCATCATTACTGCTGCCTGTAATTGACTAGCATAATCTTGTATTTGACTTTCTATAGTCTTTGTAGCTGCGTCTTGAGCATTTTTGAATACTCCTTCCCCAGACATTACATAAGTAATAGTAATTCCTGCTAATATTAGCAAAACAACTATTGTTACCACTAATGCTATAAGTGTTATACCTTCTTCATTATTTTTTCTCATTTTTCTCACCCCTTTGTCTTTTCCTTATATAATTAAAAATTTTGAGCATACTTGTTACTGTATAATTATTCAGAGTCTTTGTCACTTACAGTTACCACACCGTTTTCATATTTTACATAAAATTCTTTATTTCCGTTGTTTTAAAGCTGTTACTTTTATAGTTCCGTTAGTGATTTTACCTTCTGATACAGTTAATTTTTTACCAGAAACTTCTGCAACTGTGTATAGATCGCTTGGGAAAAATGTTTGAGCTACACTTGCTTCAATATTAGCTCCATAATGACGTGTTTCTCCTGTTCCAGCAGCTACTGCATCATCCATCATAACTGCTGCTTGTAATTGACTAGCATAATCTTGTATTTGACTCTCTATAGTTTTCGTAGCTGCGTCTTGAGCATTCTGAAACACTCCTTCTCCAGACATTACATAAGTAATTGTAATACCCGCTAATATAAGCAATACCACTATGGTTACTACCAAAGCAATCAGTGTTATACCATTTTCATATCTTTTTTTCATTTATTTTCACCTTTCTTCATGAAAAATTTTTTAATTATTCTCCTGCTGAAGGGTCTTCCGTTCCTACGGTCACCACTCCACCTTCATACGTCACATAGAATACCTTATTTCCGTTGTTTTTTTGCTGTTATTTTCAAATTTCCAGATTCAATTTTTCCATCTTTAATATTTAAATCGTGACCACTTACTTCTTCTACTCCATATAAATCACTAGGAAAGAAGTTAGTAGCTTCTGACACTTCTATAGTAGTACCATCATATTTTCCTTTTACCCCAGTTCCAACAGCTACAGCATTATCCATCATTACTGCTGCTTGCAACTGACTAGCATAGTCTTGAATCTGACTTTCTATTGTTTTCGTAGCCGCATCTTGAGCATTATGAAAGACTCCCTCTCCAGACATTACATAAGTTATTGTAATACCTGCTAAAATTAGAAGAACTACTATTGTTACTACTAAAGCTATAAGAGTAATACCCTTTTCATTAGTTTTTTTCATAATTTTCCTCCTTATTTTATTTTTTAATTAAAAACTCCTTCGCATACTATCTTTATAATGCATACTCATGTGAATTTACTTTATCAAAATATTTTTTATAATTGATTATTATTGTGTAATGCTCACTGTAACTACACCATTTTCATATTTAACATAGAATATTTTATCTCCGTTGTTTCTTAGCTGTTACCTTCAAAGTTCCACTTACTATTTTTCCTGCTGTTACTGTTAGCTTATTTTCGTCAGAAACATTTTCAACTCCATATAGATCTTCTGGAAAGAAAGTTTGTGCTGTTGTTGCTTCTATATTAGCGCCATAATGACGTGCTTCGCCAGTTCCAGCTGCCACCGCATCATCCATCATAACTGCTGCTTGTAATTGGCTAGCATAATCTTGTATTTGGCTTTCTATAGTTTTCGTAGCTGCGTCTTGAGCATTCTGAAACACTCCTTCTCCAGACATTACATAAGTAATTGTAATACCCGCTAAAATTAGTAGTACAACAATAGTTACTACTAATGCAATAAGTGTTATACCATTTTCATTTCTATTTTTCATACCGTCTTACCATCCTTTTTACTTATTTTTAAAAAAGTTTTCATTTATCATTCTGCTGTTGGAGCCTCTGTTCCTACAGTAACAACTCCATCTTTATATGTTACATAAAACACTTTGTTTCCTTGTTTTAAAGCAGTTACTTTTAAGCTACCAGTAGTAATTTTACCATCAGCAATAGTCAATGCTTTCTCAGGATCCGTTTTTTCAACTGTGTATAAATCACTAGGGAAAAATTTTCCAGCTTCACCTACATCTATATTGGAACCATTATATTTTCCTTCTACCCCAGTTCCAACAGCTACGGCATTATCCATCATAACAGCGGCTTGCAACTGGCTAGCATAATCTTGAATTTGACTTTCTATAGTTTTTGTAGCTGCATCTTGTGCATTTTTAAATACACCCTCACCAGACATTACATAGGTAATAGTAATTCCTGCTAATATTAGTAGAACTACTATTGTGACTACTAATGCTATAAGAGTTATACCATTTTCTTTTGTTTTTTCCATAATTTTCATGCTCCTTTGTTTTACTATTATTATTACTGAAATTTATTGATAAAGATTTCGGTATATGCATTACTGCATATACCTTTTACTTTTTTTAAAATTTTTTATTTATTAATCTGTTGGCTTTGTATCACTTACAGTAGCCACTCCATCTTCATATTTCACATAAAATTTTTTATTACCGCTGTTTTTTAGCTGTCACTTCTATAGTTCCACTTTTAATTTTTCCTGTTTCAACAGTTAATTTTTTAGCAGGATCTACATCTGCTATCGTATATAAGTCACTTGGGAAAAATTTTTGAGCTTCTGTAGACTCAATAGTAGCACCATAATGACGTTCTGCCCCAGTTCCTGCAGCAACAGCATCGTCCATCATAACAGCTGCTTGTAATTGACCTGCATAGTCTTGAATTTGACCTTCTATAGTCTTTGTAGCTGCGTCTTGTGCATTTTTAAATACACCATCCCCAGACATTACATAAGTAATAGTAATACCTGCTAGAATTAATAGTACAACAATTGTTACTACTAATGCAATTAAAGTAATACCATTTTCATTAGTTTTTTTCATTGTTCTACTCCTTTCTCTTTAGAATTTTGTTATATTTTATATTTATTTAAATAAATATAACCGAAAATTATTTTAGCCCTTCTGGGTTTTCAAAATATGTGTCTGTTGAATTTTTATCTGCTGTATTTTTTGAACCAGATGAACCACCCGATGATCCACCGTTTGAACTGCCAATTTCATTTGATGTATTTTCTTCTACAGTTGGGCTTGCTGCAAATGGATCTGGCTTTCCTGATACAAAACTATTTGTTTTTTCAAACATATCAAGATCTGCCCCTGTTATATCATAAGTTAGATTTTCTTGTTTATTAAATTCTGTTCCTTCAACTTCCTGTTCTATTTCTTGTTTTACATTTTCAGGAGTAGAATATGTTGCTAATTTATTTGGTATTGCTTTGTTTGCAGGAATATAATCATAAAACACAACGCCTAATACCAAAACAATGGCCACACATAATAATAGCATTATACATGTTTCTTTTATAACTGACTTAATCATATTTTTCTCCTTTTTTATTTTTGTATTTATTTTTTATTGTACTTATTTTATAAGTACCTAATTTTATTCTTCTGTGTTTGTAGTTTCTTCTGTATTTGTTGTACTTTGATCTGTAGTTTCTGCATTTGCGGGTTGTGATGCTGGTTGTGGTTCTGAACTTTGATCAGTATTTTCACTGCTTGTACTACCACTTCCGCCACTTACATTTTCATTTTTCACTGTAACATTTGTTACTAAGAAAGTAGCAGTTAAAGTTTGTGCACCATCACCATCCGCTGGGGCTGTACCCCCTGGTACTAATTTAAAGTTTCTAATTCTAAATCCTAATTTTGAGTCATCTTCTATATCTGTTAAGAAAGTAATCATACGACTATATTTACCAGATACGGTAAAGTTTATGTTATTAGAATCTGATGTTGAACCACTTGTAATTTCATATTTTAAATTAACACGATTTGATGTTGCATGTCTTCCAAGTCTTGTTAATAAAAATTCTACTGTATATTCTTCTTTAATTGTAGCTTGTTTTATTTCTTCTTCTGTGCTAACACTTGCTAAATCTAGGTATTCATCTCTTGCTGTTAGTAGTCTTTCAACGCTTGAATCTAATTCACTAGTTTTAGTAGGATAGCTACTATTCATTAAAGCTTCTGTTTGTTCAATTTCTTGTGTAAGTTTTTCGTTTTCATATTTTATTTGATCTATACTTAATATTTTTATGCTATCACCAATAACTATTCCTTTTGCTATTGCATAATATGCCATGACAATTAACAATACAATTATAACACTTATTAAAATCTTTTTCATGGCAAATCTCCTTCTATAGTAATTTTAACTAAACTTCCATCTTTTGTACCTGCTGTTGATACAACGCTTCCACCTTGTAATATGCCCTGTGTTTTTAAAATTGCTTTAAAATAACCTAGTTGTTCGTATTTTTCAGATTGTGCATTTATAACAATGTGATTTTCAGAAACGTTTTCTATAGATGTAACTTGTACACCTTGTGGAATTGAAAACATTATTTTAGTTAATAAGTTAGGAATGTTCTTCTTATTTTTTTGGTCATCTTGTACTTGTGCTCTAATATTTTTTAAATTTTCTGTTAATTGTTCATATTCGCCTGTTTTGTTATTGGTTTTTGTGATATCTCCATCAACAGCTGCAATTTGTGCTAGTGTATCATTTTTTACATCTGTTGCTTGTATCATTTTTATATTTATAGAATAATTTAAGTATATTGAAAATGCTGAATATATAATTACTAAAATTAAAATTCCTCCAGCTGTACGTAATAACCATCTTTCTGTAGCATCTAATTTTTCTTTAAGATTTAGTTTAAAGAAACTAGATAAGTCTATAGATGTTTTTAAGCCTTTGCCTCCTTCTTTTCCACCTTTTTCTGATTTTGTGCTAAACTTTCCAAAAATGTCGTTTAGGTCATCTTTCCAGTCTCTTTCTTTGAAGTTCATGTCTTTAAGCCCATATTCTAAACCTTGAAGTGCTAAGGCAATAGCCGAGTTTACTTCTATATAGTCTTTCATATTTATTTTCAAGCTTTCTTTAATAAAGAATGGCTTTAATAATTCGCATTTTTCTGTTTTAAAGAATTCTTGGAAATATAAATCTATATTATTTACTACTGATAATGTTCCTGTTAAATAAATTCTATCTATTTTTATTGTGCTATTTGAAAGTATTTCTTGTACTCCACTTGCTATTTTGTATAAGGTTGGCATAATATCATCTAAGTATTCGTTCGATTCATCTTGTAATTCTTTTCCTTCCATTGTATATATAGTACTGTTTTTGCAAATTTCATATGCCTTTGAATAAGAATTTTCTTTTATATTAATGCTATCTAATACGGCAGCTGAACCTTCTTCTAATTTTTCTACTGAATATATTTTGTTATTTACTATTGTTGTTAAGGTTGTATTTTCTTCCATATTAATTATTAATATATTTTCTTTTTCTTTTAAGTTTGCAATGTTTGAAATAGAAACTCCTATTGGTGAAATTGTAGAAACTCTATATTCGGTAAATGGTTGAAGCATTGTGCTTATTGTATTTTTATTTGCAGAAATGTGTACTACTTTTATTTTTTCCTTATCGTCTATATCATTTACTAAAGCATATCTAGCTTCTATTGCATTTCTATTGTAACCTTTTTCAGTACAAAAGGTATCAAATTCAGTTTCTATTGCTTTTTTAAGATCGTTTTTACTTAATAAGCTAAACATTGTAAAATATTGATACGATTCTTCTGATAAGTTAATACTTATTGGAATTTTATAACTGTATGTGTCTGCTATAATTTGTTTTATAGCATCGCCTAATTTGTCATAAAATTTTACTCCAAAGGAATCAACCACAAGAATGTCACGTTCTTTCGATACTTTGGCATATTTTATAATATTTTGTTCGATATATATTCCTAGGCAACTAGACATTGTATTTTTCTCCTTCGTTTATTTTTTTAACCATTATTTATCTTTGACAAAAAGCGACAAAACATACTTGAATTTTTTGTTTTATTTTACATATTTTTGATTATTTTTTTCTTAATATTTATTTTATATGTTTTTAAATAAAAGTCAATATGTATTTTTATTATTTAATATAATTGTAAAATTTCTGTAATATTTTTGTAATATTTGCTATTTTTTATTATGCTTTTAATCTGAATTTTTACTGTTTATAGGCTGTGAATTGTAATCTTTTTATATTATGAAATATAGTGCTTATCTTATAAAATATAATGCAAAATTTTAACTTTTTATCTTATGAAATATAGGGTTAAGTTATAAAATATATTGCAAAATTTTAATCTTTTATCTTATGAAATATAGGGCAAGTATTACAATGCCAAATATTACACGGTATATTGCAAACCACTTGAAGTTTCCTTTTTTTAAATAATTTAATAAAAATTTGATTACAAAAATTCCTACAATAAAACTTGCGAATACTCCTATAAAAAATGGAAGGCTAAATACGAAGTCTTTTGCTTTAAATACGGTTGCTGCTAATACTATTGGTGCTGATAACATGAAGGAATAGCGTGCTGCTGATTCTCTTTTTACTCCCATTATTCTTGCTGTTGTCATTGTAACTCCTGAACGTGATACTCCTGGTATGAAGGCTAAGGCTTGTGATAAACCTATTAAAAAGGTTTGCTTTAGTGTCATGTTTTCATAGTCTGTAACAGATTTTGATTTTTTATCTACTACATATAATATAATTCCCATTACAATTAAGGAAATTGCTATTATTAATGGTGTAGTTAAAGCATCTTCTAAGTATTTATCTAGTATGAAGCCTATAATTCCTCCTGGTATTGTTGCTAATACTATGTACCAAAACATTCTTCCTTCTGTTGATTTTTCTTTTTTTATGGCTTGGTTAAAGCCTCCTTTTATTAATTGTAACCAATCTTTGAAAAAATATAATCCTATTGCTAAAAGTGTTCCAAAATGAAGGGCTACATCAAAGCCTTCAAAGGCTATTTTAAAATCTGGGTTGTTTATCCAGCCAAATATCCATGGGATTATTGCTAAGTGGGCAGAGCTTGAAATTGGTAATAATTCTGTTAAACCTTGTATTATTCCTAAAATTAAAGATTGATATATTTGCATTTTTTTCGTTTCTCCTTATACAATATATTTAGGTTTTTAGATTACCTATAAACTTTTACAGATATTTTTTATTTTGTTATATTTGATTTGTAAATTTTATAATAATTATTTGCTATAATATTTTTATTATAATTATAGATTTATATGCTACTCTTTTTGCTTTTCTTCTTTATTTAATTGTTTTTCTTTCATTTTTTTAATAATTTGTATGTCTTCACCACTTAAGTTTTCTACTAACATGCACATTTTACTTAAGTGCTTGTTAACTTTTATTTCTTTTTTGGTTAATCTACTTATTTGTTGTTTTTCTTCTTCGACTACTTCTTTTGCTATGTTTTTATCTTTTTCCTGCTCTTCTGCTACTTCCTTTGCTAGGTTTTTATCTATTTTTTGCTCTTCTGCTACCTCTTTAGCTAAGGTTTTCTCTATTTCCTGTTTTGCTTCTTCTATTACTTCTTGTGGTGGTTTTACTGCTTCTTTTATTGGTGTAAAAAGAGGATCTTTTTGCATTTGCTTATATACTCTTGGATTTAGTTGTATTGCAACATTCATATAATTTTTAGCTTTATCTTCATCTCCTTTTAGTAGAGCTATTTGTGAAAGGTAATAATAGGAGCCTGATTCTAAGTCATTTTGTTTTAAAGATTCTCTAAAATATTTTTCCGCTTCGTCTAAGTCACCATATATTAGCGCTATTTGTCCTAAGTTTAATTTGGCATTATATGCTAAGGAATTAACTTCTGCTGCTTTTTCGTAAAATTCTTTTGCCTTTTGAAAATCATTTAGCATGGTATATGCCATTCCTAAACTATAATATAGGTCAAAACTGCCCGGATGGTAGCGAAGTGAAGACATATAAACGGATGTAGCTTCTTTATATTTTTCTTGTTCAAAATATATTTCACCTAATAAATTGGTATATTTTTCATTTTCTGGTGCTTTTTTTATAATTTCTTGAAGCATTGAAATTGCTTCCTCATTTTGCTTGTTTTTATTTAATGCTACTGATAGTTTATAATAGTCTTCTATATTTTTTATTCCAAGTTCTGTTACTCTAATATATTCATTAACTGCCAAGTCATAATTTTCTTGCTTCATATAAATTTGTGCTAATAGTTTATGTGCTGCATAACTATTTTGATTTTTATTTAAATAATTGGTTAGTATGGTTTTGGCTTTTTCTGTTTTGCCTAGTTTTTCTAATATTGGAACTGTTATGGTAATAAGCAGTTCAGATAGTTCTATTTTTTTTATTCTTTCTATTGCAAATAATATAATTGGTAATATTATGGAGAATAAATACATTATTAGTTTTAAGCCCCACGAAAAGCTTGTGCTTAATAGTAATTCTATAAAGTTAATTGCAATTCCTATAAATTCTATTACTAATACATATATATATGTTGTGTCATTTTTTTTAATTAATTTTAGGAAAGTAATAGTAAATATGGCAATTGCTAGTGTTGTAAAAAATATTTTTTCAATCATTTTTTTGCCTCTTTATATAAATTTTTTTCTTCGTAACGTTTTATGCATTTTTCTATAATTTTTTCTGCTTCTTCTCTTCCAAGCATTTTATCAACAGAAGTTGTTTTATTTTCTAATTGTTTATATACCTCAAAAAAATGCATAATTTCTGAAGAAGTTTGTGGTGGTATTTCTGAAATATCTTTATATGTATTTAAAAATGGATCCTGTTTGCAAATAGCAATAATTTTTTCATCATTTTCTTTTTCATCTGTCATGATTAATACACCTATTGGATAGCATTCTACTAAGGTTAAAGGCGTAATTTCTTCTTGACATATTACAAGTACATCTAATGGGTCATTATCTGCTGCATATGTTCTTGGAATAAATCCATAGTTTGCTGGATAATGCGTTGATGTGTATAATACTCTATCTAGTCTAAGCATTCCTGTTTCTTTATCTAATTCATATTTATTTCTTCCATTTTTACTTATTTCAATTACTGAAACGAAGCTTTCTTTTTTTATTCTTTCCTTTGATATATCATGCCATATATTCATTTTTAATTTCATTCCTTCCTTGCCTTTGCTTCGCTACGTCTGCGAAAGGCACAAATTTGTACGAAAAATTTTTCAAGCTTTAATTCTCCTTTACTTTTTCAAATATACTTCTACACAAGTCTGCAAATCTTCCTCCATATATATAGCCTAAGGTTCGACTTGTTAGTATATTATTTTCTGTTGCTATTTTATTCCATGCTTTTTCTGTTGGCATTGTTTTTGTTTCTTTTATATATTGCGTTAGTATTTCTACGCTTTTTTGATAATGTTGTTCATAATTCGACATATTTATAACCTCACATATTTTTTATTTATTTTATCATTATATACTTTTTTACCTACTTTACACTAAAGTTTCTTTTGTGAAAAGATGTTTTTATTATACTTTATTTTTTGTTTAATTACAACAAAAATTTTTTTAATTTTATTGCGTTATTTTTAATGATTTTTTTAAAGCAAATAACCTTTGAATTAATCTATAATTTCTTCGAAACGATACTTTTGATTTTGTTTACTTATGATTTAGGTTAATTGCAAAAGTAAATTCTAGTTTGAAATGAAAGACTAAATGCCAGTTTTGAAGATTTTTGGAAAATTATGTAATGTACAAAAAGCACCTAAAATTTAAAAAATAAGATAAAATTCAAATATGTGCAAGACTAAATTCCATATTGCTGGAATTTCGATGCAAGACTAAATTCCAGTTTTAGAACAAATCTGGAATTTAAATTTGCAATTAAATTACTTATGATTTATAATGTGTTATAACTTGACTTCTTCTATGTAATAGTTTATAATTGAATTAATAAAACATTAGTGTCCGTTCTGAAAGGAACGTAATCATTATAATCCGATAGCTCAAAAGGCTATCGTTTTTTATTGCATATAATTTAGATTTTTTCATATACTACTATTACATTAGTGTCCATAGCCTTTGCTATGTAAGTCATTAATATAGGAGAAAATCTGTTAATTACATTTTTTCTCCTTTTTATTCAATGAAAATAAGGAGTATTCGAAAAGTTTCAAACACTCCTTTTTGAGTTTTATTGTTTTTAGATATCTTTCAGACTTTTATTTGGACTGAATACGCATACATAAGTAGCGGTACTAATTATTTCATTCAAATACTTTTTTCGTGTTGACACTACTTTTTCTGTATTAATGCCATACAGGGAATTGTAACAGTATTGAACTGCTTCTCTATCGGCTTGGTTATCATTATAGCGACCTTCTCCACAATTTGCCCGATGTTCTATGTTTGCAAAGCAATTTAAAATGGCTGTTTTGATTGGAATAGCATATTCTTCTGGGAATTTTGCTTTTTTACAAATTCTTACCAGCTCTCTTGCAGGAGCAAGCCAATTGTAATCATGCTTGCTATCTTGCATTATCCGCTCATAGAGTTGCTTAGCAGTTAGTAAATGCTTTCTTCCGTGGTAATCTGTAACTACATACTTTCTTACAAAAAAACTCATTTTTTTCTCCCTCCTAAGATGTATTTTTTTATATAATGAAACTAACAGCAGAGGTTTTCCTCTCACTATTTAGTGAATACAGGAATTAAGTAATAGTTAAGGTATTACTTATATGCTCATATTATACAAGTGTTTTACATAAATTTCAAGTATTAATTCAAAGGTGAACAGTCTATTAAGTTTATATAGCCTAAGGGCACTGAAATCTGAATAAAAATTTTCAATTTTACTTGATTTTCTGCTATGTAATATTTAGTTTAATATTTTTTGTATAAATTGTAACTCAAATAAGCCAAAATTTATACTTTTTAACGAATAAAAGTAGAAATTATATT
>CANRKF010000016.1 GCA_947631145.1 uncultured Clostridia bacterium | reverse complement strand
GCATCCTATGACAATGAAAGATTGGATAAAAGAATTAGATGGATTTTTAACAATGACTCATAAAGACATTTTGAATGGAGCAGGAACAATTTCGCATGAAAAAGCATTAGAAAAGGCACATAAAGAATATGATAAATATATGAAATCTCATCTAACACAAGCCGAAAAAGATTATCTTGAAATTATGGGAGAGGATATTAAAAAGTTACAATAGAATTTTGTGGTCTTAATATATTATTGCATTGGAGGTGTTTATATGTTAAAGATATTAAATGAATATTTAAATAAAGATTATATAATAACAGTTACTGGAGCTGGAACAGCAATGGGAACTGGTGGAGTAAAACAAGTTTCTGGAAAAATAATAGAAATAGATGAAAATTATATTAAATTTCAAGCTAATAAAAGTACAATTGGTGCCGTAGAAAAAGACAAGATAGCTATTATAAATCAAAACTATATTGTTGCTATAAATGTCTAATACACTTAAAGCTATTAAAAATAGAATGACATATATTCTTTAAGTTTTCTATAATAAATAATGAAATTGAAAGAAATAAGTGATATGGTAGAAGAAAATAATAGAAAGTAAAAAAATAAGGAGAAAAATTATGTTAGAAAATATACAAGTATTATACCATAGTAGTATAAGAATAAATAAAGAAAAAGTAATATATATAGATCCATTTAAAATAGAAAAAGAGTATAATGATGCAGATATTATATTTATAACACATGACCATTATGATCATTATTCGGAAGAAGATATAGAAAAAGTATATAAAGACGATACCATAATAGTAATACCAGAAAAACTATTGCCCAAAGCATTAGAAAAAGGATTTAAACAAGAATATATAATTACCGTAAAACCAAATCAAACCTATATGGCAAATGGTATTAAATTTGAAACAATACCAGCTTATAATATAAATAAAATGTTTCATCCAAAGGAAAATGAATGGGTAGGTTATATTATAGAAATAAATAATTGCAGGTATTATATTGCAGGAGATACAGACTTAACTCCCGAAAACAAAGCAGTTAAATGTGATGTTGCATTTGTTCCAGTAGGTGGAAAATATACAATGAATTTTAAAGAAGCGGCAAATCTTATAAATGAAATAAAACCTAAAATAGCCGTACCAATACATTATGGAAGTATAGTAGGAACAAGAGAAGATGCAGTAAATTTTATAAAACTAATAAACCCAACAACAAAAGGTATAATTTTAATGGAGTAAGATTAGAGTAGTCATGCACAAAAAAGCTTTAATATTGTTTTTAGAAGGAAAGATTGGAAAATAATTGCAATTTTTTTCTAATTAGATTTGTGCATTAAGAAGGAATGAGATTAAAGATGAATAATAAGAATTATAATAAAAATATTTTAGAAAAATGCCTACCAAAATATTTAGAAGAAGATTTAGAAAAATTAAAAGAAGGAATAAAAAATAATGTATCTTATTTAGATTGTTTAATAAATGAATTACAAGGCTCAATAAATAGTGCTTTTATAGACGGAGATATAATCGAAGAACAATGTGATTACTTATATAAAAAAATATATTAATTAGTAAAGGAGAAATACTAAAGAATGAAAGAAAAGTATAATTATATTAATTTTAAAAGTTATAAGTTAAATTTGAAATGGATATTACCGATATTTATTATTATTGCTATATTATCAATTATTGCATTTAATTATATTAAAGATTTAACTTATAAAAATATATATACAACAATTTCGGAACTTGGTAAACAAACCGTAGCACAACTTAATATTTCTATAACTGAACAAATGAAAATTGTTGAAACTATGGTAGATACTATAAATAGAGGTCATTTTTCAAGTGAAGCAGAAATTTATGAGAATTATTCAGATGATTTAGAAAATTACCATTTTACTAGACTTGCTATTTTAGATAGAAATGGAAATGGAACAACAAGCGATGGTCATATTGTAAAAAATTATCCAATTACAAATGAATTTTTTAATTTTGATGAGGTTTATTTATCAGAAAATAGAAAAAGTACAATTTCAGATGCTCAAATAAATATATATTCAAAAGCATTTTACTTAAACGGTGAAGAAAAGGTTTTATTTGCAACGGTTTATACAAAAGATTATAAAGAAATTTTACTAAGAAGATTATATAATGGACTTGGTGGAACATATTTAATTAATAATGATGGAGAAGTATTAATAGATTCCTTTGATTTAATAAAAGAAAATAATGTTAATTTGTATAATTATATTATAAAAGAATACAATTTAACAGATAATGAAAAATTAACTAAAGTTAATCAAATGAGGGATAATGTAAAAAATAAGAGTACTGCAACTTTTGATATAACACTTGGTAAAGATACATATTTTGTTCATTATGAAAATATTGGAATAAATGATTGGTATGTTGTAAGTATTGTTCCTGCAAGTGCTATGGCAGATGAATTAAATCAGTTTATTATAATAACTCTTGGAGTATGTGTCGCTGTAAACTGCATAATTGTTGCAATTTGTGTTTATATTGATATATCAAACCAAATGAAAAATCGCAAGTTATATAAGGCAGCATATGTAGATCCTGTTACATTACTTGGAAATGAAAATTATTTCAGAGAAAATAGTACAATATTTTTAAATTCTTTAAAAGAAAATAAATATATAATGACACTTGATATTAACAAATTTAAAGCTATTAATAATTTGTATGGGTATGAATTTTGTAATAAACTTTTGAATATTTTAGGTGAAAATTTAAAAAAGATTTTGCCTAAAAAGAATATTGCTTGTAGGCTATATAGTGATGTTTTTGGAATTATGCTTGAATGCGATAATAATATAGAAAAAGTATTAGAAAAAATATATAATAATGTTTCAATGATTAAAGTAGACAATATAAAAATGCATTTAAATATTTCAATTGGTGTATATAAAATAAAAAAAGAAGATACTGATATTAGCAAAATTTTAGATAAAACTTATATTGCACGTGAACAAATAAAAGGAAAATATAACAATTATTATTATATGTTTGATGAAACACTTGAAAAGTCAGCTATAGCTGAAGAAGAATTAGAAAATTCTATGGAAGAGGCTTTAAAGAATAAAGAATTTAAAATAATATATCAGCCGAAATTTTTTACAGATTCTGAAAAAATAGCAGGGGCAGAATCCTTAGTAAGATGGTATAAAAAAGATAGAATTATAATGCCAAATGAATTCATTCCTTTATTTGAAAAAAATAATTTTATTTTAAAATTAGATTTATATATTTTTGAACAAGTTTGCAAAGATTTAGCCTATTGGAAGGAAGAATTTGATGTAGATTTAAGAATTTCAGTAAATGTTTCAAAAGGGCATTTTACTAATGAAAATTTCATAGAAGAATATATTAAAATTGCAGATAAATATAACGTAAATAAAAATAATATTGAATTAGAAATAACAGAAAGTGCTACTATTGATAAAAGTATAGATGTAGTAAAAATAGTAAATGAAATTAAATCATATGGTTTTAAAATTTCATTGGATGATTTTGGAACAGGTTATTCGTCACTTGCAGTACTACAAGAATTACCAATAGATGTAGTAAAAATAGATAAAATATTTGTTGATAAAGCAAATTATAATAGCAATAAAAATATTATAAATTATATGGTTTTAATTGCAAAAATGTTAGAAGCCGAAATTGTGGTAGAAGGTGTTGAAACAAAAGAACAATGTGAATTTATAAAAAATTTAAAATGTGATATTATTCAAGGATATTATTATTCAAAACCAATTGAAAAAAAGGAAATGGAAAAGTATTTTATTTCTTCTTTTGTATAGAAAAATAAAAATTATTATGATACAATGTTAAAAAATATATTAAGAAAAAAATTATAAATTAAAAAAGAAAAATACTAAGAAGAAATTAAAAATAAAAAAATATACTAAAAAATTACAAATTTAGGAATAAATATAACATATGAAAAAATATCCATATGGAGGAATTAAATGAATAAAGTAATAGGAAAAGTAAGCACTCTTTATGAAACTTTAAAAAAATCTATAGAAAAATTTCCACTAACAATAATAACAATATTAATTATAACCTTAATTTATGTTATAGATTTAGAACAAAATATTATAAGTGAATTTGCTTTTAACCATATATTGCTATTTGGTTTAATATTTGCAAATGGAACTTTCTTAACTGAAACCATATCGAAAGAAAAAAATAAAAAAACAGCGGGTTACATAATTTCAGCCGTTGTAGCCTTAGTATTTACATGCATTTCAGTATGGACTAATGTTATAGAAAAAATGCTATCTAGAAGCATAATAGATTGGATTGAAAAATTACTTGTTTGTGGTATGGTATCTGTATTTAGCTTATCAGTATATTTTAATTACAAAAAAAGTGGAAAAACCTTTGAACAATATGTAACATCAGTTTTTGTAAATGTACTAAAAACAAGCATTATATATGGAATACTTGCGCTAGGAAGCGCAATTGTAACAGCAGTATTTATTTACTTAATACTAAATGGAAGCAGGTATACCTTACTTGCAAGAATAGAAATACTAATACTTGGCCTTTATTATATACCAACACTTTTATATTCTTTATACAATATAGAAGAAAAAAACTCAAAATTTTCAAAAGTAGTTATAAAATATGTTTTAGGAACACTGGTAATAATTGCATTTGCAATAATTTATATGTATATAATAAAAATTATTATACTAAGGAACATGCCTTCAAATCAAATATTTAGAATACTTGCAGCTTTGTTCATATTAGGTTGTCCAATATGGACAATGATAGAAAACTTTAAAGAAGATACAACACTAGATAAAATAAATAATTTACTTCCAAAATTATTTATACCATTTATTTTTTTACAAATATATTCAATAGGTGTAAGAATACTAAATAATGGTTTTACAGAAAGTAGATATTTGTGCATAATGTTAATAATTTTTGAAATTATTTACACAATAATAAAAATAAGAAAAAAAGAAATAGGAAAAGTAATATTAGTATTTATAGCACTTACAGTAATTTCAATAATTTTCCCTTATATAAATATGTATAAGGTATCAATAAGGAGTCAATATAATAATTTAAAAATGTTTAAAGAAAAAGTGGCATATACAGAAGAAGAAAAGCAAAAAATATATGGTGCATATTATTATTTGAATGCTAGAGATGAAGGAAAAAAATTAATAAATAATCTATTAACACCAAGTGAAAAAAATGAAATAATAAATTTTAGAAAATCAAGTGTTACTGAAAGTAATATAACAAGTCAACATATTAATGCATATATTAATGAAAAAAGTTTGAATATATCAGGATACAGCAATTTATATATAATAACCTTATCAAATTATAGGTCAAACCAAGGAAGTATAGAAAAAGTATTCGGAAATTTAGAATTAATTACTTTAGATAATAATGAAAGAATATATGCTAATATATCACAAAAAATTAAAGAATATATGCAATATGGATATACATTACAAGATAATTTTGAAAATATAAATAAAATACAAATAGATAGTAATAAACTACTTATATTAACAAGAATATCGGTTACTTATGATGAAACAAACGAAAGTGTTGAAGATTACAGTATGGCGGGCTATTTGCTGGAAAGATAATAGAAATAGATGAAAAATATATAAAATTTCAAGCTAATAAAACTTATAATAGAAAATGTAGAAAAGGATAAGATAGGTATTATAAATTAAATATATATTATTGCTATAAATATTTAAATAACATCAAAAATAACTTAAATTTATAATAATGAAAAAACAACATATATTAATATAAATATAGTATATATAAATAATTTAGTAACACACTAATTTAAGGAGATAAATATTATGAAAAAAGTATTAATTGTTTTATTAATTATTTTAGTAATATGTGTAGGAGGAGTTTTATTTTTAAAAACACGTTTAAATGAAAAAGAAGAAGTAAGTAACAAAAAAGAACCAGTAGTGTATTTTAAAGAAGGACAAACTGTAAATCCACCTAGTTTAGCAAATGGAATGAAGGCAATTACTTTTGAGGAAGGAAAAGAAAAGCCAAATATTCTAACAGAAGCAGAGCAAAAGGAAGGAATATGGTATAATTATACCGCACAATCAGGAACTACTGAAAATGGAGGCACTAGCAAATGGGCTAATGTTATAACAGAAGATGGAAGTATGTGGGTTTGGATTCCACGATACGCATATAAAATTGACTGGAATAAAGAAGAAAACGTAGGAAAAATAGATGTAATGTTTTTAGTAGGAACAACAAATTACAATGAAAAAGGACAAGATGTAACAACCTTAGGTTATACTGTTCATCCAGCTTTTCAAAATGGGGCAAACACTGGTTATGCAAATGGAGAATGGGATAAAGAAATATCAGGTATTTGGATTTCAAAATTTGAGGCAGGCTTTGCACAGCAAAAAAATACGGCTTCAGAAGATGTAAAAAGTGTAAATACAAATGTACATTATAAAAGAGATACTGAAAATGTATTTGGAAAAATTAAAGGTAATGAAACTTATATGACATATCCTGTATTCATGGGAAAAACTTATTCCTATAATAATGTAGAAGTAGGAGAAATGTATGATTTATCAAAAAGTTTAACCCGGAAAACGGAAATCCGTATGGCTTACCTGAAACAGTGGATAGTCATTTAACAAAAAACAGTGAATGGGGTGCAGTTACTTATTTAGCACATAGTAAATATGGAAGAAATGGAACGAAAGTAACAATTAATAATATTGCTTTACCAGAAACAGCATATGGAATAGAAACAATAACAGGTTATGCAGGAAATAATGTAAACGCAGGTCCAAATATAATAGATGAAACAAAAGAAATGCTAAAAGATTCATACAATGAAAAATCATATGCATGGTATACAAAAGAAGGAAAATTAGGTAGTACAACAGGTAATTTATATGGTGTATATGATATGAATGGTGGAGCTAGTGAATATACAGCAGGATATATTGCTTCTATAAATCCAGAATTAGGAAATTTTTATGCAGAATCTATGATGCAAAATCAATCAAGCACAAAATATTATACTGTTTATAAAGCTTCTACTAATGAAACAGAAAGTGATTATAAGGCAAATAAAATGGTTTATGGAGATGCTATAGCAGAAACATCAAAATTAGGAACTGGATATAATTCATGGTTTGGAGAAACATCAATTTACATACAAAAAAATGTTGGCTTTTTTTTAAGAAGTGGAGGATATGACAGAGGAAAATATTCAGGTTTATTTGATTTTTCAAATCATAGTGGTCATTCTATTAAAAATTATGGCTTTCATAGTATTTTAATTTACAAATAAAAGGAGAAAAATATGAAAAAGGTAGTAAAATTTATTTTTTGTTTAATATTAATAATAACTAACATAACTATTTTTGTGCCAAATAAGGTAGATGCAATTTGTAATACTATTAGATTTTCAAAAGAAGTTAGTGCTATTAACCTAACCTTGGCTGATGGAACTGTATTATATGATTTGGCAGTAAGTAAAAATGCAACACCAGATGTTGCAACCTTAACTCCCACTAATTATAAAAACTTAAATTTAATATTTATTATAGATACTAAAACTGGTTTAACTGAAAAGAAAAATGCAGTAAACGGTTTTATTGATAAAGTATATAGTGACTTATATCCTACTGCACCTGATAAAATTAAAATGGGAGTAATTCCATTTAATGATCTTTCAGATACTGAAATAGCAGGAAGAAGTAGTGTTCCAGATGTAACTCAAAATGTATGGAAATCTTCAAAAGATGATATAAAAAATTCTGTAAATAATCTACAAGCAAGTAGCAATCAAACTTTAGAAGATGCTCTTACTATTGCTTACAATAATATGGAACCAAATGATGGCTCAAGAAATAATGAATTAGTACAAGAAATAGTTATTATTTCAAATGGAATTAATAATAGCAATATATGTGTGAATTCAAATACTCTTTTAAAAGATTTAGGCGAACGAATGATAGCAATGTATGGTATTTTTATTGACGTACCAGAGGACAATTCTAATATAAAAAATTTAACGAAAGAAATATACGAGTTAAAAATTGCTTATTTAAGTTTATCAAATGTTCAAACTCAATTAGAATTTGCTGTTTTAGAATATATTAAACAATATATGGTTAATGAATCTACAATTATACCAAAAGTAAACAAAACTTCTATGGTAACTAACAACAGCATTACTTTATTCGTAGATGAAGAATTAATTTATGGTGCAACCTTAAAAATTGAATATGTTTTTACAACATCTAGAGTTGCACTTTATGGTAGTGGCGACATTTATGAAAATACAATTAGAGATGAAAAAGATGCAAAATTAGTATTTAGAGCAAATGAAAAATTAATAACGGATTCTTCAAAAACAAATAGCGATTATGGTTGGCAAGATGCAGGAAATGGACTAATGACTAGGGTAACAGATAATGAAATTAAATTAGTATTAAGCACTGTAATTACTCCAGAAATGATGAAAGATGCAATATTTTCTAACTCTGCAACATGTTACACTAGCTTTGATGTAGGTTCAGGGGCATCTGCTAGATATACTTTATCAGATAAAGCAATTGACGTAATAGTTATGCCACCATTTGGAAAAGAACAAACAAATATAGAAAGAAATATGCCTATAATTATAGGAGCAATTGTTGGAATAGTATTTTTAACTGTAATATTTGTTATAATAAGAAAACGTAGAAAAAATAAATAGGTTTTATTAAAAATAATTGGGCACATTAAAATTAAAAACATAAGGGAAAAGGTTGAAAAATAATTACAATTTTTTAGTTGTCAAACATCATTTGAAATTTAATTTTTAAACCAGAACTATGCATTAGAAGGAATGATATTAATTATGAATAAAATTGTGTTAATTGATGGAAACAGTATATTAAATAGGGCATTTTATGGAATTATGGGTACAAAAATGCTAACAACACGCGATGGAAAATATACAAACGCAGTATATGGCTTTTTGGCAATTTTATTTAAAGTATTAGAAGATATTGAACCACAATATTTAATGGTTGCTTTTGATTTAAAAGCTCCAACCGCAAGGCATAAACTTTACGAAGGATATAAGGCAAATAGAAAAGGTATGCCTAATGAATTAGCAGAACAAATGCCTATTGTAAAAGATATTTTAAAAGCTATGAATATTAAAATTATAGAAAAAGAAGGCTATGAAGCAGATGACATATTAGGAACAATAAGTAAAAAAGCAGAAAGAAAAGGTTTAGATGTTACTATTGTTTCAGGAGATAGAGACACCTTCCAATTAACTTCTGAAAAAATAAAAGTACGTATACCACATACAAAGGCAGGAAAAACAGAAGTTGATACTTTTGACAAAAAAGCAGTAATAGAGAAATATGGAGTTACACCAAAACAATTAATAGATGTAAAAGGTTTAATGGGCGATACTTCTGATAACATTCCCGGTGTGCCAGGCATAGGGGAAAAAACAGCATTAGATCTAATAAAGAAATACCATTCCATTGAAAATTTATACAATGCTATTGAAAACAATGAAACAGACTTAAAGCCAAAAACACTAGAAAAGTTAGTAGAAAATAAAGAATTAGCTGAGCTTTCTAAAACTTTAGGCACTATAAATTTAGAAGTTCCTATAGAAGAAGAAATAGAAGATTTTAAAATAAAAGAATGGAATAAAGTAGAAGTATTTGCACTATTTAAAGAATTAAATTTTAATAGATTTATTGAGCGTTTTAATTTGCAAGGTGAAACACATATTGAAAACACGCAAAACTTAGAAAATTTATTTGAAATAGAAACAATATCTCCTGAAGAAAAACAAAAACTTGAAGAATTAATACAAAAAATAAAAGAAGAAAAAAGGTTATATTATTTGTTAGATAAAAAAGCTTCAAATAAGGAAGATGAAAAAGCCATTCATAAAATAATAAATGCAATTTATATTTATTGCACTAATAAAGTTTATGAAGTAAAATTCAAATATGAAATAAATGGCAATGAAGAAATAAACAGCAATTATGAATTAAAAAACAATTATGAAATAAAAAGCAATGAAGAAATTTTGAATTCTTATTTTAAAGAAATCTTAGAAAGCAAGGAAATATTAAAATATGGATACCAATTAAGTGAAGACTATGTACTTTTTAGGCAAATTGGTATAAAAGAAGATGGAATTTTCTTTGATGCAGAAATTGCAGCTTATGACCTAAATCCAACTAACAACAGTTATAAATTAGAAGAATTAGCACTTCAATACTTAAATATAGATATTTCACAATATTTAGAAATAATGGGAGTAAAAGAAAATAAAGAAACACAACTAACACTATTTCAAACAGAAGCTTCTAATTTAGACTTTGAAAAATATAAAAACTCTATAAGCGTATATGCTATTGCAAAAATGCAAGAAGTAATGCTAAAAAAATTAGAAGAATCAAATTCAATAGAATTATTTAACAATATAGAAATGCCATTAGTAAAAGTTCTAGGAAGTATGCAATATGAAGGAATATATGCAGATAAAGAAGAACTAACAACTTTTGGAAATACATTAAAAGAAGAAATAAATGCTTTAAAACAAAGCATTTACGACTTATGCGGTGAAGAATTTAACATAAATTCTACCCAACAACTTGGAAATATTTTATTTGAAAAATTAAAGTTAACAGTATACAAAAAAACAAAAACAGGTTATTCTACAGATGTTGATATTTTAGAAAAATTAAGACCAGAACACCCAGTAATAGATAAAATTTTAGAATATCGTAGTTTAGTAAAATTAAATTCTACTTATGTAGAAGGATTAATACCATATATAAATTCACAAACAGGAAAAATACATTCATGTTTCCATCAAACTATTACTGCAACAGGTAGAATAAGCTCAGCAGAGCCTAATTTACAAAATATTCCTACAAGAATGGAATTTGGAAAGCAAATTAGAAAAACATTTAAAGCAACAAAAGGATATATTTTTATTGATGCAGATTATTCACAAATAGAATTAAGAATATTAGCACATATTTCAGGTGATAGCAATATGAAGAATGCTTTTATGAATGATGAGGATATTCATAAACAAGTAGCTTCAAAAGTATTTGATGTTCCATTAGAAGAAGTTACTAAAGAACAAAGAACAGCAGCCAAAGCAGTTAATTTTGGAATAGTATATGGCATCAGCGGATTTGGTTTAGCAGAGCAATTAAAAATAAGTAGAAAAAAAGCAGATGAGTATATTACACAATATTTAGAAAAATACAGTGGAGTAAAAAAGTTTATGGATGATATTGTAGAAGAGGCAAAGGAAAAAGGCTACGTAGAAACCTTATTCCATAGAAGAAGATATATTCCAGAGCTTTCTTCTAACAATTATATGGTAAGACAGTTTGGCTCCAGAGCAGCAATGAATACGCCTATACAAGGAACAGCAGCAGATATTATGAAAATAGCAATGATAAAAGTATTTAATAAATTGGAAGAAGAAAAATTAAATGCAAAAATAATTCTTCAAATTCATGATGAATTGTTAATAGAATGCAAAATAGAAGAAAAAGAAAAAGTAAAGCAAATTTTAAAAGACTGTATGGAAAATGCAAGAAAGCTAGAGGTTCCGTTAGAAGTGGAAGTATCAGAAGCTGAGAATTGGTATGATGTAAAATAAGAAAATGTTATAAAAAAGGCAAGAAATTCAAGAAATTATTATATAAAATACGCAAGAGATTATTATATAAAATATGGAAGAGATTATTATATAAAATACACAACAAATTATGATATAAGATTGGCAATAAATTGGTTTTGGTCTATAAGTTTTACAATTTATAGACCAAAGCAACACAAATAAAATATCATTCTGGTACAATAGGGTCTATTATGTCATACTTTCTTATGTAATCTTTAGTTTCACTATTATTCATAATAGCAGTGCTTCTATTCTTTTTTAGAAAATCAACTAAATTATATACATCAACCCAAATTTGATTAGGACCATCTTTTTGTACTTCATTAAAAATTAATTGAATGCCAAAGTGTAAATGAGGAACATTTATATTATTAGTATCTTCTTTGGTACTGTATCCTGTCATACCAAGATATCCAATTACATCTCCAGCTTGAACAATTTTACCTTCATAAATATCTTCAGCATAAGGCTGCCCCTTTCTTAAATGTGCATAATAATAATAGCGCTTTTTATCAAAACTTCTAATACCAATTCTCCATCCACCATATTGGTTCCAACCGAACAGCCTCTATATAGCCAGATTCTACGGCTATTACCGGAGTACCAATACTCCCCATTAAATCATTTCCAAAATGTAATCTTTTATAGCCATAAGACCTAGAATTTCCAAAGTCATCATAATGTGAATAACTGTAACCTTGAGCTAAAGGGTGAAAAGCTTTAACTCCGTAAACTTTATCAAAAGAACTTTCTACATTTGCAGCATAATATTCGCCTATAAATTGTGATAAAACAGCATCATAACCTTCATAATAATAAGAATAATTTTTCATATCTTTTGTAATATTTTCAATAGTTTCGCCATTTTTAAGGCGTGAAACAATAGTATCTAAATCTTTTTGCTTAAATTTAGAAAAATCATTACCATATTTGCAGGCTAAGTAAGAAATAAGTTCAATCCAATTATATTTTACATCTTCATTTTTAGAATGAGAAGAAATATCTAAACTAGAAGTTTTTTGCAGAACATCGTAACTTACATTAAATTCAAACCATTTAATGTAACTTGTATCTTTTTTAGTATCATTTGAGTCATTAGAAATTATATTTTCAGAATAAACATTATTCTGCCCTAATTCTAATAATGTATTTTCAGAATTAACGTTATTCTGCTCTAATTCTAATAATATATTTTCAGAGCTAACAGTATTCTGCTGTGATATTTCGAAATTATTTTGCTCAGGGCTTTCTATAACTTCATTATTGTTGTTTTTAAAAATATTATTCATTTTTTTATTACTGCTAAAGAAAGCTGAAAAACCGTATTTTCGAACAATTAAAAATCCAAATATTATAAAAATAATTAGTAATAGCAAAATACTAATTAATAAAATTTGTTTTTTAGATAATTTTATACTTTTAATTAACATTTGAAAAATCACCTATTTTTAATATATTAAAGTTATTTTTTATTTATAACTAATATGTTGCTAAAAAATTGATATTCGAAATGTCGAAATTTGACGTACGATTTTTATTGCAATATAAATAATAATTTAATATAATAAAAGTATTATATTTTATTCAAAAGTCATTTTTAATAATTACAATTATTTTTTTTAGTAATTTTGAAACAGAACATATAATTAATATCAAATTAATTTATTTCAAATGTATTTATTATTTTTAAAATAACTTTATGTGAAAAATAAATTTATTTCTTTAATAATTCAGTGAAAAATAATTTTAGTGTAATAGTTTTGAAAAATGTTTATTAAATTTGCCTTTTGTATAATAATATAAAATTTAATAAATGGAGAGAAAACTAAAAATATTAATCAGTTTTTGTATCTCCTCGAAAGGAATGAATAGAATAATATGACAAAGAAGCAAATAACAGAAGAAACAAAAGAACAAAAGCAAATATTACAACCTAAAAACGATGTAGTATTTCAAGCATTATTTACAAGAGGAAAAGAAAGTATAACTAAGGCACTAATAGAAGACATACTAAATATAAAAGTACATAGCCTAGAATTAGATAAAAGCAAAGATTTATTAAATGAAAATACAGAAGATAAAAATGGCAGACTAGATTTAAGGGCAGTAATAAATGATAACATAGAATGTGATATAGAAATACAGCTAAGTTCACATGAAAAAATGTTAGAAAGATTTTTATATTACTGGGCAAAAGTGTATGCAGCGAATTTACAAATAGGCGATAAATATAGTTGTTTAAAAAAGACAATAAGTATAATAATATTAGATGATGAAATAGAAGATTTTAAAGAAATAACAAAAAGTCATACAAAGTGGCAAATACGAGAAGAAGAATATTTAAAAAAGATATTGACACCATATTTACAAATTGATATAATTGAACTACCAAAGGCTATAAAAGAATATGAAAAGAACAAACAAAATGAAATGCTACAATGGATGATGTTTTTAGAAAACCCCGAAAATAAGGAGGTAGCGAATATTATGAAGAACAATGAAAATATAAAAGAAGCAAAGGATGAATTGGAAAAAATAAGCCAAGATGATATACTAAGAAGAATGGCTTTAAAAGCAGAACTAGAAAGAATGGATCAAGAGCAATTGATGTATGAAGCAAGAAGAGATGGGAAAGCAGAAGGAATATTAGAAATTGCTAAAAAAATGTTAAAAGAAAAAATGCAAATAGATATTATCGAAAAATTTACTGGTTTAACAAAAGAAGAAATAATGCAAATAAAATAGCACTTATGTAATTACAAAATAAAAAAGTAAGAGCAAATTAATAAAACTTTAATAAAAAAAGTAATTTAATTTGTTCTTTTAATTTTTGTTGAAAATAAGCAAAAAATGTTGAAATATTAATATTTTTTTAGTAAAATTATATGGTAAATTGAGTTCTTTTGACTAAAGAAGGGAAGTTATATATATGAAAAATTATTATTTTACATCTGAAAGTGTAACAGAAGGACATCCAGATAAAATATGTGATTATATATCAGATAGCATATTAGATGAATGTCTAAAACAAGACGAAAATTCAAGAGTAGCAGTTGAAACCTTTGCTTCTAAAAATAGAATTACAATAGCAGGTCAAATTACAACAACTGCAAAAATAAATGTAGAAGAAATTGCAAGAAATGTTTTAAAAGAAATAGGTTATGATAACGAAAAAACAGACATAGATTATAGAACTTGCAATATAGATGTAAATATAACAACTCAAAGCCCAGATATTGCTATGGGCGTTGATGTAGGCGGTGCCGGAGATCAAGGCATTATGTTTGGATATGCAAGTAATGAAACAGAAAATTATATGCCATTTGCAATAAATATGGCGCATAAATTAGCAAAAAAACTAACAGAAGTTAGAAAAACAAAAGAAATTCCATATTTAAGACCAGATGGAAAAACACAAGTTACAGTAGAATATGAAGAAAATAAACCAAAAAGAATAGAAACTATTTTAATATCTAATCAACATTTAGAAACAGCAAGTTTGGAGCAAATGAAGAAAGATATTACAGAAAAAGTAATTAAAGCTGTAGTTCCAGCAAAGTATTTAGATGAAAATACTAAAATATATGTAAATCCAACAGGAAGGTTTGTAATAGGTGGACCTCTTGGGGATACAGGCTTAACAGGTAGAAAAATAATTGTAGATACATATGGTGGATATGGCAGAAATGGTGGAGGTGCTTTTTCAGGAAAAGATGCAAGTAAAGTAGATAGATCAGCAGCCTATATGCTACGCCATATTGCTAAAAATATTGTAGCAAACAATCTTGCAGAAAAATGCGAAATTCAAATATCTTATGCAATTGGAATGGAACAGCCTTTATCTATTTGCATAGATACTTTTGGAACTTCAAAAATTCCAGAAGAAGAAATTGCTAAGTTAGTTAAAAATAAATTTGATTTATCACCAAAGGGAATTATTAATTATTTAGACTTGAAAAAGCCAATATATAAGCAAACAACTAATTATGGACACTTTGGAAAAGAAAACATGACATGGGAAAAAATTATAAGTTTATAAAAGAAAACATCACATGGAAAAAATTATAAGCTTATAAAAAATAATATCACATGGAAAAATTTATGAGCTTATAGAAATCAACATACCATTGGAAAAGTTATAAGTTTACAAAAATATAATTAGAAGAATATATAAATAAGAAACATTAACCTTGTTTTTATGGAAATTGCATTAAAAAATGTAATTTCTATAAAATGAAAAATTTGATTCAAGCAAAGGGAGAAAAGCAATGATAAAAACTTTAATGAAATCAATTCGAGATAATAAAAAAGTTACAATAGTAACACCTCTACTAGTATCAGTAGAGTCTATTTTAGATGTTATAATTCCATTTTTAATGTCAATTTTAATAGACAATGGAATTAATAAAAGCGATGTAGGAGTTATATACAAAGTAGGAGCAGCCTTAATTTTATGTGCAATAGCATCTCTAATATTTGGCATATTAGCTGGTAGAACTGCAGCAAAAGCTTCTAATGGTTTTGCAAGAAATTTAAGAAAAGATATGTTTTATAATGTACAAAAATTTTCTTTTTCTAACATAGATAAATTTTCATCAGCAAGTATAATAACAAGACACACAACCGATATTATGAATGTACAAATGGCCTTTCAAATGATTACTCGTATAGCAGTAAGAGCACCACTTTTACTTATATTTTCATTAATAATGGCTTTTGTTATTAATGCTAAACTTGCATTAATATTTTTAGTTGCCATACCAATTTTAGCACTAGGTTTATACTTTATAGCAACAAAGGCACATCCAATATTTGAAAGAGTATTTAAAACATATGATAAGTTAAATGCAGTAGTAGAAGAAAATGTAAAAGGAATAAGAGTTGTAAAATCATTTGTAACAGAAGAAAAAGAAATAAACAAATTTGAAAATATATCAAATGAAATTTATAAAGATTTTTCAAAAGCAGAAAAATTGGTAGCATTAAATAATCCTTTAATGCAATTTTCTATAAATTTAGTTATTGTGCTTCTTTCATGGTTTGGAGGAATGGCAATAATAAATACTTCTTTAACAACAGGAGAACTTACAAGTTTAATTTCGTATGCTATGCAAATACTAACATCTCTTATGATGCTATCTATGGTTTTAGTTATGATAATGATATCAAGAGCATCAGCAGAAAGAATAGTTGAAATATTAAATGAAGAAAGTGACTTAAAAAACAAGGAAAATCCTATAGAAGAAGTACCTAATGGAAGCATACAATTTGAAAATGTAAGCTTTAGTTATGTAAATGATAAAAACAGATTATGTTTAAAAAATATTAATTTAGATATAAAATCAGGAGAAACAGTAGGTATAATAGGTGGTACAGGTAGCTCAAAATCAACCTTAGTTCAATTAATACCAAGGCTATATGATGTTACAACAGGAACATTAAAAGTTGGTGGAATAGATGTTAAAAACTATGATTTAAAAGCTTTAAGAAATCAAGTAGCAATGGTTTTACAAAAAAATGTACTATTTTCAGGAACTATAAAGGAAAATTTGCGTTGGGGAAATGAAAATGCAACAGATGAAGAAATAGTAAGAGCATGTAAACAGGCACAAGCAGATGAATTTATAAGCCAATTTGAAAATAAATATGATACATATATTGAAGAAGGCGGAACTAACGTATCTGGTGGGCAAAAGCAAAGGCTTTGCATAGCTAGAGCTCTTCTAAAAAATCCAAAAATATTAATATTAGATGATTCTACCAGTGCAGTAGATACTAAAACAGATAGTTTAATTCGTAAAGCTTTTAAAGAAGAATTACCTAATATAACAAAATTGATTATAGCTCAAAGAATTTCATCTGTACAAGATGCAGATAAAATAATAGTAATGGAAAATGGCGAAATAAATGGAGTAGGAACACATGAAGAGCTAATGAAAACCAATAAAATTTATAATGAAGTCTATACATCACAGTCGAAAGGGGGAAATAGCGATGAAGAATAATAAGCCCCAAACAGAAAAGGCAAAGAAAAATGGCAAAATTGACGAAAAACAAGCCAAAAGAAATGGTCAAATAAAAGAAGAACAAGTCAAAAGAAAAAGGCCACAGTTTGACATGCAAGTTATAAAAAGGTTATTTAAATATATAACAGCAAATTATAAAGCAACTTTTATAATAGTATGTATATGTATAGTTTTAACTACAGTTTCAGGAGTAATGGGTTCCTTATTTTTACAAGTATTAATAGATGATTACATTACACCATTAATAGGAGTAGAAAATCCAGTGTTTACAGGCTTAATGCAAGCAATAGGAGTAATGATTATTATTTATGTAGTAGGAATTATAGCAGGATTATTATACAGTAGATTAATGGTTAGAATTTCAGAAGGAATACTAAAAATAATTCGTGATGAAATGTTTGAAAAAATGCAAAAACTTCCTATAAAATACTTTGATACAAACACAGATGGAGATATTATGAGCCATTATACCAATGATACAGATACTTTAAATCAAATGATTTCACAATCTATTCCACAGGTGTTTGCATCTGCCATAACCATTATAGCTGTTTTTCTAGGAATGGTAGTAACAAATATATATTTAACTTTAGTAGTAATAACATCATTAGTAGTAATGCTAATGATTACAAAATATATAGCTTCAAGAAGTGCTAAAAACTTTATAAAACAACAAGAATTCGTAGGAAAAATAAATGGATATATAGAAGAAATGATTAATGGGCAAAAAGTAATAAAAGTATTTTGCCATGAAGAAATTGCAGAAAAAGAATTTGATAAAATAAATGATGAACTATGTAAACACGCATATAATGCAAATAAATTTGCCAATATTTTAATGCCAACTTTAGGAGCATTAGGAAATGTGCAATATATAATTTTAGCTATTGTAGGAGGAATTTTAGCTGTAAATGGTATTGGAGGAATAACAGTTGGCTTAATAGTATCCTTCTTGCAACTTAGCAAAACTTTCATAAGACCAATTACTCAAATATCTCAACAATTAAACTCAATAGCAATGGCTTTAGCAGGAGCAAAAAGAATATTCAATCTTATGGACGAAGAACCAGAAAAAGATAATGGTTATGTAACATTAGTAAACGCAAAATATGATGAAAATGGAGTTTTAACAGAAACAAAAGAAAAAACGGGCTTATGGGCATGGAAACATCCACATCATGATGGAAGACTAGAATATGTTGAGCTAAAAGGACATATAGAACTCCATAATGTTGATTTTGGATATGATCCCAATAAATTAGTATTACAAGATATTAGCTTATATGCAAAACCAGGGCAAAAAATAGCTTTTGTTGGAGCTACAGGAGCAGGTAAAACAACAATTACAAACCTTTTAAATCGCTTTTATGATATAGAAGATGGAAAAATAAGATATGATGGAATTAATATAAATAAAATAAAAAAAGACGATTTAAGGCTATCTTTAGGAATGGTTTTACAAGATACCAATCTTTTTACCGGAACAATTAAAGAAAATATAAAATATGGAAATGATAAGGCAACAGATGAAGAAGTTATAAATGCTGCAAAACTTGCAAATGCACATGACTTTATTATGAGACTTCCAAATGGATATGACACATATTTAACTGGAAACGGAGCAAGCCTTTCTCAAGGACAAAGGCAACTTCTTTCAATAGCAAGAGCTGCATTAAATGATCCACCAGTTATGATATTAGATGAAGCAACTTCAAGTATTGATACAAGAACAGAAAAAATAGTTCAAGATGGTATGGATAAATTAATGAATGGAAGAACAGTATTTGTAATAGCCCATAGACTTTCAACAGTTAGAAACTCAAAAGCAATTATAGTTTTAGATCATGGAAAAATAATAGAAAGAGGAAATCATGAAGATTTAATTGCACAAAAAGGAGTATATTATCAGTTATATACGGGCGCTTTTGAACTTGAGTAAATTAGAAAATGTCGCGTTGGGGACGTTTCTTAATGCGACAAAATGTCGCATAAGGGACACATCTTGAAAATATTAGTGTAATAAAATTTGTCACATATGTTGCAGAATTCATAGAACTTACACATAGAACTTACCACAGAACATATAGAACATAGAACTCACAAAATATTCACATAACTTACAAAACTGATGTTACAAGTTACCACAGAACATACAAAACACAGAACTCACAAAACTAATGTTACAAGTTAACATAGAACATACAGAACACAGAATTCACAAAACTGATGTTACAAGTTAACAATGAAAATTAAAAAAAGGCGACAAACTGTCGCTTTACCAAACATTTAACAAACGCCCCTGAAGAAACAGAAGGAGATAGCATTAAATGAACAATAAAAAGAAAGAAATACTTGTAGTAGCAATTTTTCTAATAATTCAATCTATACTATATGTATTTGCACGGACTAAACAAGCACTACATACACATAGATGAAGCCTATTCTTTTGGATTAGCAAGCTACAATAAAACTGAAATAGAAGATAATGAAGATTTTTATAATACTTGGCATACAAAAGAATATTATAAAGATTACTTATCAGTAAATAAAGATGAAATAGCAAGTTATAAGCAAGTGTATGAAAATCAAAAAAATGATGTTCATCCGCCACTTTACTATTTGTTATTAAGATTTGCTATGGGATTTAGCATAGATAATTTTTCAAAATGGACAGGAATAATATTAAATATTATAATATATTGCTTTATAACGGTTTTTATGTATTTAATATTAAAGCAATTATTTGAAGGCGAAAAAAGAGAAAAGGAAAAAGCCTTGATATTAGCTTTTTTATCATCTATAACACTAGCCTCAGTAAGTAATGTCATTTATATTAGAATGTATTCTCTTTTAACACTTGAAATTTTAATAACCATATTTTTACATATTAAATTACTAAAAAATCAAAAGCCTAATACAAAATTATTATTAGCACTAAGCTTAACTACACTTGCAGGAATTCTTACACATTATTATTATATATTTTATATAGCTATTATGTATTTAATATTCTTTATAAAATATATAAAAGAAAAAAATATTAAAGCGTTAGTTAAATATACAATAACAATGTTAATATCAGGTGTAGCATCACTAATTATATTTCCATATTCAATAAAGCATATGTTTTTTGAATATAGAGGACAAGGTGTAATAAGTAATTTTGAAAATATTTATAAAAGTATATTAAATATTTTAGAACAGTTACGTAATTTAAACTATTATGGTTTTAATAACTTATTATTTTTTATTATAATAGTTATTGTAGGTTTATTTATTTATAAAAAAATTGCGTATTATCATAGACAAAAATTAAGTAACTGTAGCAAAGAATCAAGTGAATATAAACAAAATGATTGTAGCTCAAAGTCAAGTGATTATAGCCAAAAAGCAACTAACTGTAGCCAAAAAACAAGTGATAGTAACCAAAAATCTTGCTATACCAAACAAAATAACAAAGCATTTCAAAAAAACATGTTAAGCAAAGAAAATAAAGAAATTTTAAAATTAATATATATACCATCTATTTTCTTTTTTATAATTGCTTCAATAGCATCACCATGGAATGTTTTAAGGTATATTGTGCCAGTATGTGGACTTATATTCGTATTTTTAATGTTTCTGTTATATAAATTAATAAATGATGTTACAACTAAAAAAATAAGCAGTATATTGTATGTAATTTTCATTTGCTTAATATTAGCTTCACCATTAATTTTTAAAATGCAACCAGAATTATTATATTATGATGAAAAAGAAACAATAGAAACAATAAAAAATAAAGCGAATATTCCAGCAGTATATTTATATAACAAGCAAACAAGCAATTTCCTTGATAATATTATGATATTTTCAATAATAGAAAATTCATATATTACAAAAGATGTTGAATATACAATGGAAAACATACAAAAAATATTAAATAATATAGATACTTCCAATGGAATACTTATTTTTATAAATGAAGTTCAAAAAGAAGATATACTTAATGTAATAAAGAACTCTAAAAACTTTAAAAACTGTGAGTACATAAATAAATTAAACGCAACTGAAGTATATTATATAAACTAATATTATAATTTAATAAAATGGCAAATTCTTTTTTTATTTTTGCCATTTTTATTACTAAGTATATAATGTATATTATAATTAGATTATGGTTAATATGAAAATTATACTTAAAGCATTATAATATTTTTTTATAGTAAAAAGAATTATAATAAAAAATATGTGGAAATAATTTTAAGTAAATGATATAATAACAAAAATCATATAAAAAATATAAAAAATTTAGCCTTTTGCAAACGGCTCAATATTACAAAGGCAAAGAAAGGAGATGCTAGAAAATTATGGAAAAATCAAAAGTATATTTTACAAAAGAAATCACTCCAGAAAGCTTAGTAAAAATATATGAAGCATTAGGAGTAGAATTAAAAGGAAAAGTAGGTGTAAAAATATCTACTGGAGAACCGGGAGGACATAATTACTTAAAACCTGAGCTAATAAAAGATTTAGTTCAAAAATTAAATGCAAACATAATAGAATGCTGTACTGCATATGCTGGAAGAAGAATGGATCCAAAAGAGCATATGAAAGCAGTAGAAGAACATGGATTTACTAAAATTGCAAATGTTGATATAATGGATGCAGAAGGAGATTTTGAAATTCCTGTAAATGGAAAACATTTAGATGTAAACATAGTTGGAAATAATTTAAAAAACTATGATTCAATATTAAATTTAGCACATTTTAAAGGACATGCAATGGGAGGCTTTGGAGGAGTTATAAAAAATCAATCAATCGGTATAGCTTCAACAGCTGGAAAAGCATATATTCATACAGCAGGAGCAACAAAAAATGCATCAGAATTGTGGGATAATTTACCAAAACAAGATGACTTTTTAGAATCAATGGCAGAATCAGCAAAATCAGTTGCAGATTATATGAAAGGAAACATTTTATATATAGATGTAATGAATAATTTGTCAGTTGATTGCGATTGCGATTCAAACCCAGAAACACCATGCATGAAAGATATAGGAATATTAGCATCAACAGATCCAGTAGCAGTTGATCAAGCATGTATAGATTTAATATGGGCTTCTGAAGATGAAGGAAGAGAGCATTTCAAAGCTAGAGTAGAAAGACAAAATGGCAGACACATTCTTCCTTATGCAGAAGAAATAGGGCTTGGCTCAACTCAATATGAATTAGTGTCGCTTTAGGTACGTTTCTTAACTTAGGCACTTTGTCGCATTAAAAAAAGTCCCTAACGCGACAAAGAGAGGAAAAAACTATGAAAACTAAAGTAAAATGGATAGTACTATTTATATGTGTAGTAAGTTTTTTAGCAATAGCCGAAAATGTGTGGAACCAAGAAATTATGATGGCAGATATTATAGGCTATAAAATTATTTCTACTATACTAATTTCAGATTTTATGACACCAATAGCGAAAGTAATAACGAATTTTGGTGGAGCAATATGCTTAATTTCGATAGCAATAATTTTATTATTAATAATAAAAAATAAAAAAATAGGCTTATCTATATGCTTAAACCTAGTTATTGCTACAGCATTAAATATATTATTGAAAAATATATTGCAAAGACCAAGACCAAACGAATTTAGGCTTATAAATGAAAGTGGCTATAGCTTCCCTTCAGGGCATTCGATGATAAGTATGGCATTTTACCGGATATTTAATATATTTGATATATAAATATGTAGAAAATAAAAAAATAAAATATACCCTAATAACAATTTTAAGCATACTAATATTTTCTATTCGGAATAAGCAGAATATATTTGGGTGTCCACTATACAAGTGATGTGTTAGGAGGATTTTTAATCTCAATTTCATATTTAGTAATATATACTAGAATTATGAGAAAATCGTTTGCTTCGCAAACAATTGCCACGAGCTAATCGCTCGGGCGAACATAGATAGATTAACCTTGTTTTCTAGGAAAAATACATTTAAAAAAATTCAATTTCCTAGAAAATGAGAACATAAGAAAGTAAGGTTAGAGCTAAAAACTCTAATCTTTTCTTTGGTATTGGCGTAAAAATAAAAAAGTCCATAAAGTACACGTGAAATGCAAAATAGAAAAGTTTGGTTAAATAAAAAATAAAATGCACAATTAAATAGAAAAAGTTTACATAAATTTAAATAAAAACCTAGACATTTTCCAAAATATATAGTAAAATATTACCTAGCAAGAAATAGCGGAGGAATTATATGAATTTATTTGATAAAATACCAGAGAATTTCTTTTCTATATTAGTATCTAAGAATAAAAACATTTACATAGATGCATTATTTGTTTTAAGAGAAGCCTTTAAACAAGAAATGTCAATTTCAAGAGAAAATATTATAGCAAGGTTAATTAATAGCCTTGAAGAAGAATTCAATGAAGAAGATTTTTCAGAAGACGAAAACGTAGAAGATCTAAAAGATAATAATATTTCTAGCAAAGCTTATTTTTTATTAAGAAAATTAAAATGGGCTGGCTGGATTGAATTTGAAATGCAAAGAGACTCCTTTGAAGAAAATATTATTTTGCCAGATTATTCAATAAAATTTTTGGATTTATTATATTCAATAGTACAAGAAGAGCAGGTGGAATATAACTCATACGTATTTGCTACTTATTCTAGTTTAAAATTGGCAAGCGTAGAAAAAAATGAAACGTATAATGCAATTAATACAGCTTATAGTAATACAATGCAATTAATTAACGAACTTAAATCTTTATATAACAGTTTAGGTAGATTTCACAGAAGAATGTCAAATCAAAACAATATAAATGATGTCATAAAAGAACACTTTTTCGAGTATAAAGAATACAGTGATGAAATGATATTTCCAAGATTTACAAGAGATTCTATTCCAAGATACAAATCCCCAATAAAAGATATGTTAAATAATATTTTAGCAGATTCGGAAGTGCTAAATTCTACAATAAATGTAGCTATGAAGAATAAAAAATATACTTCAAAAGAAGATGCAGAAAATGATATTTTAAATAAAATTAGAACAGTAATTGAAGTGTATGAAAATATAGATTTTACAATGAACCAAATTGAAGCAAAAAATACAGATTATGTTAGAGCTTCTGTACAAAGAATACAGTACTTATTAACAAGTGATAAAGAATTAAAAGGCAAATTAATAAATATATTAAGAAATTCTAAAAAAGAAGCAGTTTTAGAAAAAATGGAACAGGAAGTAAATTTGCTAAAGCAAGAATACCTTACTAAAGATTCTATTTATACTAGAGCTTCAAACAATAAAAAAGAAGGAAGACCACTAGAACTAAAAAAGGAAAAAACAATTGATGCAAAAGCATTTTATGAGTTCGCTAAAAGCCTAGAAAATTTATATAGCAACAAAAAAATTAATGAATTTATGGAAGCAAATTTTAATGGCAAACCTTTTATTACATCTGCAGAAATAAATTTAAATACAACAGAAGATCTTATATTATTAATTCTTGCAACAATAAAGGCAGATAAATCAGGAAGAAGTTTTTATTATATGCAAGATAGTGATGAAATTGTAAATAATAATGGATATAAAATACCAAATATTAAATTTATAAGGAGAAATTAAATGCTAATAGAATATAATAATTTTACTAATGCAGAAAAAGAAAATTTTAAAAGAATAGTTAGTATGATGCTCGCAAAAACTTTTATTGTTAACAGAGTATACGACAAAAATCAAAAAGCCTTTAAGTCTAATGCAGATTATAGGTTCATTGATAGAAATATTGAATTATTTAAAGAATACTTAGAATTAGCAGGCTTTAAATTAGTGAAAGATAGTAATTATGAAGTTATATACATAGAAAATGAATATGGATATAATAAAAAAAGATTAGATAAAAATACTACTATATTTTTATATGGTTTACGATTAAAATTTGATGAATATAGAGAAAGTATAAATTTAAATACAGATACAATTGTTAGTGTATCAGACATTATTAAAACTTTAGTAGATGTTGGAGCATATACTAAAAAGCCTTCAGATCTTGAAATAAGAACAGCCTTATCAAATCTTATTAATTTTAATATTATTCAAAAAGTAGATGGAATATTAGAAAAACCAGAAACAAAAATTATTATATTACCATCAATTTTATTTGTAATAACAAATGAAAAAATAACCAATTTAAGTCAATTAATTAATTCTTTTAAAGACGATGAAAATATTGAAGCCCAAAATGAAAATAGCAGTGAAAATGAAGATGCAGAAAATGAGAACCAAAATGAAAGTGAAGAAATTGAAATATAATGTACAAAAATTTAAAAATTAATATTTAGCTAAAAAATAAGCATAGAAACAAAAGAAGCTTAAAGTAAAATAACAAATCAAAAAAATAGTAGTTAAAACACCAATAAATAAGAAAAGCAAAATAATCGCAATTAAGACACAAATAAAAAAGCAATAAAACACAAATAAGAAAAGCAAAATAATAGCAATTAAGTTACAAATAAAAGACAAATAGAAGTAAAAATAATAAAAAATAAAGAAAGGCGATAGAAATAATGAAGTTATTAAAAAGAATGCTACTAATAAATTGGCATTATGTTAATAAACAAATGATTGAATTCGGAAATATAAATTTTTTAACAGGAAAAAATGCTTCTGGAAAATCAACAATTTTAGACGCACTGCAATTACTAATATTAGGAGATACTAGAGGCACATTTTTTAATAAAGCAGCGAATGATAAAGCAGGAAGAAGCTTAGAAGGTTACTTAAAAGGAGAAATAGGAGATGACGGAAGCACAGGATATAAATATTTAAGAGATGATAGATTTTCAACCTATATTGTGTGCGAGTTTTTTGATAATGTAACAAGAAAAAACTTTTGTCTTGGAGTTATTTTTGATGTATATAAAGATAGTGAAATAGAAAATCACTTTTTCTTTATAAATGGCAAAATTCCAGATAATGAATTTGTGCAAGATAACAACATACCATTTTCATATAAAGATTTAAAAAGCTTTATGCAAAGAGAATATGGAGTTAAAAATTTCGAAGTATATGCAAGCAATAAACAATATCAAGATTCTGCTAGAGGAAAACTTGGAGGTTTAAATCAAAAATTCTTCAATCTATTCAAAAAAGCTGTAACGTTTACACCTATTGATGATATAGAAAAATTTATTGTAGAATACGTATGCGATGTAAAAAATAAAATAGATATTGTTTCAATGCAAGAAAATATAAGGCAGTATAACAATTTATCAAAGCAAGTAGAAATTATGAAAGTTAGAGCTGGCGAATTAGAAGAAATACAAAAAGTTTATAATAGCTATATAGAGCAAATTTCAAAACAAAAAGAAGAGCAATATTTAATTTTGAGGGCGGAAAAACAAATTTTATTAAATGAACAAGAAAAATTAAAATCAGAAGCGGAAAGTAAAAAAATACAAAAAAATGAAATAGAAAAAGCAACAAGCCTATTAACAATAGAAAAAAATAAACTAGAAGAAGAACTTACAGAATTAACAGAAATTAAGGCAAAATCTGATATAGAAGCAAAAAGAAAAGAATTAACTCAAAAAATACAAGATTTAAATAGTAAAATACAAACTATAGAAAAAATTGAAAAAGAAGATATTAATTATTTAAGAAATAACAATCTAAGATGGAATGCCAATATATTAAAGTTAGAACAAATTAAAAATAAAATTGTAGCAGATGAACTTCAAAGTTTAAATACTATTAAAGACCTTATAAAATATATAGAAACTATAAATGAGAATAATTTTCATAATTTAGAAATAGAAACTTTAAAAGAATTAAAACAAAAAATAGATAACTTAATTAACTTAGGAAATGCAGTATTTTTTAAAACAAAACAAGAACAAGAAGAAGACATTTATACTAAAAAAATTCTAGAAAGTGATATTAGCAAATTAAAAGAAGGAATTAATCCATATGAGCCAGAATTAATTAATTTTAAATTAGAACTAGAAGAAAAATTAAAAGAAAAAATTGGAAAAGATATAAACATTTTTATTTTGGCGGACTTATTAGAAATAAAAGACTTTAAATGGCAAAATGCAATAGAAGGTTATTTAAATACTCAAAAGAAATACCTTATTATAGAGCCAGAATATTTTGAAGAAGCATCTAAAATATATAGAAATCTTGCTAAAAATAATAACAAAATTCATTCTTTTGGACTTGTAGATATTGAAAAAATTCAAAAAGAAAATAATCAAGTTTTACCAAATAGCTTAGCAGAAGAAATTATTACACAAAACAATTTAGCTAAAACCTATATTAATTATTTATTAGGAAGAGTTATAAAATGTGAAACTATAGAAGAATTAAGAAATAATAAAATTGCCATAACACCAGATTGTATGTTGTATCAAGGATATGTATTAAGAAAAATTAATCCAAAATTTTATATGTATCCTACTATTGGTAAAAGCGCATTAGAAAAGCAAAAACAAATAAAAGAGCAAGAATTAATTTCTTTAGAACAAAAAATGTCAAATGAAGAAGTTGTTATAAAAACAATGAAAGATATAAAAGAAATGCCAATCTTTAATGAAAATAACATATTAAACTTTTATAATCATTTGCAAGAATCAAATAAAAAAGCAGATTATATAAACTCAAAAGATGAAATTCAAAAAGAATTAGATGGAATGGATTTATTATGGTTAAACAATATATCTGCTAAAATAGATGAAAAAAATAAAATAAAAAAAGAAAAAGAGGACTTAATACTTGAAAATACAAGAAAAATGGAAGGATTAAGAAAAGAAATTGAAGCAAATGAAAATGAAAAAACACCAGAAATAGAACAAAAATTAAATGAAAAATGCATTCAAATAGAAGAAAATTATACCAAAGAATGGGAAGAAAGCATTGGCGAAGAAAAATATGGAAAAGAAGCTTTAAGAAAAACAGCAGAAAGAATACAAGAAATATTTACACGTAATTTAAAATCAAGTATCATAAAAAGGGAAGAAATAAAAACACAGTTAGAAGATAAAAAAAGTTCCTATAACACAAAATATCAACTATCATATAATATACATGACGATAGCAATAAAGAATTTGAACAAGAATTAAAACAACTTGAAGAAATAGAATTACCAAAATATACAGATAAAATAGAAGATTCAAGAAAAAAAGCATATGAGCAATTTAGAATAGAATTTTTGGACAAGCTAAAATCTAATATAGATGAAGTAAAATCTCAAATAAAAGAGTTAAATAATGCATTAGGTGAACATAAATTTGGAAGCGATAGTTATAGTTTTAAAGTGTCACCAAAACAAGAATATAAAAGGTTTTACAATATGATAACAGATGAAATGCTATTAGGAGATTGGGAAATTGGACAAGAACAATTTAATCAAAAATATTCTGAAGAAATAAAAGAATTATTCAACAAAATAACAACAACAGATGTAAATAATTTAACTTTAGATGAATATGAAAAAAATATAAAAGAATATACAGATTATAGAACATATTTAAATTTTGATTTAATTGTAAAAGATAGTACAGGAAACGAACAAAGACTATCAAAAACTCTGCTAAAAAAATCAGGAGGGGAAACTCAAACACCATTTTATATTTCTGTACTTGCATCATTTGCACAAGTTTATAGAATAAAAAATAATGAAAATACCATTAGACTAATTGTATTTGATGAAGCATTTAGCAAAATGGATAGTGAAAGAATAGAAGAAAGTATAAAAATATTAAAAAAGATTGGCTTTCAAGCAATTTTTGCAGCACCACCTGATAAACTACAAGATATACAAAGTTTAGTAGATTCTACATTATTAGTAATAAATCCAGAAGAACATGCTATTGTAGTAAAAAAATATACTAACAAAGAAGAATGGTAAAAAAGTTTAATATTAAGCTTAAGAAATTAAAAATAAAAAATAATAGAACATCAAAGTTTTTAATTAATTAAGCAAACTAAAAAATTATTGAATACAAAAATCATAAGAAAAGAATAAAAATTGGAGAAAATATGGATTATAAAAATATAATTTTAAACCAACTTTTAAATAAATATGAATTAAGTAAATCATTAGTCTCGAATTCAAACAAGAAAATAATTTTAAAATTAGAAAAAATGAAAGAATATAACATAGAAGACTATGAAACCAAAAAAATTTTTCATGATACAGTGTTTGATTTAGAAAGAAAAAAATTAATATTGTATTCGTGGAAACCACACGAAAAACGGTAATATACTAGATAAAATATGGTTAAATAAAGAAAATGTTGAAAATGCATATTTAGAAGTTGGAAGAATTGGAATTTTAAAAACAAATAATGAATTAACAGAATTATTAGAAAATATAACTTTTGAGCAAAGCTGGCTAGAAACTTATAGAAATGACATGATTAAATATTTAGAAATAAAACATAAGCCTAGTAATTTATTTCCAGCAAAGTTTGCTAAAGATATATTAAAAGTTTTACAAGTAATAGATAAATCTAAAGAAAATTTAAAAAGAGTATTAAGTATAAAATGCTTTGGAGATTCTAAATATTTTGAAAAAAATATAGAACACATTATAGTTAGAATAATAAAAGCATACTTGTTAAAAGGATATAATCAAGAAGAATATACAAATGATGACATTTTATTACAAGTACGGAATAACCAAATATCCTGAAATAATAGAGTTTTGTGGAAACTTAGAAATCAGTATAAAAAATGAAATTATTGAATATAAAAAAGAAACTTTAGGAAGTTATGTGAATAGTTACAATGTAAGAGACATGAAAAATTTAAAGATTAAAAATGCCAATAAAATAATATTTATTGAAAATAAAGCAAATTACATAGATTATATTCAAAATAAAAAAGCAGAAGATGAATTTGTTATTTATCATGGTGGAATGTATAGTCCTATTAAAGGAGAATTTTTTAGTAAAATATATGAAAGCGCAAGTAACATAAAATTCTATCATTGGAGTGATATTGATATAGGTGGTTTTAAAATATTTGTTAGATTAAGAAAAATTATTCCAGAATTACTTCCATATAAAATGGATGTACAAGCACTTTACAGTAAAAAGAGTTATTGGAAAACAATGAATCAAAGTTATATAGAAAAATTAAATCAATTAAAACAAGAAAGTCAATACGAAATTTTTTATGAAGTGATTGATGAAATGCTAAAAAATAAGTGTAAACTAGAGCAAGAAGCTTTTATATAATATGGCATACGCCTATAAGTATAGAAATGATTAAACAACTTTAAATATATAATAAAAAAGTATACATAAATAAAATTTGAATAAATATATATTTTTTAAGAAACCGTAAAGTGAAAAGTTAAATGCAATTCTTTTTTAAGAAACCAGTAAAATTTGAAAAAAATACTTGCGCAAGATCAAAAAGATATGCTACAATATAAAAAGCTAGAAAGTAGCTTAAATACTAGAAAAAATAAAGGAGGAAATAAAAATGTCAGGACATTCAAAATGGCATAATATTCAAGCCAAAAAAGGAAAAGCAGATGCAGCTAGAGGAAAAATATTTACAAAATTAGGAAGAGAATTATTATTAGCAGTAAAACAAGGTGGTCCTGACCCGGCAGGAAACTCCAAACTAAAAGACGTTATAGCAAAATGTAAAGCAAACAACATGCCAAACGATACAATAAATAATGCAATTAAAAAAGCTTCTGGAGCAGGAAATACTGAAAATTATGAAGAAATTACATATGAAGGATACGGAAGAAATGGTGTAGCAGTTATTGTAGAAGCAAGTACAGATAACAAAAACAGAACAGCTGCAGATGTACGCCATGCTTTTGATAAAGCAGGAGGAAACTTAGGTACAACAGGGTGCGTATCATATTTATTTAATAAAAAAGGTGTTATAGTAATAGACAAAACAACAACTAATCTATCAGAAGATGACATGATGATGTTAGCTCTAGATAATGGAGCAGAAGATTTTGAAGCAACTGATGAATGCTACGAAATTACAACTGCACCTGAGGATTTTTCAAAAGTTAGAGAAGCCTTAGAAGCACAAGGCTTAGAATTCCTAGAAGCAGAAGTACAATTAGTACCATCTACTTATATTAGTTTAAGTGAAGAAGATGGAGAAAAAATGCAAAGATTAATAGACATGTTAGAAGATTTAGATGATGTAATGAATGTATATCATAACTGGGAAGAATAATATTTAAATTAAATAGTTCTAAAATAAAAAAACATAGCATATATATTAATATATATGACTATGTTTTTTTATTGTGAAACAACAAGGTTCTCGGGTACCCACCCACAATCTTTGATTGTGGGTGGGTGAGGTCCTTATTTAGGTAAAACCCACTCATTTTTTAGGAATTACACTTAGTAACAGCTTAAATTAAGAAAATTCAAAAGAGGTACAAGCTTATGGAAGAAGTATTAAAATACTTTCCAGAATTATTAAAAAATAAAATAAAAAAAAGTAACTTAGAACAAGTAGAAGAAATTAGAATAAGAGCAAATAAACCAGTAATTTTAAAAAGCAAAGCAAAAGAAGAAATAATAAATTATCCAATAACTGTAGAAAATATTTTACAAATTTTGCAAAAAATATGTGATAACTCAATTTATAGCTACCAAAATCAAATTTGCGATGGTTTTATAACTTTAAAAGGTGGACATAGAGTAGGTATTACAGGAAATGCAGTTATAAAAGATGGAAAAGTAGTAAATTTAAATTACATAAATAGTCTTAATTTTCGTGTAGCAAGACAAATTCTAAATTGTAGTAATACTGCAATTCCATTTATTATAAATTCATATCATAATCAAATATATAATACATTAATTATATCTCCACCGGGATGCGGAAAAACAACTTTACTTAGAGACATAATTAGAAGAATTAGTATTGGCATTCCAGAAATGAATTTTAAGGGAAAAACTGTTGGAGTAGTAGACGAAAGAGGTGAAATAGCTGCAATAGATAAAGGAGTACCACAAAACGATTTAGGCATACGAACAGATATAATAGATAATATTCCAAAAGCTATTGGAATGAAAATGCTTATACGTTCTATGGCACCACAAGTTATAGTAGCAGATGAAATAGGTAGTAAAGAAGACATAAAAGCCATTGAATATGCAATTACTTCTGGAGTAAAAGGAATTTTTACAGCACATAGTAACTCTTTAGAAGATATAAAGCAAAATCCAATTTTAAATGAGCTAATATTAAATAATGAAATAGAAAAAATTTTATTATTAGATTTTAATAGAAAAGTTCATTTAATATATGAAAATGAAGTAACTCAAGCAATATAATAAAAAAATAAAATATAAATCTTACAAAAATATTTAGACATAAAAAATAGTTATTTAGGAGCAAAAAATAAAATTAGTTAAATACAAAGTTAAAAAAGTAATTAAATACAAATGTAAAAAGTAAATTAACTAAAAATCATTAAATACAAAGGAGAAAAAGCAAATGTTAGTATTTAAAATATTTTTATTAATTTTAATTATAACATCAAGTAGTTATTTAGGAATTTTGTTTTCAAAAAAATATGCAAATCGCGAAAAAGAAATAAAACAAATGAAAACCGCCTTAAATATGTTTGCTACAAAAATAAAATATACGTATGAGCCAATACCTAGTTTGTTTATGGAAATAGCAAATAAAATAGGTGGAAATATAGGAAACATATTCTCATTATCTGCCACTATAATGAAGGAAACTTCTGCAGGGGAAGCATGGGAAAAAGCTTTAGAAGAAGTAAAACATAATTTATCTAAAGAAGATATTATAGTTTTAAAAAATTTAAGTAAATTATTGGGACAAACAGATATAGAAGGGCAAATTAGTCAAATAGAAGTAGTAAATCAATTTCTTACCACGCAACTAGAAAATGCAAATGAGGAAAGAAGAAAAAATGAAAAAATGTATAGAACTTTAGGAATTGTAACAGGTCTTACAATTGCAATTATTTTAATATAGAAAGGGGGATTAAGGGTGTTTTTTGAATAATCATTATTTAATCAAAAGTATAATGATTTTTGAGCTTTATTTATTACATTTTTTGTATGTATGATCTAATAATGTTTATATTTTAATGAGAAACACTCTAAAAAATGGATATTAGTTTATTATTTAAAATAGCAGCAATAGGAATTCTAGTTGCAGTATTGTATCAAGTTTTGGTAAGAGCAGGAAGAGAAGATCAAGCAATGATGACTACTTTAGCAGGTTTAATTATTGTATTAACTTTGGTTATTAAAGAAATTAGCGCATTATTTACTAACGTAAGAACTATGTTTGGTTTATAAGCAATTTACATAATTAGAAACATGTATATTAAATAATTAGCAAGAATGAAAGCTAATATTTAGAATATTTACATAATAATAAAAGAATAAATAATGATTTAGTTTGAAAAAAAGCTAATACTACTAACAAATTACATAATATTTAAAATAAAAATAATTATTTAATTTGAAAAAAGCTAATATTACTAACAATTTACATAATATTTAAAATGAAAATAATTATTTAGTTTGAAAAAAGCTAACATTGCTAAAGATTTACATAATTACAATATAAAAATTATAAATAGTAATGCGAAAGAGGAAAAAGTATGGATGTTATAAAAATAGTTGGAATAGGTCTAATTGCATTAATTATTATTGTTATTATAAAACAATATAAACCTGAATTTGCCTTGTATGTATCTTTAATGGCAGGTGTACTTATTATTATGTTAATTTTAGATAAAATGGGAGCAATAATTGAGCTTTTAACCAATTTATCTAATAAAACGGCAATAAATAATGAGTTTTTAATATTACTAATAAAAATCACAGGAATAGCTTTTTTAACAGAATTTGCAGTTAGTATATGTAAAGATACAGGAGAAACAGCAATAGCAAACAAAGTAGATTTAGGCGGAAAAGTAATAATTATATCTATGTCAATACCAATTATTGCTAGCCTTTTAGAAACAATTATAAAAATTTTACCATAAACTTAATACATTTAATTAATAAAGCACATCTTAAACCCAGAATTATGTTAATAATTACAGGTATAGGAGGAAAAGTATGTTTTAAAATCATACTATATATGCAAATGAAAAAAATATATAAAATAATAATTTTAATAATTACCAACATGCTGTTATTAAATTCATATTGTATTGCTTCTGAAACAACTTCAAAAGAAAAATCGGAAGTATCAAACCAAGAAATTTTAGAGTCCCAACAAGATAATTTAAATATTTCTGGATTTATTAAGGAAGCACAAAAATATACAGAAAACACCTTTGAAGATATAAATTTAAATGAACTTTTTACAACAGCAATTACTGGAAAAATAGATAATACTGCCATATTCAAAAGCATTTTTAAAATAGTAGGAAAAGAAGTAATAAACTGCATTACTGTGCTTGGAAGCATTGTTATAATTATTGTAATACATAGCATATTAAAAAGTATAAGTGATGGATTAGAAAATAAAAGCATTTCGCAAATTACCTATTATGTTCAATATATTTTAATTGTTACTTTAATAATGGGAAATTTCGCAGATATTATTACAATGGTAAGAAATAGCATACAGAATCTAGTGGGTTTTATGAATAATTTAATACCATTACTTATTACCTTAATGTTAACAACTGGAAGTATTGCATCAGCAGGATTATTAGAACCAATCATTCTATTTATAATTACATTTATAGGAAATTTTATAACCAGTATTCTAATTCCTTTTGTGCTAATTTCAACAGCACTTAGCATAGTTTCAAAAGTTTCTAATAGAGTACAAGTGGACAAACTTTCAAAATTTTTTAATTCAACAGTAGTTTGGATATTAGGAGTTTCACTAACTTTGTTTGTTGGAATTATATCAATAGAAGGAGGGTTAAGTAGCACAGTAGATGGAATTACAGCAAAAACAGCCAAAGCTGCAGTTTCAAACTTTATACCAGTAGTTGGAAAAATATTAGGAGATGCGGTAGATACTGTAATTGGCTGTAGCAATGTTTTAAAAAATGCAGTTGGAATTGTTGGAGTAATAATTATTATAGGAATTTGTATAGCACCAATTATAAAACTTGCAATTTTAATGGGACTTTATTACTTAGCAGGTGCAATATGCCAGCCAATTGCAAATGAAAAAATTGTAAAACTGCTAGAAGAAATGGGAGGTACTTTTAAAATGTTATTTGCTATATTATGTAGTATTTCTGTTATGCTAGTTGTAGGAACTACTTTAGTAATAAATGTAACAAATAGTGGTCTAATGTATAGGTAATAATATTAATATTTTAAATAGTTAAGATTTATATAAAAATAGCAAGGCATTTTACTATTTTAAGTAACCAAAAAATGTAATAAAAGGTAGAGACACAACCTAGAAAAATGTTATTGGAGGTTTATAGGTAAAGCCATTAACTAAAAACCTAAATTTATATTATGAAGTTGAGTATAAAAATGGAATGGATAAGTAATTGGA
>CANRKF010000015.1 GCA_947631145.1 uncultured Clostridia bacterium | reverse complement strand
TAATTGCTTCTACTGTTTGTGGCATAACTCCGTCATCTGCTGCTACTACTAAAATAGCAACATCTGTAATTTGTGCTCCTCTAGCACGCATTGCTGTGAAAGCTTCATGTCCAGGTGTATCTAAGAAAGTAATTTCTCTATTATTAATATTCACTTTATATGCACCAATATGCTGGGTAATTCCTCCAGCTTCTCCTTCAATTACATTTGTACTACGTATAGCATCTAAAAGTGAGGTTTTACCATGATCTACGTGTCCCATAACAACAACTACTGGTGGTCTTGCTTCTAACTCTTCTGCTGTATCTTCTGTTTCGTCAAATAAAATATCTTCTTCTTTAACTTCTGCTTTTTTGTTAGCAGTAATTCCAAATTCCTCTGCTACTAAAAATGCTGTATCAAAATCTATTGTATTGTTAATTGTTGCCATAATACCATAATTAAACAATTTTTTAATAACTTCTCCACTTGTTTTTTTCATTTCAGCTGCTAAGTCTTTTACAGTAATTGTTTCTGGTATTGTAATTTCTTTTAATTCAAATATTTTTTGTTTTGTTCTTTCTTCTTCTTTTGGGAATTTACGTTTATTTTTCTTTCCTCTTGCTGTGGTTAAATCATAATAATCTAACATTCCTCCATCTTGTTCATTAAACATATGTGATAAGCTATCTACTTGTTTTAAATCTTTTAACTTGCCCTCGTTAAAGTCTTCACTAAAGCGATCTCCTTTTTTAGCTTTAGTTCCTTTCTTAGCTTTATTATCTTCATAACGATTTGCTTTTTCTTTATCTATTGCTCTCGTGCTAATATCTCTTTTATCTTCTTTTTCTACTATTTCAGATGCCATTATATCTTTAATATTACGATCTATTCCACGATTATCTAATGGTTTATTATTTCTATTAAATTGTTTTTGATTATTTCCACCATTGCGATTTCCATAACGATTTTGATTGTTTTCGCCCTGTCTATATTTGTTTTGATTATATTCTCCTTGGCGATTATTGTTATGTCTATTTTGATTATCTCTATTTTGATTATCTCCATTTTGACGATTTTTAAAATGATTCTGATTATTATTTTCGCCTTGACGATTTTGATATTTATTTTTGTTTCCATCTTGTCGATTATCAAAATGGTTTTGATTATTATTTTTATTATGTGTTTTTATTTCTTCATTAACTTTTTCATTAGTATTATTTGAAATATGTTCTTCTTTTTTAATATCTATTTTTTCTTCTATTGCTGGTGTTTTTGCTTTTTCTGTATTTTCTGTTTGAGAAGAAGTTACAGTTTCTGCAATAGTTTTTTCTTCTTTTACTGTTTTATCTTCTTTCTTTTCTTCTTTATTACTTTTTATGCCGAAAAGTTCACTAACTGTTTTTGGCTTTACAGGTTGTTTTCTGTATACAATATTAAAATCTTGGTTTTTCTTTCTTTCTACAAAACCAACATCTTTTCTATTTTCTTTTCCTTCTTTCATTTCTTCTTTTGTTTCATCTTCTACAATAACCTGCCTTCTAATAATGACTGGTGTAGATTCTTTTTTACTATTCTTTTCTTGTTTCTTTTCTTTCTCCATCTTCTTCTCTTTTTCTTCTTTCTTTCCTAGTTTTGCGTTTTCTTGCTTTGAATTAGCTGATTTTGAACCTTCCTGTTTTGAATTGGCTAGTTCTGTTTTTTCAGATTTTGAATTAACTGATTTTATATTTTGTTTTGAATTAGTTAGTTCTGTATTTTCGTTTTTTGAATTAGCTGATTTTTCATTTTGTTTTGAATTAGTTAGCTCTGAACTTTCCTTGTTTGAATTTGCTTGTTTTAAAAAACTATCTTTTATTTTTTGTGCCACTTCTTCTTCTACACGGCTTAAATGGCTAGTTACTTTTATTCCTAATTCTTGCGCTCTTGCTATAATTTCTTTACTTTCTACTCCTAATTCTTTTGCGATTTCATGTATTTTAAATTTTTCCAATTACTTCACCCCCAACAAGGATTTTTTTTATTGATTCCGCAAATCCTTTTTCTTTTATACCAATTACTGCCTTATTTACTTTTCCACAGGCTTTACTTAAAGTTTCTATTTCTCCAATTTCATATATTGGTACGTTAAAATTTTTGCTCTTCTCTTTAAGTAGTTTTTTTGTTCTGTCTGATGCATCTTGTGCTATTAAAATTAATTTAACACTTTTATTTTCAATTGATTCTATACAAGCATCTGTACCCGCAACAAGTTTTGAGGCTTTAGTTGCTAGTCCAATTAAACCATATAATTTTTGATAATTAATCAATATTACACCCCTTATTTTTCCATTGTATTTTTAAGTTCTTCATAAATAGTTTCATCTATTTTTATTTCAAAACATTTCTCTAATCTTTTAGAGTTAATTGCCTTTTTTAAACATTCTGGGTTATCACAAATATATGCACCTCTTCCTGGCATTTTGCCAGTTTTGTCTATACTTATTTGCCCTTCTTTATTTTTTACAACACGAATTAACTCTTTTTTCAATTTTTGTGTATTACATCCAATGCAAGTACGATTAGGTAATTTTTTCAAACTGTACACTTCCTTTATTTTTAATGTATTTTAAAAATTTATTCATTATTACTATTTCTGTTTTTTCTTTTTTTTCATTTATTCTGCTGGCTCTTGAATTTCTTCTACATTTTCATTGCTTTGCTTTTCAACTTCTTCTTCAACTTTTTCTTCAGCCTGTGAATTTAATTCTTCTGCTTCTTGTGCTTTGGCAAGCATTTCTCTAAATTGTGATTCACTTTTAATATCTATTTTCCAGCCAGTTAATTTTGCAGATAGTCTCGCATTTTGACCTGATTTTCCAATAGCTAAAGATAATTGATCATCTGGTACTATTACTTGTGCAAATTTTTCTTCTTCATTAATATCAACTGCCATTACTTGTGCTGGAAGCAACGCTGCTGAAATGAAAATAGATGGATCTTCGTTCCATTCAATTACATCAATTTTTTCTCCATGTAATTCATTAATAATATTTTGGATACGTATTCCTTTTTGACCTACACAAGAACCGACTGGATCTATGTTTTCATTTGGAGAATATACTGCAACTTTGCTTCTGCTTCCACTATCTCTTGAAACACTTTTTATTTCAATAACACCTTCATATATTTCTGGTATTTCTAGTTCAAATAATTTTCTAACAAAATCTGCACATGACCTAGAAACTGTAACTTGTGGAGAACCTTTTGCTCCTTTTTCCACTTGTAATACATAAGCTCTTACTTTATCGTTTACATGATAGTGTTCTGTAGGTATTTGTTCTTTTAATGGCATTACAGCTTCTAATTTTCCTAAATCTAATATTACAATATTATTATCTGCTTTTTGCACAATACCTGAAACTATTTCGCCTTTTCTGTTATAAAATTCATCAAATAATATATTTCTTGATTCTTCTCTAATTTTTTGTACAATAACTTGTTTTGCTGTTTGTGCTGCAATTCTACCAAAATTTTTAGGTACTAATTCTATTTCTGCTTTATCTCCTAAGCCTAAATTTTTATTTAATTTAACTGCATCTACTAAAGATATTTCTAAATTTGGATTTTGTACTTCTTCTACAACATCTTTTATTGAATAAATATGAATTTCACCAGTTTCTTTTTCCATTGTAACTTTTACGTTTTCTTCAGAATCAAAGTTTCTTTTATATGCAGTAACTAATGCTGCTTCTATAGATTCTAGCATATATTCTTTCTTTATTCCCTTTTCCTTTTCTAACTCTTGCAAGGCTAATACTAATTCAGTATTATCTATTGCTAGTGAATTTTCCTTTGCTTTCTTTTTCATCTTTTTCAATTCCTCCTTTTAATTACCAATTATACTTTAATTTGATATTTGCAATATTTTTTGTTTCAATTGTTATTTCTTCATTTTCTACATTTAATATGATGTATTCTTTATTAAAATCTTTTAAAATGCCATTTATTTGTTTCTTAGTTTCCTGTTTCTTTTTTGTTTTATTAGTTTCTTTTAGTCTATTTTTGCTATTTTCTATTTTCTTGTTTTTTTCGAAATTGCCTGCTTCTTTTTTTTCTAAATTAATTGGCTTAAAAAGATTTACTGTTATTTCTTTGCCTATGCTTTGTTTAAGATGCTTTTCTTTTCTTAAAAGCCTTTCAACTCCCGGAGAAGATACTTCTAAAAAATATTGTTCTTTTATATAATTTGCTTCATCTAATATATCTGAAATAGCATTATTTACTGTTTCGCAATCTTCTAAGCTAATGCCTTCTGGTTTATCTATGAAAATACGTAAATAATAGTCTTTGGCTTCTTTTTCATATATGACATCATAAAGCTCGTATCCTAAGTTTTCAATTATTGGTTTTAGTAAGCTTTCAACTTTTTCTTCCATATAAATTTCCTTTCTATTTTCTATATAATTTGAAGGCTTTATAATAGTTATGAAAATTTTAATTATTTCCTATTACCAACAGAAGAGTGGGATTTGTTCCCACTCTTCTAGTATTTTTTTATGCTGTATAAAATTATACCCTATATTTCCAATAATTGCAAGTGTTTTTTTAAATTTTTTCCGATATTGCTTGTATTTCATTGAAAAAAACAAATTAGTAATTGTTATAATTTGTAAAATTTTACATTTTTTATTGAAGTTACTTGTTTTTTATAAGAATTTATTGTATAGTGTTGCTTATATTAAATGAAAATAAGCAAAGTAAATCCTGTTAATGACCTCAATTTTTTTACTAAAAGAAGAAACTTTTATAAGAGTTTTTGAAAGAATTAAGTATTAATAAAGGTGAAGCTGCTCTGCACCCACAATGGGTACAAAACAGCTTCTAATAATATATTATTATTAACTTAATTATACATAAAACCAATAGTATATTCAAAAATATTTTTAATTATAAAATTTTATATAAATATTTATAAATATTATAAAATTAGCAATAAAATTTAATCTCACTTTAAATATAAAAATACCCTGTTTTAGGGTATTAATGGTAGCGACGGTTGGACTCGAACCTACGACCTACCGGGTATGAACCGGTTGCTCTAGCCAGCTGAGCTACGTCGCCATTTGTTTAAGATGTTTTCTATTATATTATCTGTTTTTTATTTTGTCAAGAGAATTTGTTATAAATCTACAAATTAGTAAATAAGTATTGCTAGGTAAGTGTAAATTTGCAGTATTAAAGAAAAAAGCTAAAAAGTAGCTTTTTATCTTTAAATTTTATATGTTTTTATTTTTCTATTTCGTCATCTTTTTCTTTTATTGAATTTTCCTGATTTTCATTTTCAAAAGTTTTTGAAGCAACTTTCTTTGCAAGTTTTGGATCAACTGTAATAGTTTCTACAACTTTACTTGTTTTTCCACCTTTTCCTGTATTATTAGTTGTTGTTAACTTTTGTTCTAGCTTTTCTATTCTTTCTAGCGAAGCTTTTAATTCTTCCATTTCAGGATTATCTTCTATTTTTGTTTCTTCGGGACAATCTACTCCTAAAGTTACGTTCCAAAAATGACTTAAACTTTTTACTAAATTCATAATTTCTTCTTAAAATAAATTTAAGAATTTTCACCTCCATAAGGTTTATTTGCTTAAATACTAATTAATTATACCATTCTTTTCTAGAAAAATCAAGCTTTTATCAGCATTTTTATATGTGTCCATTTTTTTATTTAACCTTTTATTTATTTTTTTACTTTAATTTTTTGAATTTAGAATCGTTTAATTTCAAAAATAAATTCCATATTTGTTTTAAAACTGTAATTTACTTTTGTAATCATTTTTAATATATCTAAAATTTCAAGCATTTTTTTATTTTACTAAACATTTTTGTATTAAAGATGTGTCCCAAAAGCGACATTTTGTCGCATTAAGAAACGTCCCCAATGCGACATTAATTCATGTAATCCTTTAGTTTCTTGCTTCTGCTAGGATGTCTTAGTTTTCTCAATGCTTTTGCTTCAATTTGTCTAATTCTTTCACGTGTTACCATGAATTCTCTTCCAACTTCTTCTAGTGTTCTTGCTTTTCCATCTTCTAGCCCAAATCTTAATTTTAATACTTTAGCTTCTCTTGAAGTTAAGGTTCCCATTACTTCTTCTAATTGCTCACGAAGTAAGGTGTAAGCGGCTGAGTCTTGTGGTGCAGGGCTATCATCGTCTTGTATAAAGTCTCCTAAGTGGCTATCATCTTCTTCACCTATTGGTGTTTCTAATGATACTGGATCTTGTGCTATTTTTTGAATTTCTGCTACTTTTTCTAGTGGTATTTCCATTTCTTTTGCAATTTCTTCTGGTGTTGGTTCACGTCCATTTTGCTGTAATAAGTGTCTTGAGGTTCTTATTAATTTATTAATGGTTTCTACCATGTGTACTGGTATACGTATTGTTCTTGCTTGATCTGCAATAGCTCTTGTAATGGCTTGTCTGATCCACCATGTTGCATACGTACTGAATTTATATCCTTTGGTATAATCAAATTTTTCAACTGCTTTAATTAAGCCCATATTTCCTTCTTGAATTAAATCTAAGAAAAGCATTCCTCTTCCTACGTATTTTTTAGCAATACTAACTACTAATCTTAAATTTGATTCTGTTAATTTTTGTTTTGCATATTCGTCACCATCTAAAATTTTCTTTGCTAATTCTAATTCCTGTTCATAACTTAAAAGTGGTATTTTTCCTATTTCTCTTAAATACATTCTAACAGGATCATCTATACTAACGCCTTCAAGGTTATTTAAGTCTATTTCTTCTAATTTAATATCTTCAACATCTTGTAAGTCTTCTAAATCTGGTTCTGCATCTAAATCATCATCTTTTAAAATATTTTCTCCTAAATCTTCAAAAGCATCAAATACTCTATCTATTTGATCTGGGTTTGTATCTTCTAATTCAGTTGCTAATTCTTGATAAGTTATTTTTCCATTTTCTTTTGCCATTTTTAAAATGTTATCTACTTTTTCTTTTGTTATGTCTTCTATTTTTGATTTTTCCTTTTGCTTATTTTCTTCTGTTTTTTTCATGTTTTCTTGCATTTTTTCTTCGTTCTTATTTTCTATATTATTTTCGCTTTCTTCTTTAGCTTCTTTTGCTGATTTTTTCTCATTCATTAATTCTTTTTTATTTTCTACTTGTTTTTCTATAGTTTCGTTGTTTTTTATGTTTTCTGTTTTTTTAGAAGTTTCCTTTTCATTTTGCTCCTTGCTGTTTTGCTTTACTGTTTCTTTTTCATTTTGCTCTTTGCTGTTTGGTTTTACATTTTCTTTTTTATTTTGTTCTTTGCTATTTTGTTTTTCTGTTTCCTTTTCAACTTGTTCTTTGCGGTTTTGTTTTTCTGTTTCTTTCTCATTTTGCTCTTTGCTATTTTGCTTTAAATTTTCTTTTTCGTCTTGTTCTTTGCTGTTTTGTTTTACATTTTCTTTTTGTTTTTTATTATTTGCCTCTTCACTTTTTTTCTTTTCTTCTATGTTTTTCTTTTCGTTATCTACTTTTGTATTTGATTTTTTTAATACTATTTTTTCCTTTTTATTAGGTTCTTTTTTACTACTAGTATTTTCTTTTTCCTTTGAAGTTTCTGCTATTTTTTTATTTTTAGATGTTGTTGCTTTTGTTTTTGCATTTTCTTCTACTGCTATTTCTTCTTTTTTCTTATTATTTTTTACTAGCTTTGCTTCTTGTTCCTTTTTCATTTACGAAACCTCCTACTTAATTTTCGCTAACTTTAGAGTAATATCATTTAACTCGTTTTCAATTTGTTTTATTTCTTCAGTGGTTAAGCTTGTTTCATTTTCTAATTTTCTTAAAATTTCTTCTCTTTTATGTACTAATTTTTCTTTTTCATAAATACTAATTAAGTCTTCTACTGCTTTATTGAAATCTGTAATTTCAAAATCTACTGCCATAATTTCTGTAATATGGCTAACTATTTTTTCTTCTTCAAACCAATCTAATATATGATTAGTATTAATATTACCTTTTTCTAATTCTTCATACAATTTTTTTAAAATTTCTTTATTTAATTCGCTTTTAAAATCATCAATACTAATTACTTGTTTTAGCTTTTCATAAGTTCTTGCTGGTTCATTTATAAGTAAATAAATTACCATATTTTCTCTTTTTAATATTTCTGGTTTTATTTCTACTTTAGTTTCTTCATTTGTTTTTTCCATAGTAGTAACTTTTTTTTCTAATTTTTTTCCACCTATTGATTGCTTATACATTAATTTATTTACTTCTGCTATAATAGCTTCTTTTGAAATTTTGTACTCTTTTGATAATTTATCTATGTATATTTCTCTTTCCATTTGATTGGTTATTTTTGCCAATATTTTAGCCATTTCGTTTAAAAATTTAATTTTATCATTTGTGTTTTCTATATTTAATTCTTTTAATAAAATTTTTACTTTAAATTCTACTAAAGAGATTGAATTATCTACACATTTTTGAAATCTTTCTGGTCCATATTTTATAACGTATTCATCTGGATCTTTTGCGCCTTCTATTTGCAAAACACGAATGTCACAGCCTAAGTTTTGCAAAATTTCCATTCCTCTTACAATAGCAGCTTGTCCTGCTCCATCTGCATCATAACCTAAAATGACTTGTTCGCTATTTCTTCTAAGTAGTCTTCCTTGTGCTTCTGTCATAGCTGTTCCAAGTGATGCAACTACATTAGTAATTCCTCTTTGATAAAGAGAAATTGCATCCATATAGCCTTCTACTATAATTATTCTTTTGGTGTCGTATTTTTTGGCTACATTTAATCCAAATAAGTTTCTTCCTTTACTATACACAATATTTTCTGGTGAATTTATATATTTGGGTTTGCTGTCATCTAACACTCTTCCTCCAAAGGCTATAACTCTTTCTCTAATATCTTTTATTGGAAACATTAGCCTTTTTCTAAAACTATCAAAATATTTTCCTTCTTCAGATCTTTTTATTAAGCTAGAGGCTAACATTTCTTCTTCGTTAAAACCTTTTTGCTTTAATAATTTGTATAGTTCATCATAATTGCCAGAATATCCTATTGAAAAGGCTTTTAGGGTTCTGTTATCTAATTTTCTTTGTTTTATGTATTCTTGGGCTAATTTAGAGGTTGGTTTGTATAAGTTTTCATGATAAAATTCAGCAGCCTGCTCGTTAATTTGATATACTTTTGATTTTAAGGTTGCTGTTTTTTCGTCTTCATAGTTATCTAAAACAGGTAATTCCATTCCTACTCTATTTGCTAATAATTCTAAAGTTTCTTTAAAGTTTAAGCCTTCTATTTTACTTACAAAATGTATAACATTTCCGCCTGCTCCGCATCCAAAGCAATGAAAAATTTGCTTATCTGGCGAAACAGAAAAAGAAGGAGATTTTTCTTTATGAAATGGACATAATCCGAAAAAGTTTCTCCCACTTCTTTTTAATGTGATATAAGTAGATATAACATCTACAATATCATTATTAGACCTAATTTCTTCAATTAACTCTTCGCTATATCTTACCAATTTAAACTTACCTTTCCTTATACTATTATATTATTCGACATAAAGTGTATAAATCCTCTTTTACAATATGACAAATATTTTTGAATAATGTAAAAAGTACACTTTTAAATGTTACTGTTAACACTTTAGTGTACTTTAATTTATTATTTTATGTATTTTTAATTATTTTAATAATGTTTATCTTATTTAATACTATTAAACCTCTTCCTATACATTATTCAATAGAATTTTTTTAGTATTTATTATTTTATTCCATCGTTTGCATCATCAAATGGAATGAATTTATTTACTACATTTGTATTTAAGTCTATTTGATCATGTGGTGCTTTATATTCATCAAATGATAAGTTAATTTTATTATCAATTAATGCTTCTACTTCGTCTTGTGTAGCGTGTTCTGCTAAAACAAGTTCACTTACTAATATTTGTTTTGCATTTGAAAGCATTTTCTTTTCACCTGTAGATAAGCCTTTTTCCTTTTGCTTGAAGCTTAAATTTCTAACAACATCTGCCACTTCATAAATGCTTCCGCTTTTCATTTTTTCCATGTTATCTCTATATCTTTTATTCCAATTTTGAGACATTTCAGTTTCATCTTCTCCCAAAATTGAAATTACTTTTTCTGCTTCTTCTTTGCCTATTACGTTTCTAACTCCAATTTGTTCTGCTTTATTGGTTGGTACCATAACTTTAACTTCGCCCGGCATTCTTATAACGTAATACGCTTGGTTTTCTCCTAAAATATTTTTTTCTTCTATACTATCTATTGTACCTGCTCCATGCATTGGGTATACAATTTTATCTCCTACATTAAACATGTAAGTCCTCCCTTCCATATTTGAAAAAATTCAATTACAGTTAGTTAAGAAAGGTTTTTAGGCTCTTCTTCAACCACAGTTCTATTATACTACAAAAAATGGCAAAAGTCAAAACTTTTACCATTTTTTTCTTAGATTTTTTATTATTGCATTTACTTTACAGAATTGCATTTAACTTTTCACTTGACAAGATTTTTTGTTAATGCTTTTTGCTTTTTCATAGTATATTGGTTTAATTCATACATTTTTACGTAATTAATATTTTCAATTAATTTAATATTATTTACTAGTAGAACCAAATCCGCCCTTTCTTTCTCCTTCTGCTACATCATTATCTGTAACATAATATTTTTGGAAAATTGCTTGTCCTATACATTCTCCTTTTTTTATTTCTACTGGTTCTGATTTTATATTATAAAAAGCAAACATAATGTGTCCATCATTATCTGGATTTTCATAGTAATCTGCATCTACAACACCTATGCTATTGGCTAAAATTAGTCCTTTTTTCTTTGGATTTGAACTTCTATTACATAGCATTAAGTATTCATCTTCTGGCATATATGCTTTTAACCCTGTTTTTATTAAAGTTGGCACGCAGCCTTTTTCAAATGATGGAATTATACAATCTTCTGCCGCTTCTACATCATACCCTGCAGAATATTTTGTTTTACGAACTGGCAAATTAATATTGCTGTTTTCAAATCCTTTTGCTATTTCAAATCCTCTTACTTTTTCCATGCTTTATTATTCCTCTTATAATATGTTTATGTGATTCATTTAATATTTATTTTATAAACATATTCTTTCTTATTTTTATATTTAGATTTTTAAAGTTTATCTATAAACTTTTTTTATTATATTATAACTTTTGACAAAAGTCATCCTTTTTTCACATTTTTTTATTAAAAACATAAAATATTATTAAGCTATATTTTGGAGTATAGTTTGAAAATGGCTAAAAAAATTGCTTAGAAAATGTAAGACTTAAGAAACGGATTAAAAAATGGCTTAAATTTTCAGTGTAATTTAAATATAGCAAGGTTATAGGTAACCTTTGTAAAACCTAAATATTTTACAAGGATTTGATTCTCAAATGATATCTACTTTAAATAAGTTAAGTTTAAATACAACAGCAAAAATAGAAAGTTTAAATTGCACAGGTGCTATTCATAGAAGGTTATTAGATTTAGGCTTAGTAAAAGGCACTAAAATAACACCTGTTTTAATTAGTCCAAGTGGTGATCCTACTGCTTATGAAATTCGTGGAAGTGTTATTGCTTTAAGAGAAGAAGATAGCAAATTTATTAAAATATTTAAAGAAAATTAGCTTTATTACATTATGCTAAAAATACCAAAGGAAAATAATTAGTTTTATTAAATTATTCTAAAATTTAATTATATATAAATACTTTAGCCTCGTCCCTATGTTTTAAAAATACTCCTATATGCATATACTGATAACTAAAGGGGTGATATTATGGGTCTTACTGCTGCTTCTACTGGCACGCAAGTAAATGAAAAAGATATTTTTGAAAAAGCAATTCGGGTGTGATTATACTATTGCCATTGCTGGAAATCCCAATGTTGGAAAGTCTACAATTTTTAATGGTCTAACTGGTATGCATCAGCATACCGGAAATTGGCCCGGAAAAACTGTTGCTAATGCAAGCGGAATTTGTAATTTTCAAAATAAGAAATTTTTATTGGTGGATATTCCCGGTACATATTCTTTAATGTCTCATTCAGAAGAAGAAGAAATTGCAAGAGATTATATTTGTTTTGGAAATCCTGATGCTACAGTTGTAATTGTTGATGCTACTTGTTTAGAAAGAAATTTGAATTTGGTTTATCAGGTTATGGAAATTACTCCTAATATAGTTCTTTGTGTTAATTTACTAGATGAAGCTAAAAGAAAAGGTATTCATATTAATTTTGAACTTTTGGAAGAAAAACTTGGTATTCCTGTAGTTGGTACAATTGCAAGAAAAGAAAAAACTTTAAAAAAACTTATGCAAAAAGTTTATGAAGTTGCAAGTCGGCATTATACAGCCTAAACCTAAAATTACTCATTACTTAAATGAAATTGAAAATTGTATTTCTATTTTAGAGCCTATAGTATTAGAAAATATTTCTGCTGAAAAAGCTTATTTAGCAAGATGGGTAAGTTTAAAGTTAATTGATGGTGATAAGAAAATATTATTCTCTATTGATAAAAATTTAAAATATTCTTTTAGCAAAAATTCTGATATTTCTTTAAAATTAATTGAGATTAAAGCTAAACTTTCAAATGAAAATATTGATAATATAGAAATTTTTAGAGATAAAATTGTATCTGCTATTATTTTTTCTGCAGAAAGTTTAGCTAAAGAGGTGTGTTCTTTTGATAATCAAGCTTATAATGAGCGTGATAGAAAAATTGATAAAATTTTAACCTCAAAGAAATACGGCATTCCTATTATGATACTTTTTTTAGGTATTATTTTTTGGATTACAATAGTTGGTGCAAATTATCCTTCTAAAGCTTTATCTAACTTGTTTTCATGGCTTGGTGAAAAATTTTTGTGGTGTTTAAATGCTATTCATTCTCCTGCTTGGTTAACTAGCGTACTTATAGATGGTATTTATACTACTCTTACTTGGGTTATTAGTGTAATGCTACCGCCTATGGCAATTTTCTTTCCTATGTTTACTTTATTGGAAGATTTAGGATATTTGCCTAGAATTTCTTTTAATTTAGATAAATATTTTAGAAAAGCTTGCACCTCACGGGAAACAGGCATTAACTATGTGCATGGGTTTTGGCTGTAATGCTGCAGGTGTAGTTGGGTGTAGAATTATAGATTCTCCAAGAGAAAAATTAATTGCTATACTTACTAATGCTTTTGTTCCATGCAATGGTAGGTTTCCATTTTTGATTACTATTAGCACCATTTTTATTGGTTCTGCTATTGCTAGTGGCTTTTCCGCTTCTATTATTTCAACTTTAGTGATTTTAGCGGTTATTTTACTTGGAATTTGCTTAACCTTACTTACTTCTAAATTTCTATCTAAAACTATTCTAAAAGGGGTTCCTTCTTCTTTTATGTTAGAGCTTCCACCTTACAGGAAACCACAAGTTGGAAAAATTTTGGTTCGTTCTATTTTTGATAGAACTTTATTCGTTTTAGCTAGAGCAATATCAGTTGCTGCACCTGCTGGTCTTATTATTTGGCTTTTTGCAAATATTAATATTGGAAATATAAGTCTGCTTACTTACATAGCAAATTTTTTGAACCCTTTTGCTAATTTAATGGGGCTAGATGGCTATATTTTAACTGCTTTTATTTTAGGTATTCCTGCTAATGAAATTGTGCTTCCTATTATTTTAATGAGCTATATGCAAAAAGGAGTGCTAGTTGATTTGGAAGATACTTTTCAAATTGGGCAAATTCTAGTTCAAAATGGTTGGACCTTACTTACTGCTATAAACGTAATGATATTTACTTTACTTCATTTCCCTTGTAGCACTACTTTAATGACCATAAAAAAAGAAGCTGGTTCTTGGAAATGGGTTGGCATTGCCTTTGCTCTTCCTACTGTGTGTGGAATTGTGCTTTGTATGTTGACTACTGGTATTTGGAATTTAGTAGGTTTAGTTTTATAGCTGTAGTTTTTAATAAGAACTTGGTTATTTTGCAATAGCATTGGATTTTTTTGCAACGCTAAAGCTTGTTTATAACACTAAAGCTTGTTCACTACATTCATAGCATGTGGTATTAGATAAAATAAAAATAGAGAATATATACTATGTTCTACCGTAAATATTCTCTATTTTTATATGGACATTTTTTTTGCTTAAAAATTTTTATCTATACATATATTCTGACTTATCATTTTCCCAAGAATTTGGTTCATACACAGTTCCAACAAACCATATTTCATTTGTTTGCTTGTCCTTTATTAAATACATAAATGGCTTATCTATTTTTATTATAATAGGTTCTTCTTTCATAATAACTGCATTGTCTGTCATATAAATAACTGTTACAGCAGCAGCCTTAACTCCTTTTTCTGAAAAATCGATGTTAGCTTTATGTAATGCACCACCTACCCAAAGAGGTTTTACATTTGACATATTTGAAAAATCAGCCAAATTACGTTCAAAAGCATCTGTTATGTTTAAAGTTTTTAAGTGATTAGCTAAATTCAAGTCATAATCAAAGGAAAATCTTGGTATGAAAATATTTACTCCATTTTTAGTTTTAGAAGCAGATGTTAATTTATTTGTTATGTTTTGTAAAGTATTTGCTTCGAAATTTTCAACATATTTTTCTAAGTTTTCATTTGGCATAATTGCAATAAATTCTAATTGATTGTTTTCATATTGTTCTAAATCCATTGAAATTGCTGTAACATCACTATCTTTATAATATGATATATTATCGCTCTTTGTTTCTTCATTCATCATGGTTGCCTTCATTTCTTCGCCATTTTCTAAATAAAATGTATTACCATAAGTATTTTTTTCATCAAATTTTTCTTTCCATTCCATATCTATAGCTAAAGCATTTATTAAAAACATTTCATTATCTGGATTTGTAACTATTTCATCTTTTATCATATTTTTAATTTGCCCAAAGGTTTTGTTTTCAATCCAATTGTTTATATTATATGCATTCTTAAAAGCATCATATTTTATTTCGGCATTATATTGGTTAAGTAATTTAGTTTTATATTCATCTTTTACATTTTGTGAATATGTATCGCGTATATACAATGCATTTGCTAGTGATAATACATCTTTTATATTATCATACTTTGTTACTTTTGTATTTCCTATTACATTTTCAATTTGAGTTTTGGTATTTCCATTTGCACCTTCGTTAAGCATTTGTAAAGCATATTTTATTGATAATGGGCTATAAACTATATTTGCTTTTTTATTTTCCATTTTTAAAAATTTAAAATCTAATTCAGTATTTGCATAACTTGGATTTTCGCCTTGTGAGGTTCCTGTATCTTGCGAGGTTCCACTACCTTGTAATTGGTTTTGATCTTCTTTTTGTGTTATTTCATTATCCTTAATTTGTGATACATTTTGATCTTCTACCTCATTTTTGCCATTATTTATATTTGATGCCACTAGTGCTACTATAGCAATTATTACTGCTATTACTAATATAAAAAGTATTATTGTGGTTAATTTAATTTTTTTATTATTTTCTTCCATATAAATTCCTTCCCTTTCTTATTTCGCTCAAACACATAGAAATAAAAGACTAATTTCTTTCGAACTAAAATATAAATGAAAGAATGATCTTTTTCAAACTAAAATATAAATGAATGAATGATTTTTTTCAAACAAAAAACGCCTTATAATTAACTTATTTTAATTTAATAACTGCAATTTCTGGTCTATTAAATAATCTTACACCAATTGGATAACTTCCTAATCCACTTGATACAAATAAATAAGAATCATTCATTTTGTATAATCCTTTAACATATTTTGCCTCTGTATATTCATCACCATTTTGTATTTCTGGAAACCATGTGCCCCCATTTATTATTGCTCCTATAAAAGGTAATCTAATTTCACCTCCATGAGTATCGCCGCACAAAGATAAGTCTATGCCAAACTCTTCAAATTTTTTAAAATTTGAAATATGTGCTAATAGTATGTTGTACTCATTTTTATCAATTTCAAATTCATTTTTTAAATCAAAAGTTGGAGAATAATACCTGTTTGTTATTCCATATAAATTTATTGTTGTATTGTTTATGGTAAGAGTTTCTTTTTTATAATCTAAAACATTTACTCCATTTTGTTTTAACATATCTCTAAATCCATCACTACTATCATGTTCTCCGTTTACAAAATATATTTTGTATTCTTTTGCAAGTTCTGTAAGAAGGTTAAATGCTACCTGTTTTTCTCTTTCATTATCTGCAGTATGCATATCTCCTGTTGCACAAATTATATCTGGATTTTCCTTTTTTATTTTTTCAATTAAATTTTTATTATTCTTTCCAAATGTAGCACCATGTAGATCTGATATTTGTACTATTGTTACTTCATTTTCTATTTTATTACTTTCTATTGTTACATAGGTTGTTTTTATTGTGTATGTATTAATCCACCATATACATATGATAAAAATAATTATAAATAACATTATTAAAAGCTGTTTCTTCATGTATACCTCTTTTTAAATACCAATTTATATTATATTTATGCCAAAGCAAGCTTTGAAATATAATAATTGTTTAATTTTAATACAATTTTTATAATAACATAATTAAAATTTATTAGCAATAAATGTAATAAAAACTTAATATTTAATTTTGTGGTTAGTTCTCTAAAATTTATTTTTAATACTTTGTATGTTTTTTTAAGTTACAGAATAACAGCTATTTAGGTAAATTTTTTTAAATGTTAAAATACTTGACTTTTTATTAAATTTAAGATATTCTATGTTTTGAAAAATTAATTGAAAAGATTACATTTTTGAAAATTTATGCCTTCGCAAATTATAATATCGAAGGAATGAAAGGAAGGAAATTTTATGGATTTAAAAGGTTCAAAAACAGAAACTAATTTAAGAGCTGCTTTTTCTGGCGAATCAGAAGCTAGAAACAAATACACTTATTTTGCAAGTGTTGCTAAAAAAGAAGGTTATGAACAAATTGCTGCAATATTTTTAGAAACAGCTGAAAATGAAAAAGAACATGCTAAATTACATTTTAAATATTTACAAGGAATTGGAGATACTAAGTCAAATTTAGCAGATGCTGCAGCTGGTGAAAATTATGAATGGACTACAATGTATGAGGATTTTGCTAAAACTGCTGAAGAGGAAGGATTTTTAGATATTGCTGCTACTTTTAGAGGTATTGGTGAAGTTGAAAAACATCACGAAGAAAGATATAGAAAATTATTAGATAATTTAGGAAATGGTGAGGTTTTCAAAAAAGGAAGTATTACTGTTTGGAAATGTAGAAACTGCGGACATATTCACGTTGGGCTTGAAGCTCCTACAGTTTGCCCTGTTTGTAAACATCCACAAGCTTACTTTGAAGTAAATTGCGAAAATTATTAATAACTAAATTTTTTTAATAAATATAATTTTATAAATAATGATAATTATAACTTTATAAATAATAGGGTGCCTAAAATAGCAAAGTCTTTATAACTTTTTTTAGACACCCTATTAATTTTCTACATTTTTTATTTTACTCTTCTACTTTTTATTTTTTCAATTATAATTTGTATTTACATTTCTACTTTTTAAATTTTTAATTATAATTTGTATTTACATTTCTACTTTTTAAATTTTTAATTATAATTTTGTATTTGCAATATGGCTTCATTATTTCAATTCTATAGGAAATAGCCTAATTTAAAAATTCCCCGACTAAATCATAATCTTTTACTTCTGTAATTTGGCATAATTCAAAACTACCGCCTTCTAATTTTTTAGTATTTTCAATATATATAACTCCATCAATTTCAGGTGTATCCATATAACTTCTTGCAACATAATATTTCTTGTTTCTAGTTAGTCCTTCTATCATTACTTCAAAAGTTTTTCCAACATTTTTTTCTAAATTTTCATGAGATATTTTTTGTTGCAACATCATAATTTTGTTATACCTACTTTTCTTTGTAGAAGGATGAATTTGTTCTTTTAGTTTATAGGCTGGTGTGCCCTCTTCTTTTGAATATGTAAATGCACCTAATTTGTCAAACTTTGCTTCTTGTAAAAAGTTATATAGTTCATCAAAATCTTCTTTAGTTTCTCCCGGAAAGCCAACCATTACTGTAGTTCTTAAAATCACATCTGGAATTTCTTTTCTTAATTTTGTAATTAATTCTTTAATGCTTTTTCCATTACTTTGCCTATTCATTCTTTTCAAAACACTATTAGAAATATGCTGAATTGGAATATCAAAATAATGGCAAATTTTAGGATTTTGTTTTATAACTTCAATAAGTTCTTTTGTTATTGTTTCTGGATATGCATATAAAAATCTAATCCATTTTATTTTTTCTATTTTACTTAATTTTTCTAAAAGCTCTGCTAACATTGGCTTGCCATAAATATCTATTCCATATTTTGTAGTATCTTGAGCTGTTAAAATTATTTCTTTGTAACCTTCCTTTGCTAGCTTATTTGCTTCCTCTATAATACTTTCTATTTTTCTACTTTTTAATGGTCCTCGTATATATGGAATTGCACAATATGTACATCTATTACTACAGCCATCAGCTATTTTTATATAAGCATAATTATTTCCCGTTGTGATTACACGATTATTATATTCATCAAAAGGCTCCGCTTCTAATTTACTTTCTTTATTTTTATATTTTTCATTATTTTCGCAAATCTTTTCATTGTCTTTACATTTTTCATTATTGTCATTGTTTTTTTCATTATTTTCGTAATTCTTTTTATCATCTGCTTTAGCAACAATTTTTTCATTATTAATTAAGGCTTCTATTTTCTCCCATATATTATTATAGCTACTATACTTAATGTATAAATCAACTTCTGGTATAGATTTTTCTAATTCGTTTTTATATCTTTCTACTAAACACCCCATTGCAATTAAATATTTGCAATTTTTCTTTTTATATTCTGCCATTTCTAAAATAGTATTAATTGCTTCTTCTTTTGCTTTTTCTATAAATCCACATGTATTAATTACAATAATTTCCGCCTCTTCTACATTATTTACAATTTCAAAATTGTGATCTTTAAATAATGCTATTGTTTTTTCTGTATCTACTAAATTTTTATTGCATCCTAATGATATAAATCCTACTTTCATTTCTTACCTGCCTATTACTTTTTTTAATAAATTTAATCCATCTAATAATTTATTATATGTTTTCTTATCTATAATACTTGTATTTCCACCTGCATATTCTTTAGCTATTCCCTTCATATCAATTAATTCATAACGATTTTCGGCTTTTTGACCATTATCTAATGCATAAATTGGGGTATAGTCAACTTTACTAAGAACAACTTTGCCATCTTCTCCCCTTTTTCTAAGCTCTATATTAAGCACAAGCTCAACTTTTGAATTTTCGTTATTAATAGAAGAAATATAATTGCCTAAGGAATAGGCTATAAAGGCATTGCCGTTATTTTCAGTTTCTCTCACTTCCATTGGTTGAATTACTGCTGGATGGTTTCCTAAAATTACATTTGCTCCATTTTTAATTAAAAAATCTGCTATTTCTTCTTGCTCTTTACTTACTGTTGTTGCATAATCATCGCCCCAATGCATAATTACGAAAATATAATCTGCGTTTTCTTTAGCATATTCTAATTCTTTTTTTGCGTTTTCTTTATTAAATATATTAAGACTTTCTAAATCTTTTTTACTTTTTGAAGAAGAATTTTCTACTCCATAAGTATATGATAAAAAAGCTATTTTGGCATTTTTTACTGTTTGAATATTAACAGTTTCTTCTTCTAGCCTATCTCCAACTGTAGAAAAACCTATTTCCTTTAGATATTCTTTTGTTGTTTTCAAACCATCAATTCCATAATCCAAACTATGATTTGTGCTAATACTTACTAAATTAATTCCAGAATCCTTTACTGCTCTTCCAAATTCCTTTGGGCTATTTCTATTACCATATCCTGAATATTCATTATTAGTAAAATTAGTTTCCATTGTGCCTAAAACAATATCACTTTTTTTTATGTAGCTAGTAATATTTTGGAACATATAATCAAAAGTATAAGTACCATCTTTTTGATGAGCATCTTCTAACATTTCACTTCCACATAATATATCTCCTACTGCTGAAATACGTATAATACTATCTGGCTTATTACTATTGCTATTTTCTATAGTTCTTTCAGTTTCAGTAAAAATATCTTCAATTTGCTTATCTAATTCTTCACGCTGTTTTGCCAGCATTTCTATTTCCTGCATGTTTCTATAACGAATTATACTTATACATGCTAATATTATAATTATTAATACTGTTGTTGAGATTATAAAAGTTTTTAAACTAATATAATCAGTTATTTTTATTTTACTACCTCTTTTATTTCTTCTATTTCTTGACATTTGTATCACCCATTAATAATTTATCATACTTTTTTTTATAAGTAAACAGTTGAATTTGTTTTTATTAAAAAACCTTATGATTTTAATTATATAAGTTGCATTTAATATTTTAATTGACGTGCAATATGTATTCATTTCGTTTTAACTGAATTTACTTTTACGTTAATTTTAGAGTTAAGGATAGGGACTCTTTAATTATTAACATTTACTTAAAAAGTCATTATTCTCAGTAATGAATCGGCATAAATTTAATTTTTAGTTAAAAACTTTAGCTTAATAAAAAAATGTGCTTACATTTAAGTTTGAATTAAGTTATTTTTGATTAGATTTTGATTTTTAAAAAAATTGAATTCTAAATTTAAACTAGGTAATCGATTACGTTTAGAGTAATTTTATGATAAAATAATCTGAAGTGATAAATAAGTGATAATTTTCACTGTAAATTGTTTCCATTTTTATGTACTATTAAGGAGGTATTTTTTTATGGCAAATAAAACTAATTTTTCTGTAAATGGGAAAAGATATTATAGAATTACTAAAACAATTGGAAGAAAATCTGATGGAACCCCTATTCGAAAATCTTTTTATGGTTATGGAATTAAAGAAGCTAAACAAAAAGCTGATAAATATATGAATAATTTAAAATCTGGTTTAATAATAAATAACGGCAAAATTTTGACAATTAATATTTTGCTACCTAAATGGTTATTCTCTGTAAAAAAAATTGAACTGAAGCCATCCTCGCTTGATTCCTATGAAAGTATTTATAGGAACTATGTGAAAAATAATTTGATTGCTGATCTTCCTATAAATGAAATTAAAAGTTTAAAAATTCAAGAATATTATAATGAGCTTATTAAAAAAGGAGTTACTATTAATAATATTAAAAAAATACACAAGCTTTTAAGGCAGTTTTTTCGCTATGCAGATAGAGAAGGTTATGTTATAAAAAATCCTTGTGCTAATGTAACTTTGCCTAAAGCTAAAAAGGAAAATGCACAAGTTATTATGCAGAATAAAAAGGCTAATTTTTCGTATTTTAACGAAGATGAAATTAAAGTTTTAAAAGAAGCTTTTAAAAATAATAGATATGAAAAAGTAGTTTTATTTGCTCTTGGTACCGGAATGCGTCAAGGCGAAATATTAGGTTTGCAATGGAGTGATATTGATTTTGAAAATAGAGAAATTCATGTTTTGCACAACTTAAATACTTCTGTAGATATTTCAGAAAATGGTGAAAGGTTTTACCAAACTTTACTTCAAGAGCCTAAAACAGAAAATTCAATTAGGATAATTCCTATGTCAAATTCTATATACAAATTGCTTAAAGGCCTCCCCCACATTTCTAATTTTGTTTTCTGTAGAAAAGATGGCAGATACATTGATGCTAAGCATTTGCAAAGAGTTTGGAGGAGAATTTTAAAAAATAAAAATATTACTTATAGAAAGTTTCATGATTTAAGGCATACTTTTGCTACAATGTTATTGACTCATGGTGCTGATTTAATTACAGTTAAGGAATTGTTAGGTCATAGTAGCATAAAAATTACTGAAATTTACCTTGATGCCCTACCTAAAACTAAGACAGAAATTATACATAAAATAGATTTTTTGTTGAAGTAAAAAGTGATAAATAAGTGATAAAAATACGTTTTTTAGATTTTTTGCTTTTATAAATCTTCTGTTTCTATATTTATTTATAGGGTTTTATGGTTTTAATTTTTTCAAGTTTTATGTTTACTGCCAGACCAAGAAGTTCGCACAGTTCATTTTATAGATACAAAGTTTAGTAAAAATGAAGATGTAAAAGCAAATGCAGATGGAAAGATCTCTGCAGAAAGTCTACCAAAATTAGAAGATTCAACAGGTAAATATAGATTATTAGGTTGGACAAAAGATACAACTAAAAATGAATTAGTTGATTTTAGTAAAGAAGTTATAACAGCAGATACAAACCTATATTCTGTATGGGTATTAAACGTAAAAGCTGTAATAAAATTACATTATGACGGAGAAACCGAGACTGTTGACGGGGAAAAAGTTGAAAAAGTAGTTGAGATAAAAGATACTTATTTGGCTGGAGACACTATTGATTTAACAACTGGTGTATTTAAAGATCATTCAACATATACGTCAGAAAAAAATGGAATAACTTATAATCAAACTGGATGGTATACAGGAAATGATGAAAAACAAACAGGAAAATTAACATCATATGTAATACCAGTTCCAGAAGAAAAAGAAGAAGAACAAGACGAAGTAGCAGAAGTAGTTGTAGATTTATATCCTGTTTGGGATATAAAAGTTTCTTCAGTAACTAATATGGATAGTGATACATTCGCTGCAGTATTAGATGAACTAGAAGAGTTACAAGATGAAAACAAAGACTATTGCGGAAATGTAGAAATTAATTCAAAAGTTAGTGTAGATAAAGACTTATCTATTCCAGAAGGAATAACAGTAACATTTAATGATGATGTAACTGTTGGTGCAAATGGTGCTTTAAGTGGTGATGTAAAAAGAGGAAAAGAAGGTGTAGAAATTATTAAATCTGTTTCAAGTTCCTATGTAAGTAACGCAACGACAGGTTTAAATGCTTCTTTAAATAATAAAATGTATGATAAAGTACAATTGACATCTGCTATAAGTAATGTTAGTATCAAAGTTGAAGATGATAATAAGGCAGTATTAGACCTAAATAACTTCAATATTACATTAAGTAGTTCATACTCTTTTGAAAATAATGGTGACTTAACATTAATTAATTCTGGAAATGCTGATAAGAAAATATCTGTACAAAAAGGAATAACAAATAATGGAAAACTAACTATAGGTGAAAAAGTAACAGAAGGAACTGAAACAAAAGTTGTAGAAATAGAAAATCTTGCAGCTTCAACGACTGCAACAATAACAAATAGTAAGGATGCAACACTAAAAATAGAATCAGGTACAATTAAAAATATTGCTACAACTAATAATAAAGATTATACTAACGCTGCAGTGTTAAATGAAAAAGGTGGTACTGTAGAAATTGAAGGTGGAAAAATATATTGTACAACAGAAGGAAAGACAACCGCATTGTTAAATGAAGGAACAGCAACAATTTCTGGAGGAACTTTTGACAGAAGTAACAATTCTTCAACTAAAGGTGCAGGATACTATGTTGTAGTAAATCATGGCGAATTAACAATAACTGGTGGAAAATTTAGTGCAAAAGAAAGTGAACTAACAGCAACATCAGCATTGATAGAAAATGGATATTATACATCAATTGATGGATTAAATAAAGAAGCTAAATTAACTATAACAGGTGGAGAATTCAATGGTGGTAAATATGTAATCAAGAATGACTATGCCGGAGTTGCTACAATTACAGGTGGAAAATATACTGCTGTTCCAGCTGAAAAAGACGTGGTTGAAAATGAAAGTAGCATTGAAAATGATACAAGAAGTATATTCAAAACAATTGGAGAAATGACTTTAGACTTTACAAAAGCAACAGCTAATGATACTTTAATCAACTTAGGTGAAGGCGAAAGTAAAACAGCACTTGTACTAGTAGGTGACCAAAAAAAGACTGTAGAAGAAAGTTTAACAGACAGCGTACTTAAAAACTCAATAACAGTTTATCCATTTAAAGCAGATTTAGTAAAATTAAATGATAAAGCTCTTTCAGATGAGGAAAATAGTGAAGAAGCAATAAAACAACTAATTGTAGTTGAAAAAGGAAAAGGAGAAGAAAAATTAGCAAAAGCAGAAATAGAAATACATGTAGGTGGAAATGGAATAAGTGCAAAAGATGCAAGTAAACAACTTATGCTATTATTGAGAGAATTTGTAGCAAAAGAAATGAATAAAGATGAAAGAACAACAGTAAGAATAGTATTAGACTCAGATGTAGAAATTTTAGAAGATTTAGAAACAGATCCAGGATATGAAATAACAACAGAAAATACAGTACTAGATTTAAACGGAAAAACATTAAAAATCCATAAACTATATGTATTTGAAGTAAATGCTGAAGTAACTGATGGTTCAAAAGAACTAACAGGAAAAATAGTATTAAGCAATAAAGAAGTAACCAATAAAGAAATATTCTCAAATGGAAAACTATTATCACTTGAAGAATTAAAAGAAATAGCTGATAAAGAAATAAAAGCAAAATGATAAAAAATTTTTCTAAAAAAAATACTATATGAAAGTTTTTTTGAAAAATTATCATGCTAATACCAAGCTTGTATATTATGCAATAAAATACCGTACAAAAGTCTGTACGGTATTTTATATGCTACTTTATAAGCTTCTTAGTATGCTTAAACTTGGTGTGATAATTTATAATTTGCCTTAATCTAATTGCTTTCTTTTTCAACTTTGATTACTACATTTATTTCTTTTGTTTCTTCTGCTTTTCCGTCTTTATCATAATCTGACTTTAATGTTAATGTAGCAAATCCGTATTCATTTGTTACATTATTTACTGTTAAGTTTGATTTTAATAGTTCTTTACTATCTAAGTTAATCCATACTGGTACTAAAGCAAATCTTCCATATGGTATTGCTGTCGAATTAGCATCTCCTTCTTCACCTTGCCAATATAAATTTCCACCTATTGCTGCACTATCTGCCCAGTCAAGTATAAATGTTTCATTATCATCTGTTGTTATTGCTTCTGCATTTCTTACTGATAAGTATGCTAACATCCATCTTCCTGTTATTCCATTTATTGTTAAATTACCTGGCTTTCCACTTAGAACTCCTAATTTTTTGTCTGATGATGAACTACTTAATGCACTTTCTAATAGTTCTTTCCATGTTCCTGGAGTTAAACTTTCTAATTGCTCTGTTCCATCATATCCTTTATATATACTTTTTATTGCTTTTCTTACTTCTGATTGTACTTCCTCTGTTTCTATTCCGTCTATTTTTACTCCTGTGATCTTGCTAAAGTTTATATTATTGTCAGCCCAATCTGCACGAGTTAAATGGTTAAACATTGTTGCTGTATCACTATAATCATTAAATATTAATCTTGTGCCAGTTGTCATGTCAACACTATAACCATTAGACTTATCTCTCCTTCCGTATTTATTACATATTGCTCTTTCTGTTACATAAATTGCTTTTTCAAATTGTTCGTCCAATGTACTCCAACCTGTAGTAGCTAGATCAAACCATACATATTCTGAATATTCGTCATGGAAGCCTTCTGTTTCATCGTCGTAAGTATTAATTTCTTTATGTTTATTGCTACTAGAATGTGTTCCTTGTTGTTTATTTCCATCATATTTTCCATCATATACTACCCAATCATATGGCACATTGTAACTAAGTTTTAAATATACCCATAAGTGTTCTGTTGTATCATATTTTCCTGTTTTTGGATTATATTTTGTTGGTACTATTCCATTTTTCTTTACATTAATACGTATATCTTGTGCATATACGCTATCATTTTTTGTCGTTGTTGGTGTAGGACATGTTACTGCACTTTCTAATACTTCTGCTGTTGCTTCATTTCCTGCTTCTACACTCTTTAAGTATACATATCCTGCGTTATACACATTTATTGTTACATCTGTTTCTTCTTCTTCTTCATAAGTTTCGCTAGCAAATTTTACATGTACAGTAAACGTTTTTACATAGCTATCATTTGCTCCAAAGTCTGCTGGCAACCATGCTGCTATTTTCTTCTTTTTATTTTTTGTTAAAGTCAATTTAGTTTGATCTGCAATGCCCGCTACAGCTCCGTTATCTGCTGTAACAGTCAATTCTATGTCTTCATCATCTACTGTATAACTATCAGTAAGTATTTGAAAATCTATTCCTACCCAGTTATGACTACCATATTGTTCATATTCTTTTCCTAATGAATACTTTTGTAATAAATCTGATTTTACATATAAATTTATTGTATTAAATCTATTTTCGTCTAATGAAACTTTTGCTCTTACATCATTTGAGTTTGCTTGTTTTTGATTGTTTTGTATTTGTGTTGTTGATGTTGCTGAAGGAGTAGTTACTGTAGAGATTTCTGGTTTCCCCGCGTCCTTATTTACAGTTTCTAATATGGCATCTGATTTATCTACTTTTATTACTACATCATCTACATAGTATTCACTTTTAATTTGCTCTTCTGTTGAATTTTTATTTGCTATTACTATATCTGCACTTAATTCTTCTGCATCTAAATATACAAAGTATGAATTTTTCTCTGTTGTTGAATGTTGTGTTATGTATTTTTCTCCTGTTTTTACATTTACTGCTACTAATTCATCTCCTTCATAGAATTTATAGTCTTCACCTAGTCTTACCTTTGCTACAAAATGTTTTAATTCTTTGTCTTCTCCTTCTAATTTTGTTTTAGTTAATTTATTAATATTCATACTATATTCAGCTGGATTGTCATCATCACTCTCTAATGAAGATAATGCTTCACTTATATCGGTATAGATTTCTTCATTTTCTATATCTTTTTTTACTTTTTCATCTATTTGATTTATATCTGATGTTTGATATAGTGGTTCTACCTTAAATTCTCCTGCCATTGTTGCATTTAATACATGTAATGTTACTTCTTTTTCTTTTCCATCACTTGTTAGAGTAAATTTATAATTTCCTGGCAATGTTGTATTTGTAACTGTTATTTTTAATTCACCATTTGTTGAAACTGCTCCACCTGTTATATGGTCACCTGTAACTGTTGTATCTTTTGGCATATCTACTAATGTAAATTCAGCTTTTTTACTTCTAGTTACATTTTCTGGAATTACTTTCATTGTAATTTCACTTGTTTTTTCATCTACTTCTACTGCTTGAACTACGCCATCTTGTGGATCATATTCTTCTTTCTTTACTGTTAAATTTAACTCTAGAACTTCTTGGTCTGGCAAAAACGCTAAAAGTGTTGAAAATACTGCATTTTAGCAATATTTATATTAAAATAAAAATTAAAAATAATGGAATATTATTTTAGAGATTTTGTATACGGAATTTTGTGAAGGAACGTATTGTATATGTTAAGAATTTTATGGTATAATTGTATAAACTAAATGTAAGGAGGAGATTAAAATAAGCGATTTTGATAAAGTGGAATATTGGATACAATTAGCAGATTATGATATGGATACTGCGAAAGCAATGCTAAAAAGTAAGAGATATTTATATGTTGGATTTATGTGTAATCAAGTAATTGAAAAAATATTTAAAGCTTATTATGTAAAAGTAAATTCAAAGCAACCACCATATACGCATAAATTGATTAAACTAGCAGAAGAAAGTAATTTATATAAAATTATGAGTGAAAAGCAAAAAGACTTCTTAGATATTATTTCACCATTAAATATAGAAGCAAGATATCCAACGCAAAAGCAAGAATTGTTGGAAGCATTAAATGATAAAAGATGTAAAAATATTATAAAAGAAACGGAGGATTTTGTAGAATGGATAAAGAAAAAGCTAGAAAATTAGTAGAAGAATACAGTAAATTAGTTATACAAAATATGATAGTGAGTAAAATAATATTATATGGTTCTTATGCAAGAGGAGATTATAGAAAAGATAGTGATATAGATGTAGCAGTTGTTGTTCCTAGAAGTAGCATTTCAAAAGATATTTTAGAAGATATGTCAAAACTTTTTAGATTACGAAGAAATATATCAACAGATATTGAACCAGTATTACTTATTGATGAAGAAGATACAAGTGGTTTTTTACAATCAATTCTTGAATACGGAGATATTGTATATTCTAATTAACTTTTTTGAAAGATTTTATCTAAAAATAATAAAACAGTTGTGCAAATAATTTGTACAACTGCTTATATATTTAATTTATTATTCATAATGTCCCTTACAAGCTGCAATAATTATATTTTCTCCATTTTTACAATAAACTATTCTATTTTCATTATCTATTCTTCTACTCCACCAACCCATTAAATTTTCTCTTAATGGCTCAGGTTTTCCTATTCCGTTATAACAATCTCGTTGAATATCTCTTAAAAGTAAATTTACTTTTTTTAATGTTTTTTTATCCTGCTGTTGCCAATATAAATAATCTTTCCATGCTCTTTCTTCCCATAATAACTTCATATTAAATTCCATTCCTTTCTCGCTTTGCTCAAAGGCACACATAGAAATGAAAGATTGATTTCTTTCAAACTAATCCTCCTCAATTAGCTTGTGTTCTTTTAGTTTTGATTTTCCAGATTTAATATCAGTTATTACTTGCCCTAGATATTTCATATTAGTTTCTGAATAAAATGGGTCTATAGAAACTTCAAAAGGTATTCTTTTTTCACGTATCATTTTTTTAGCAAATATATTAAAAGCTGTTGTCATTGTTATACCTAATTCATTACATACTTGTTCCATTTCTTTTTTTAAATTTTCATCAATTCTAAAATTAACTAAAGTTTGAGACATATATATCACCTTCTTCATTATTATTTTAGCATTCAATAAATATTTTGTCAATACAATATCTTTATATATTATATACAAAATCTAAAATAATATTCCATTATTTTTAATTTTTATTTTAATATAAATATTGCCAAAATGCAGTATTTTCAACACTTTCAGCGTTTTTGTCAGACCAAGAAGTTCTAGAGTTAAATTTGGCAGTAAAAGAAAAAGAATTCAAAGCAGATAATGTTCTTCAAGATGTAGTAGTAGACAATGAAACAAGTGAAATTACATTAAATGTTGTTTCAGAAAAATTAAAAGAAAAACTTGAATTTACTTTAACCGGTGTAACTGCAGGTACTGCACTTTCAAGTGAAAGTGGAATAACTGGAACAGCAGTTAGCAGTACAGGTGAATTAAAAGTAACTGTACCAGCTAAAGTTGGCGATTATAACTTTACTTTAACAAATGAAGGTAAAGTAAAAAAAGTTACTGTTCATGTAGTAGATGCAACAATGCCAACAAGTTTTACATTTAGAACATATAGAGATGAAGATGTAAATACAGTATCAGATGCAGATGTTCAATCAAATACAACTGGCGTAAGAACAGCAACTGACCTAAAAAGTGATACAAATGCTCCTACATTTAAAGGAAATGTAAACTTAATGAAAGAAACAACGATAAAAGAAAAAGCAGGCAAATACTATAGAGTAAGAATAGAAGTAAAAGGAATTGATACAGCAGATGTAGTAGCAGTAAATAAAGAAACAAAAAGAGAATATGACACAATACCAGTAGGAAATAACACAAGTGAAGTATATGTATTATTAGATGCAAATGAATCAGAAGTAGAATTAGTATTAAAAAATAAAAATGCATCAAATAAACAAGTAGAAAATGCTACAGTACATCATACAGTAAAATTTGAAAGCACATCTAAGATATGGTTAAGAGGAGTTAGAAGTGCAAATGATTTATATAATAAAGATGCCATAACTAGAGCTGAAATAAAAAATACTGATAATCATATTATAGAAGTTGGTGTTAAATTTGACGAATTAAAACCTGCAAAATTAACAGAAAGCAATAATACAATAACTGTTGGAAGTGATAATAATGGAGACAACTGGATTCCATTGGTTGTAACATTAAATGAAACAGCTACTACAGCAGCTGGAACAGGAGTTAGAAGTGCAGTTTACACAGATAATTCTAATATAAAAATAGATGGAAAATCTGCAATTAAGGACAATGCAGACGCAATAATTTTATGGCTAAAAGCAGAAGAAGCAGAAAAAGAAATAACCTTCAATCTAACATATAACAAATCAAATGAACCTAATGAAGAATTACCAGTAACAGTAATCTTACATGATGCAAGTGCTCCAGCTATTAAAAATGTAACAAAGGGAAAATATAATGCTGATGGTATAATTTTAAATGAAATGAAGAAAGAAGCAGGAAAACAGAATGATACTGCTCATAACGGAACAAGAGCAGCAGATTATGATATACCAGTTGATACATATAAATATGGTATGGATGTAATATCATTAAAAGGAGAACAAGGTGAGACAAATGACGGAAGATGGTATGACTTAAATCTAGAAATGAATGTACCAGTAGAATCATTGGTATATAATAATGGTACAGATGAAGCACCAGATTGGAAACCATTTACAGGAATGAACGGAAACACAATAACAATATTACTTAACAAGGATGCATATGGTTCAGAGACAGAAAAAAATCAAAATTCAGTTAGACAAACAATAGCAAACAAATGGGCTATTAAAGAAGAAGATGGAAAATATACTCAAGATTCAGATGGAAGTTGGACAGTAGGAGTTACTGTTACTGAAACAGAAAAATCTAAAACAACACTAAATCATGAATTAGGAAGTACTAGCAGAGCAGATGTATTTGAAACAGGAGTAAAAGACAAAATAGATGACGGAACTTTAGATAGTTTACAAGGTATTAATATAGAAAGTATACATGAAGATGATAAGAGAACTGATTCAAAAGGTGAAACAAAATATGGAACATTTGCTTATACATTAGCAGAATCAAGTAATATAGAAGTATCTAATACATTAAAAGACGGAATAAGTACTGCAAACATTGCATTAGATAGTGGAGATGTTAGCAATATAATGCTTACACATAATGGAAAAAAACTTGAAGGTAGATGGATACTAGTTCATTTTAACATAAGAGGCGATGCAAAGACAATAATAGATAAAACAGAATCAGATGGGGTAATAATAGATGTAGCTAATGTTGGAGAATTGTTAAATGCTTTAAAAACAAGTGATTCAACTCCTCAAGCTTATAGAGTTCCATTATGGATTAATCTTGATGCTGATGAAATAAAGGCCGCAACGACACATGCAGGAGAGAATAAAACTCCAACACCATTTAAAGTAACATTTGGATCAAATTCACCAGTAGAAGAAGAAAACTATTTCTATATAACAATAAAAGATACTAATGCTAATGCAACATCATTAAGTGAAGATAATGCTAAGCCTGAACTTTTTGGAGAAGAAATAATTGAATTAGCTGAAAAGGAAAGTGGTATAGAGACAGAATTAAAGAAAGTATTTAAAAATGATACCAGCGAACCTTTCTGTGCAAATAATGATAATGCAAAAGCCTTTTTACAAAACTTAGAAAAATTGCAATCAGCAAAAATAAATTATGAATATTCAGGAGATACAGTTTACATCAACATAGAAGATGATTTCACAAAATATAGTAAAGAAGCTAGTGGCAGTAAATTTAGAATTGGTCTAGAGTTAAACGTTGAAACTTTAGGTGTAAAAGAAGGCAACGATATGTGTTTCTATAATGATGGTACTAACAAATGGATAGATACAAAAGCAGACGGAAATGGTATCATTTACTTCACAATATTACTTCAAGGTCAAAATTATACTGATTTAACTCAAGATACAAAAAAATCAGTAACTAAAGAATATATATTTGCAACAGGAAAAAAACCAGATAGTTCTGCGCATAGTACTGAAAAAGACAAATGTGACACAGTAAAAGCAAATGAAAAATATATTAGATATGTAATAACATTAACACCTAAAAAATAAATGAATATATCAAAAATATCTCATAAAAATACCGTACAAAAGCTGTACGGTATTTTTAACATCTTCTTTATTTTTAAATTTTAACGATTTTATTATCAATTTAAAAATTAAAGTTTTATAGAGTTATAATTTTTTAATTTCCTTGAATAAATTTAAATACGTATCTAATGTATTTTCCTTCTATTTTAGAACAATCCTTATCAGAAGGGTTACTTGAACAATTAGCAAAGATATATTCTTTGCTTATTTTTCCTCCGTCACTTACTAAACTAGAATAATCACTACCTTGTATTGTTATTCCAAATCTCATTATAGGATATACATTTATTTTATCTTGTTTCCATGATGAACCGCCATCATTGTACCAATATATATTCGAATTTTTATCAGTTACTCCTAGTGAAGAAAGGTCTAAGTCGAATGCTACATTAAAGTCTGTACTGCATCGTCCATCAGTTTTATTATGATATTTTTTGAAGTCATCTTTTATTGTTACATAAATTGTATCTCCAACTATTTCTTCAGAAATATCTGCTTCTGCAAGAAGCTCCATATTCTTTACAAATGATTTTGCAGACTGATCTTTATAAAATTCGGGATCTGTACCAAATAGCTCTTTTAATTCATCGTTTAGTTTTTCATCATTTTCCGTTATTTTTCCTAATTCTACTACTTCTGGTTTTGCAGATTCAGAAATTGAATCTGTATTTGGATTTTCATCTTCTATTTGTATATAAATACAATTATGTTCTTCTACTGGGTTAGTTGTTCCAAAACTTACTTTAAAAGGTGTTACTTTATTATTACCATCATTTTCTTTCTTATAATTTGTTGCGTTTACTATTTTTGGGTCTGAAAGGTTAATCCATAAAGGTACTAAATAGGCTCCAGAAGAAGTACTTTTAGAGTTTTTTAAAAGCTCGTTAGCATCTTCTACTTCTAAGAAAGCAGATGATTCTGAATTAGTCTCGTCTTTAAAAGTATTAACATCTCCTCTTACTCCTAAATGTACTAGTATCCATTTTCCTTTTACTCCATTTAATTTTATTTCACTTACTTTACTACTGTTTAATTTTAAGTTCCATATATTTTCTTTATTTTCTCCAGTCATCTTTGTTATATTTAATCCGCCAGCATTTGTAGAAGTGTATAATGTATGTTCAAATGTTCCAAATGATTTTCCTCCATCTTGTCTGTCAGTATCTTCAACGATTTCTTCTATTGTTGTTGCATGTAGTTTTAATGTTTCAGGAGTTTGGTTATCGTTTATATAATCATTGTAAATATCATATTTAGTATCTTGTTCTTTTAATTCATGTGTAGTTGCTGTTTTAGATTTTTCTGTTTCTTCAACAGTTACTCCTACTGTCCATTTTGCATTATTACTATCTCCATCATCATCATATTTTCCATCAGTAGTTTTCTTTATTGTCCACTTATTACATAGTGTTTGTTCAACTGATTTTGTTGATTTATCAGTTTCTTTTTCCATAGAATCACGGTTTATCCATAATGTTACTTCGTTTCCTTCTACTTTTGATAAAGGTAACCAAGTTTCTTTATTAGCTTTATTGTTTCCTTTATTTCCTGAATTGTTGAATAAAATACTCGAAACTGGTACATTGAATGTTAATTTTATGCTGTACCATCTTCCTGTTTCTTCTTTTCCTTCATAATTAGTACGAGTGGTTTCTTTCATACCATATTTGTATGTATCTACTGTTATTTTATCTGTTCTTACTCTTTTTTCAGTTGATTCATCTGTGTTTTCTACTTTTAAATTTTGTAGTGCTTTTGCATTATCATCTTCTCCTGCTTCTACTTTCATTATTCTTGGAGCACTTGCATCATGTAATACTACTGTTACTGTTAGTTCTTCTTCAGTTTCGCTTCCTCTTTTAAAACGTAATGTTAAGTTTGTTTTCTGTTCATCACTTTTATTTGATTTTACCCAAAGTAGTACATCTTGTTTATTTGCACCAGTTAAGCTATTATCTAATCTAATATCACTATTTTCATCAGCATAAACAGCTCTTGTTAACCCATTTTGGCTATATTCATCTTTTCCTAATGTTACAACAACTGGTATCCAATAGTCACCATTTTTGTCTGTACTTACTTTCACTATGTCGTTATTTCCGTCTATTTTGATTTTCTCTAAATTATCAAAATCTACACCTACATCTAAAGTATGTGAACCTTTATTATTTATTTCTATATTTTTTACATTATCTTTATTTAGTCTATCTGTTCCAATTGGAGCTTTAGCATCTCTTAGCCATATCTTTGATGCACTTTCAAATCTTACTGTATGGCATGATGTAGTTTCTTTTTCAATTTGTTTTGTACTTGCATTCTTATTTGCTAGAACAAGTTCAGTTGTTTCTTCTTTTGCATCTAGATATACATATAATTCTCCATTATTGTTATCAATAGTTGAAGTTTCATATTTTCTGCCACTTTTACTTACTGCTATAACATCATCTGCTTTAGCATCTTTTACTTGTATTCTTACTCTATAATATTCACTACCATCTTCTGCTTTTGCCATAGTATTTACATTACCTTTAAATGTAATGTTAGATGTTGTATCTTGTTCAAGTGTTTTATTACCTTTAACTTCAGTTGTATTAGCTCTTATACCTTCATCTGTAATTGAATTTATATCTTCATCTCTCCATGTTCTAAAGGTATATCCTGTTGGCATTGTTCCATCTACTACATGAACAGTAACTTTTTTTACTTTACCTTCACTTGTTAAAGTAAAGTTATAATCACCAATTCTAGATGGTATTTCTACTTTAACACTAGTTTTGGGTGTTGTTTCTCTTGTTCCTGTTACATCATCATTTCCTGTAAAAGTTATTCCTTCAGCTATGTTTAATAATGTGAAATCTAATTTGCCGTTTGTACTTAATTTTGCTTTTTCTACATATAATGTGATTTCGCTTGTTTCATTATTTACTTCTGCATCTTGTAATGCTTTTCCTTCTTCAGGTATTACATCTTTTACTGCCAAATTTAACTCTAGAACTTCTTGGTCTGGCGAGAACGCTGAAAGTGTTGAAAATACTGCATTTTAGCAATAATTATATTAAAAAAATATAATAAAATTTTAACAAATTAAATAATCAATGGTATATTTTTGTTTTTTATGTTATAATTAAATAAATTAAAATAAGGGAGGTAATTTATGCCTAGTAAATTAAAAAATATTTTAGATGAATATATTGAAGGTTTATTTAATATTCTAGACAATAAAATAGAAAAAATCATTTTATACGGATCTTATGCTCGAGGAGAACAAAGTATTAATGGAGAAGTTAGTGATATTGACATCATGATATTAGTAAAGTCCAATTCTAGTGAAATTAAAAATTTAGAAAAAATAGTATTAGATTATAGTTATGATTTAGATTTAAAATATAATGTTTTATTATCTCCTATTGTAGAGAATATAGATGTTTTTAATAAAAGAGCTGAATATATGTCTTTTTATAAAAATGTAATGAATGAGGGGGTTCTCCTAAATGGATAATAATGAAATTAAAGATTTATCAAATTATAGATTAGAGCAATCCAAAGAAAATCTAGAGGAAGCTATTGCACTATTAAATATAAATAAATTTAAAGGTGCTAGTAATAGAGCATATTATGCGATTTTTCATGCAATAAAAGCAATTTTAGCAATAGAAGAAACAGATTTTAAGAAACATTCCTCTGTAATAGCATATTTTAACAAAAATTATATAAATACTGACATTTTTCCAAAAGAATTAGGAAAAAAAGTAAGTACAGCAAGATTTTTTAGAGAAAAAAGCGACTATGTTGATTTTTATATTGTAACTAAAGAAGAATGTGAAGAACAAATTAAGACAGCTAAAGAATTAATAAATTTAGTGGAGAAATATTTAAATAAAAAAATTAAATAAAAATTTAATAATCATTTTTAGGTAAATTTAAAACTAGATTCAAAATTTACCTAATTTTTTTATCTTATTATATATTTTTTGACATTACTATCATAAAAATATTCAAAAAAGGAAAGAATAAATTAAATTCTTTTAAATTTTAGTTTACACAATTATTATTAAACTCTGCATATTTTTATTAATAATTCCTCCTTTTCAATTAATCTTTTTCTATACTCATTTTTATTAAACCAATTTATATTTACCTTCTTGTCATTAAATAAACAGACAAGATTTAATCCACAATTACTATTTTTCATGCCTATATATTTTACCACAATACAATTTACTTCATTTAGATATTCATTGCTATATCTCCTTTTTTATTTTAATATAAATATTGCCAAAATGCAGTATTTTCAACACTTTCAGCGTTTTTACCAGACCAAGAAGTTCTAGTAGCAAAAATTAAAGAAGAAGATTATGAAAAGAGTAACAATGGTTTGTGGGCTGTTGA
>CANRKF010000014.1 GCA_947631145.1 uncultured Clostridia bacterium | reverse complement strand
CATCTAATAATTGAACTTCATCAAGAAAAATATAACATTTATCAGATTTTCTATTTTTTTCAACATATTCTATAAGACTTTCTGCATTTGAAATATTAGATAAAATTTTTTTATCTTCAAAATTTAAACTAATTATATTATCAGTTCTTTTGCTAATTTCATTTTTTACTTGCTCTAAAATAACAGATTTTCCACAACGTCTAATTCCTGTTATTATTTTTATTAAATCAGAATCATAAAATTCTCTAATTGGATTTATATAATGTTCTCTATAAATCATATTTTTTTTCACCTCAATAATATTATACTGAAACATTTTACAAATGTCAATAGAATGTTTCAGTACAAGTGAAACATTTTTAAAAAAATAAAAAATCTTTCACTTATATTTTACTATCTTATATATTGGTAGATATGTATTAATACTTCTTTAAGTCATTCTGGTTAAATACACTGATTATAATATGCTTTTAGTTCTATAAAAAGAAAAACAGAATAATATATTATAAAAATATAAAAAAGTAAGAATGGAGTTATGCTATGATTATAATTAGAAAAAGAAGAATAGCACTTATTAGTGGAATTGTACTATTAGCCGTATTTGCCTTTACATTTAAAACAGCAAAAACAAATAGCACAGTTCAAACAGTGAGCCTTCCAGTTTCAAGTAAAGTAATAGTATTAGATGCAGGACACGGAAAACCAGATGAGGGGGCACAATCAAGCAATCGGAACAACAGAGGCCCAAACAAATTTAAAAATTGCATTAAAAGTACAAAGCTTATTAGAACAAAGTGGAGCAACAGTAATTTTAACTAGAAGCGATGAAAATGCAATATATGATTTAGACAAAAATACTTTGCGTGAGAAAAAAATTTCAGACATACATAATAGAGTTAAAATAGGAAATGAATCAAGTGCAGATATATTTGTATCAATACACTTAAATAAAATACCAGAATCACAATACTATGGTTGGCAATGCTTTTATAAGAAAAATGATGAAAAAAGTATAAAACTTGCAAAAACTTTGCAAGAAAACTTAAACTCTGCAGTACAAAAAGAAAATACAAGAGTTGCAATGCAACTAGACACTGTATATATAATGAAACACGTAGAAATACCAATAAGTATTGTAGAATGCGGATTTCTTTCAAATCCTGAAGAAGAACAACAGCTTTTAACAGATAGTTATCAAGATAAATTAGCTTGGGGAATATATAATGGAATTATGGATTATTTCTTTAATTGAAATCAACATAATTACTTTATTAAGTGTAGTAAATAAATTCATATAATTTTTATTTTACCAAGCATAGTAGTTAAATATGAAATTAAAAAATAATATTAAAAGTAATATTTTATTTTTAATATAAGGAAAATATCGCGTCAAAAGAAAGGTTAAATTCCATTATTAGATATAATGAGTGGAAATTACTCTTAAAAATCGCGTAAAAAATGTCGAAATTTGGCATACGAAATAAGTTGAAATTTGTATAAAGATATGATATAACAAAATAAGCAAAAGTGCTTTAATTATTTTGCTATGCCAAATATATATCTAATCAATTTTTTCATAATTTTTTTAGTAAACAATATTTTCAAATTAATTTAAAATTATCATTTAAACTTGAAAATTCTTTAGATTTATTTTCTAAAAACAATAGCTTTCCAAAAGTTAAAAAATAAAAAGAAAGGTAGGTGCAGTTTATAGCACTTTTGTAGGCATAGTACCAATTAGTTACCCCTATATAATTTGCATAGAAAAAATTAAAAAATTTTTTCTATGCAAAAAGTATTAAATCAAATTTCGAAAGGAGCCTAAAACATAAGATGTATGAAAATAAAATTAAAGAAAATACATATAATATAACCGAAAAAAGTGTCAAAAAAAATAACACATATAATATAGAAGAAAAAACTTTTAATAAAAAATATAATGAAAGTAATAAAACAGCTAGTATACAAAAAACACATAATGTTGATTTTGAAGAAGGACTAAAACAAGGCAAAAAAGAAAAAAATATAGAACTTGCTAAAAAAATGATATATAAAGGAATTGAACTAGAAACAATAATGGAAATAACAAAATTAACAGGATTAGAACTTATAAAAATAAAATAAATGAATATATTTCCACTCTTTGGAGAAAATATTTTTAAACATATAAATATAAGGAAATCGTTTGCTTCGCAAACAACTGCCACGTGTTTCGCAAACAATTGCCACGTGCTTAGCACGGGCGAACTAAGGAAGATTAACCTTTTTTTATATTGAAATTGCATTAAAAAATGCAATTTCCTATAAAATAAGAAAATAAAAAAATATGTTTAAAAACATAAAATTTGCAAGGAGTGAAAAATTTTTAAATGGAATATAAAATATTAAATGGAAAAGGTGCAATTTTAGGTCAAAATGAGCTTGAAAACTATTTAGAAAAAATGGCTTCAAACCATAATTTAAAAAGCACCTCAGATAAAAACACATATCCAATTCCTAGATTAAAAGAAAATTTTGAAATAATTACACAAGTATATAACTTATTAAACGAACATATAAAACTAAAAATACCTATACACCCAGCAGGAGAATGGATTTTAGATAATTATTATGTAATAGATGAAACAGTAAAAGCAATAAAAGCAAATTTAACCTTAAAAAAATACACACAATTTTTAGGAATAGAAAGTGGTACAGATGCAGGTTTTGCAAGAATTTATGTACTTGCAAATGAAATAGTAAATTACACTGATAATAAAATAGACGGAAAAAGTTTAAAAATATATCTTAAAGCATATCAAAAAAAGAAAACACTAAATATGGAAGAAATCTGGAGTGTACCTATTTTTATACAACTTGCTTTAATTGAAAATATTAGAGAAATCTGCACAAAAATTTATTTTTCACAAATGCAAAAATATAAAGCGGAAAACATTATTGAAAGATTGGTAGAAAAAAAGAACAAAGAAGAGCTGCAATTTAACCATTTAGGAGAATATAAAACAAAAGTAAAAGGGTATGGTGAAATGAAATATCCTTTTATTGAGTATTTATCATATAAATTAAAAAAATATGGAAAAAAAGCCTATCCCTATCTTTCAATTTTAGAAGAAGAAGTTGAAAAAATGGGAATGAGCGTATCAGAAGTAGCAAAAAAAGAACATTTTGATATAGCAATTAGAAAAATTTCAATAGGAAATGCAATTACCAGTATAAAAAACTTAAATCGTATTAGCATGATAGAAATATTTGAAAGTATAAATGGTGTAGAAGAAATATTAAAACAAGATCCAGCAAATGTATATGAAAAAATGGATTATAAAACTAAAATATTATATCGAAATAGCATAAAAGAACTATCTAAAAAAACGAAAATTTCTGAAATATATATAGCAAAAAAAGTATGGTCTTTAGCAAATAACGCAAAGCAAATCTCGCAAAATAATTCAAATGAAAATGAAATAAATATAAAAAAACAGCATGTTGGATATTACTTAATTTCCAAAGGGAAAAATGACCTATGGAAAGAACTTACTGGAAAGCCTAAAAATATAATATCTAACAACTCTAAACTAATATGTGCCTTTATAATTATAGGTTTATTAAATATTACAATTTCAAGCTTATTTGGAGTTTATTTATATAAAAATACACATTCTATAATATTATCAGTTCTATTTGGAATACTTCTTTTAATTCCAAATCAAATAATTATAGTACAAATAATGCAATACATTTTAGGAAAATTAATTAAACCAAAACCAATACCAAAGTTAGACTTTGAAAATGGTGTTCCAAAAGAAAGTGCAACATTTATTGTAATTCCAACAATTTTAAATTCAAAAGAAAAAGTCCAAAAATTAATGAAAAATTTAGAAACATATTACATGTCAAATCAAAGTAATAACCTATACTTTGCCCTTTTAGGTGATGTTACAGCAGGAAAAAACAAAAAAGAAAAATTTGATGAAGAGGTAATTATAACTGGAATAAAGGAAGCAAATGAATTAAACCAAACATATAAAACAGATGAATTTCCAAGATTCCATTTTTTATACAGAAAAAGAACTTGGAATGCAAAAGAAGAAAGTTATTTAGGATGGGAACGAAAAAGAGGCTTATTAAATCAATTTAATGAATATATTTTAGGAAAAAGCAAAAATGAATTTTTAGCAAACACTATAGAAACTGCAAAGCAAACCTATGATATGCCAGTAATAAAATACGTAATTACACTAGATGCAGATACAAAATTAACCCTAAATACAGGGCTAGAATTAATAGGGGCAATATCACATATTTTAAATATACCAGTTTTAAATGAAAAGAAAGATTGTGTTATAGATGGACACGCTTTAATACAGCCAAGAGTTGGAATATCATTAAAAGATGTTCAAAAAAGCATTTTTACTAAACTATATGCAGGCTCAGGTGGAAAAGATGCATATACTAATGCCATTTCAGATATTTATCAAGATAATTTTGAAGAAGGAATTTTCACCGGAAAAGGAATTTATAATGTAGAAGTATTTTCTACTGTATTAAATGGTGAAATTCCAGAAAATACTGTACTTAGCCATGATCTGCTAGAAGGAAGTTATTTAAGATGTGGGCTTAGTTCAGATATTGTGTTACTAGATGGTTACCCTGTAAACTACAATAGCTTTAAAGCAAGGCTTCATAGATGGATTAGGGGAGATTGGCAAATTATATATTGGTTAAAAAATACAATAAAAAATAAAGCAGAAGACTCAAAATTAAATCCCTTAAATTTACTATCAAGATATAAAATATTCGACAATTTAGTAAGAAGTTTACAAGAAACAATGATTATTATTTCCTTAATTTTTATTAACCTTATATGCTTATTTTATAATATAAAAATTGGTTTTATAGTAAGCTTTTTATTAATATCAAGCATAATGCCAACTATTTTAGAAATAGTAAATCGAATTATATTTAGAAAAGAAGAAGAAACAGTACAAAAAACCTTTACAAAAACTATAGGTGGAATAAAAGCTAGTATTATAAGAGGTTTTCTAGCACTTGCAAACTTGCCAGATAAAGCATATTTTAGTTTAAATGCAATTATAAAAACAATATATAGAATGTTGGTATCAAAAAAACACTTTTTAGAATGGATGACAGCAGAAGAAGCAGAAAAAAATGCAAAAAAAGATTTAAAATCATATTACAAAAATATGATGGCAAATGTAGTATTAGGACTTTTAGGCTATATATCTTTATTTTTCTTTAAAAGCATATACAGTATATTTGTATTTATAATATCTAGTATATGGCTTGTAGCACCTTTGATTTTTTGGTATATAAGTAAAGAAATTACAAGCGAAAGCAAACTAAAACAATTATCGCAAGAAGATATAGAATATATAAAACAAATAGGTCAAAAAACATGGCACTATTTTAAAGAAAACTTAAATGAAAAAACTAATTTTTTACCACCGGATAATTACCAAGAAGATAGAAACCCAAAAATAGTATTAAGAACTTCTCCTACTAATATAGGTCTTAGCTTACTTTCAGTTATTTCAAGTTATGATTTAAAATATGAAAATTTGCAAAATACAATAGAACTTTTAGAAAAAATGCTAAATACTATTTCTAGCCTTCCAAAATGGAATGGGCATTTATATAATTGGTATGATTTAAAAACCTTAGAGCCACTAAAACCAAGATACGTTTCTTCTGTAGATAGTGGAAATTTAATAGGCTATTTATTTACAACTAAGCAATTTCTAAAAGAAAGTATTAAAAATTTACAAACAAGGCTAGAGGATTTGAAAGAAAAAGCACAAAACTTAATAAATTTAATTAACAAATTAATAAATGATGCAGACTTTTCAAAATTGTATGATAAAGAAACAAGACTATTTTCAATAGGTTTTAATGTAGAAGAAAATAAATTAACCGACTCATATTACGATTTATTAGCATCAGAAGCAAGACAAACAAGTTTAGTTGCAATAGCAAAAAAAGATGTACCTGCTAAACACTGGAATAATTTAAGTAGAACCTTAACAATATTAAATAAATATAAAGGGCTAATTTCATGGTCTGGAACAGCCTTTGAATACCTAATGCCAAATATGAATATTCCAAGTTATCCGGGAAGTTTATTAGATGAATCTTGCAAGCTTATGATAATGAGTCAAAAAGAATATGCAAAAAAATTAAATATTCCGTGGGGAATTTCAGAATCAGCCTTTAATTTAAAAGACCTAAATAATAATTATCAATATAAAGCTTTTGGAATACCATGGCTAGGATTAAAAAGAGGGCTAGCAGATGAAATGGTGGTAAGCTCTTATGCAAGTATTATGGCACTATTAGAGCAACCAAAAGAAGTTGTTAAAAATTTAAGAGTATTAGAAAAGCAAGGAATGTACCAAAAATATGGATTTTATGAAGCAATAGATTATACACCTACAAGACTAAAAAAAGGTGAAGAATATAGCGTAGTAAAAACTTATATGGCACATCATCAGGGGCTAATTTTAATCGCAATAAATAACCTTTTATCAAATAATATTTTACAAAAAAGATTTATGGAAAACCCTCAAATTGAAGCAGTAGATATATTACTTCAAGAAAAAATGCCGGAAAATATAATTATAACAAAAGAAGAAAAGGAAAAAGTAGAAAAAATAAAATATGTAGAAGATGATATATATTCTCAAGTAGAAATAACAAAACCATACTCAAAATTACCACAAATAAATAGCTTATCTGGAAATGATTATACAATAATAATGGATTCAAAAGGTAAAGGATACAGTAAATATGGAGATATTTTAATAAATCGCTACAAAAAAACAGCAGATGTTGAGCAAGGAATATTTTTCTTTTTTAAAAATATAAAAACTAAAAGAATTTGGACAGCAAGTAATATGAGCTATTTAGGTCAACCAGATAAATACACAATGTATTTTATGCCAGATCAAAATAAAATAGTAAGGCAAGATCGGAAATATAGAAACGGTTCTTAAAGTAACTCTTGCACCAAAGGAACCAATAGAATTCAGAACTATTGAACTTATAAACTATGGTCTAGAAGCGGAAACAATAGAAGTTACTAGCTTTTTAGAACCTGTACTTTCCACTTTAGAACAAGATGTTGCACATCCTGCTTTTAATAATTTATTTTTAAATTATGAGTATATAGACGATTTAGGAGCTATTATAGTAAATAGAAGAAAAAGAAATAAAAACGATAAAGATATTTATTTAGGAACATCCTTTTATACAGAAAATCAAACATCTAGAGAATTAGAATATGAAATAGATAAAGAAAGATTTTATGGAAGAGATAATATACTTCTTCCAAAAGCAGTTTTAAATTCTATACCTTTTAGTAAACAAATTAATTATACTACAGATCCAATTATCAGCTTTAAAAGAACAATAACAATTAATCCAAAAGAAAAAGTAACTATAAACTTAGTTATAGTAGTGGGTAATAATAAAGAAAAAGTTATAGAAGATTTACAAAATTATAATAGTGAAGAAAAAATAAAAAGGCAGTTAGAATTAAGCAAGGCAAAATCTGAAGCAGAAAATAGGTATTTAGGAGTAACAGGAAAGCAAATAGAATTTTATCAAAAAGTATTAGGATATTTATTATTTACAAATCCTTTAAAAAAATTGCAAAATCCAACTTTTAAAAGTTCAAATAGCAGGTTACCAAGCCAAACAAATATAAATATATCAAGTCAAGCAAATACAAATACATTTAATGAAATATCAAGTCAAGCAAATGCAAAGACATTTAACAAATTACCAAATCAAGCAAATATAAACACATTTAATGAAATATCAAATCAAGAAAATATAAACACATTTAACGAATCGCCAAGTCAAACAAATGCAAATGCATCTAATGAAATATCTAACAAAACTAATATAGGTTCTCTTGCAGTAAGCAAATTATGGAAATACGGAATTTCAGGAGACTTCCCAATTTTATTAGTAAAAATAAAAGAAGTAGAAGAAATAGAAGTGCTAAAACAAATGCTAAAGTTGTATTATTATTTTCATGTAAAAAATATAAAAATAGATTTAGTTATATTAAATGTAGAAAGTTATAGTTATGAAAGTAACTTAAAAGAAAGCATTTTTAATAGTATATTAAATGAAAATATAGCATATTTGCAAAATGCTAGAGGTGGAATTTTTGTATTAGATAATCTATCAGAAGAAGAAATATATTTCTTAGAAGGTAGAGCAAATCTAGTTATTAATGCAAGCTATGGTAGTAGCATGGGTTATATAAAAGAATTAGAAGAAGAATATTTAGAGCAAATAACAGAAATGCCACAAGAAGAGCAAATAACATATATAGAAGAAGCAAATAAAAATACACAAAAACTAGAAAATTTAAAATATTATAATGAATATGGTGGATTTTCTGAAGATGGAAAAGAATATTTAATTCGTGTAAATAAAGAAGAAAAATTGCCAACCGTATGGAGTCATATTTTAACAAATAAAGAATTTGGAACATTAGTAACAGAAAGCATGGGAGGATATACTTGGTATAAAAATAGTAGATTAAATAGATTAACTTCGTGGAATAATTCACCAGTAACAGATATACCTTCAGAAATTATATATTTGCAAGATAAAGAAACCAAAAAAGTATGGTCTTTGGGATTAAACCCTTGTCCAGACGAAAACGACTATTATATAACATATGGCTTTGGCTATGCTAAATATATGCATACAAGTAAAGGACTAACGCAAAAATTAGATATGTTTGTGCCAATAAATGATTCAATAAAAGTACAAATATTAAGGTTAGAAAATAATGATTTAAAAAAGAAAAAAATAAAATTAGTATATTATTTAAAACCAGTATTAGGAGAAGAAGAATTAAAAACAAATGAATACTTAAATTTAGAATTTTATGAAAATTCTAATTTAATATGTATGAAAAACTTAGCTGAAGAACCTGAATTTTCTAATTATTTGTTTGTATCAAGTAGTGAAAAAATAACATCATACACCGGAAGTAAAGAAGCTTTTATAGGAAAAGGAAACTTAAACCATCCAGATGGACTTTATCAAATAGAATTAAATAAACAAAACTCTTTATGGCAAAATGGAATAATAGCACTCCAATGTGAAATAGAATTAGAAGCTTTAGAAAGTAAAAAAGTAATATTAGCCTTTGGAGTAGGAAATACTGTGCTAGACTGTCAAGACCTAGCATATAAATACACAAGCTATAGTAAAGCTTATGAAGAATATGAAAAAACAAAAAGATTTTGGAAAGAGCAAACAGAAAAATTACAAGTTACTACTCCAGTTGAATCTGTAAATATACTTTTAAATGGCTGGCTAATTTATCAAGTCTTAGCATCGCGTATGTGGGGAAAAACAGGTTATTATCAATCAGGCGGAGCCTTTGGATTTAGAGATCAACTTCAAGATAGCTTAGCTTTAAAGTATGGTAGCCCAGAACTTACAAAACAGCAAATTATAGAGCATAGTAAACATCAATTTATTAAAGGCGATGTACAGCACTGGTGGCATGAAGAAACAAAAAGAGGAATAAGAACAAGATTTAGTGATGATAAATTATGGCTGGTATATTTAGTAGAAGACTATATTGAATTTACAGCAGATTATAGTTTATTAGAAGAAGAAACATCATACCTTGAAGGTGAAGATTTAGAAATAGGAGTAGACGAAAAATATGATTATTATCCAGAATCAAATATAAAGGAAACTATTTTTAAACATTGTGAGAAAGCTATTGAAGCATCTTTAGAATTTGGAGAAAACGGACTTCCTAAAATAGGTTCTGGAGACTGGAATGACGGATTTAGTGAAGTAGGAAATAAGCGGAAAAGGTGAAAGTGTATGGCTAGGATTTTTTCTTTATACAGTTTTACAAAAATGGGTTCAAATTTGCAAAAAAAGGCTAGAAAAATTAAAAGAAAAAGTAAATAATAATAAAAATTCATATATAAAAATAGAAAAAAATATAGAAAATAACGCAAAAACATATACAGAAAATGAAAAAAATTCGCATACTGAAAATATAGAAAACAATTCAAAAACGTATGTAGAAAATGAAAGAAACTTGGATACTGAAAGTATACAAAACCTAAGTGATGAAAATGAAAATAAAAATAATGCAGAAAAAATAGAAAATTTACAAGCTCCAAATGAAATAAATATTTTAGAAGAAAATATAAGAAAATATGAAAGTGTAATGGAAAAATTAAAAAGAGCACTAAATAATAATGGCTGGGATGGAAGATGGTATAAAAGAGCATTTATGGATGATGGAAATGTACTAGGAAGTATGCAAAATGAAGAATGTAAAATAGATAGTATTGCACAAAGCTGGTCTGTAATATCAAATGCAGGAGATAACGACAAAAAATACATTTCAATGGAAAGCTTAGAAAATCATTTAGTAGATAAAGAAAATGGACTTATAAAATTATTGGATCCACCATTTGATAAAGGAAACTTAAAACCCGGCTATATAAAAGCATATTTACCGGGAACAAGAGAAAACGGTGGGCAATACACACATGCAGCAATTTGGGCAATAATAGCTGAAAGCTTGCTTGGATTTGGAAATAAAGCAGGCGAATATTATAGAATGATAAATCCAATTGAGCATAGTAGAACAAAAGAAGCGGCAAATAAGTATAAAGTAGAACCTTATGTAATATCAGCAGATATATATGGGCAAAAAAACTTAGCAGGTCGTGGTGGCTGGACTTGGTATACAGGTTCAAGCAGTTGGATGTATGAAGCAGGAATAAAATATATACTAGGTTTAAGAATAGAAAATAAAAAATTAAGCCTAAAACCTTGCATACCAAGTGACTGGAAAGAATATAAAATAAAATACAAATATGGAAATAGCATTTATAATATTAATGTTATAAATCCAGAAGGAAGTAGTGAAGTAGCTTATTTTAAATTAAATGGACAAGAAATACCAGAAAAACAAATTGCTTTAAATCCAGGTGGTGGAATTTATAACCTTGATGTAGAATTAGGAACAATAAATACTTCGCCTTTTTAAAATATACCAAGTGAAAAGTTGAATGCAATTTATATGATTAAGTGTGCCTATTTAAAGAAAATAGTAATGAAAACAAAAATTTGATTTTTGGCTCAAAAAGTAGTATAATAAAAATACAAGTGAATACTTGATTATTAGAAAAAGAAATGAAAGGATTTGACAACAATGAGCAAAAAGACACTATTTCGTATTCGGAGGGCAATCGGAATTGTAGCCCTAGTTCTTGGCATCTATTTTATGGTTGCCTACTTGGCGAAGACTCTCCCCTTCGGCATCGCATCCAACAACATCGGCTTGTTAGGTCTTTGGGCCTACACTGGCTGGTTCGTTTCCATTGTGGTCATCACTTATGGAATGATGATGGTTTTTAGCCGTCAGCTGTGCGAGTTCCTTAAAAAACTGGAAAGGGGAGAAATTTAACCAAAAAATTCGGGACCTGTAAAAAGGCCCCGAATTTTATATGCATTAATACCACTTGCTATGTGCGTGTGAATTAATTTTAACGTTGTGTAAAAAAATTCCATAGCATATTTTATTTTTTTACACCTTGACGTCAAGGAATTAAATAAATATAATATTAATTGATATTTAGCTTTCAAATTTAACTAGGAAAGGAAGGAATTTTAAAATGTCAAAAGAAACAAAAATAAAATTTCATGTAATGGCAGTTATTTGCATTTTAATTTTTTGCTTTGCACTAACACCAAAAAGTTTTCAAAATGATACATATTATACAATAGCAATAGGAAAACATATAGCAGAAACAAAAACAGTTGATATGCAAGATCCATTCTCATGGCATGAAAATTTACCATATACCTATCCGCACTGGGCCTATGATTTAGGAACTTACTATGTTTATCAGTTAGGCGAAACCAATGGAATTGGTGGATTTTGTGCAGTATATATTTTAACAATAATATTATCCATGATTTTAGGAATAGTAATATATTATACCAATAATAAATTATGCAAAAATCCTTTAATTTCCTTTATTATAACCTTAATAATAATGTATTTATTAAAAGACTTTATTGCAGCAAGAGCCCAACTTGTAACTTTTATTTTATTTACCTTAACCATTTTATTTATAGAACAATTTTTAAAAACAAAAAAGAAAAGATATGCTGTATATTTAGTAATTATACCTATTTTAATTGCTAATTTACACTGTGCAGTTTGGCCTTTTTATTTTGTATTATATTTACCATATATTGTAGAATATTTATTAATAACAATTAGCGACTCATATATAGTTAACAAAATACAAATAAAATTAAATAAAATAAAATTGAAAAAGCTAAACAAAAAAGGAAATATAGAAGAAATAGGAAAATACCAAGAAAAAATAGCAAGATTGCAACTTCAAAAAGAAAACTTTATTAAACAAGCCGAAAAAAGAAGAAGTAAAGCATATAAAATTATTATGAAAAAAGAGCCAACAGTAAAATGGCTTATTGTTATTATGATAATTTGCATTTTTACAGGATTTTTAACACCAATTGGAACAACACCATACACGTATTTAGTAAAAACTTTACAAGGAAATACAACAAATAGCATTAGTGAACATCAACCTTTAGTATTAATTAATCATAAAACAATGTTAATAGTTACAATTGTATATGTATTATTATTAATTTTTACAGATGTGAAAGCAAGTTTAAGAGATTTCTTTATGTTAGGAGGCTTAACCTTACTTACATTTATGTCTAGAAGGCAGTTTTCTATATTTGTAATTATTTGTGGCTTTATATTTGCTAAAATGGTAGTTTATATATTAGAAAAATATAATAAAAATGGAACGAAAAATTTAATAAAAACAATGACTACTTTCTTAGGAAAAGCTTTAACGGTTTTAATTATTATTTTATTAAGTCTACTTTTATACAAAGAAAAAGTGGGTGATAAATTTGTAAATACAGCATCTTATCCAGTTGATGCAGCAAATTATATTTTAGAGAATGTAGATATTCAAAATATGAAATTATTTAATGAATATAACTATGGCAGTTATTTATTATTTAGAGGAATACCAGTATTTATTGATTCAAGAGCAGACTTATATGCTCCAGAGTTTAACAAAGGAAATAATGAAACTGGAAGAGATATATTTTCAGATTATATTAATACTTCAAATATTAGCACATATTATGAAGATAAATTCAATAAATATGATATCACTCATGTAATTATAGGAAAAAATAGCAAACTAAATATGTTTTTATCAAGAGATGATAATTATAAAGAATTATACAGTGATGACCATTTCATAATTTATGATAGATTATCAGAATAAAAATATAAAAAGTCATTAAAGTTTAATAAGTTTTAATGCTTTGAAAATATATTATAAAAAAATTTTAATAGTTTTTAATGCTTTGAAAATACATCATAAAAAACTTTAATAGTTTTTAATACGTTGAAAATATATTATAAAAAAATTTTAATAGTTTTTAATGCTTTGAAAATACATCATAAAAAACTTTAATAGTTTTTAATACGTTGAAAATATATTAAAAAAAAATTTTAATAATTTTTAATACGTTGAAAATATATAAATAAACTTTAATAGTTTAAATACAAACATTAATGAACAAACTTATGTTGTAAATAATGTTGTAAATAAAAAAGTGAAAAACAGAAGGGTGAGTAAATTTAGTGGAAATAAAAATAATAAAAGAAGAAGAAAAAGAAAGGCTAGATAAATACCTTGCAAACAAAAATGAAAACTTATCTAGAACTATGATAAAAAAGTTAATAGACGAAAATCAGATATTGGTAAACAATAAACAAACCAAAACTTCATATTTAGTACAAGAAAATGATATTATTACAATAAATATACCACAGCCAAAGGAGGCTAATATAGAGCCACAAAATATTCCGCTAAATATTATATATGAAGATAACGACCTTATAGTAGTAAATAAGCCAAAAGGAATGGTAGTACACCCAGCAGTAGGAAATTTAGATGGAACCTTAGTAAATGCAGTTATGGCACATTGTAAAGGAAAGTTATCAGGTATTGGTGGAGAATTAAGACCAGGTATTGTACACAGGCTAGATAAAGATACTTCACGGACTTTTAATAATAGCTAAAAATGACAAAGCCCATATAAATATGAGTAATCAAATACAAAATAGAGAAGTAAAAAAAGTATATATAGCATTAGTTAGAGGAATTGTGCCAGATGATGAAGCAACTATAAATATGCCAATAGGAAGAAGTACAAAAGATAGAAAAAAAATGGCAGTTACTTCAAAAGGAAAAAGCGCAGTTACCCATTTTAAGGTATTAGAAAGATTTAATAATTGTACCCTATTAGAAGTAAAAATAGAAACAGGAAGAACACATCAAATAAGAGTACACATGTCAGAAATTGGCCATCCCGTAATAGGCGATATGACATATTCTAATGGAAAAAATGAATTTGGTGTAGAAGGACAAATGTTACATGCCAAAAGCTTAGACTTTAAGCATCCTATTACAGGAGAGCAAATGCATTTAGAAGCACCACTACCTAAGTATTTTGAAGACGTATTAGAAATTTTAAGAAAGCTTGAATAGTGTGAAAAGCAAAGAAATTTTTTCATGGTATTTTGGTGCTAAGCAAAGCGACGGAATGGAGGTTAGTTTGAAAAAAATCGAATTTTCATTTCTATATGTGCCTTTGAGTGAAGTGAGGAAGGAATGGATTTTAATATGGAAGAAAGATTACAAAAATTTTTAGCAAATCAAGGAATATGTTCAAGAAGAAAAGCAGAAGAACATATTACAAATGGAAAAGTAAAAGTAAACGGAAAAGTAATTATTGAGCTTGGAACAAAAATAAATCCAGAAAAAGACATAATAGAATTTGAGGGCAAAACTATCTCAAATAAAATAAATCATGTATACATATTACTAAATAAGCCTATTGGTTATGTAACAACTGTAAAAGACCAATTTGGAAGAGATAAAGTAACAGACTTAATCAAAATAAAAGAAAAAGTACTTCCAGTTCGGAAGATTAGATATGTATACATCAGGAGCATTATTACTTAGCAATGATGGAGACTTTATTTATAAAATTACACATCCAAAACATGAAATAAGCAAAACATACCAAGTAACAGTAAAAGGAAAGATTTTGCCAGAAGAAATAGAAAAATTAAAAAATGGAGTAGATATTGAGGGATATATTACAAAACCTGCTGAAATTAGAATTATGAAAATAGATGAGGAAAAAGATATATCTAGAATTGAAATAATAATTCACGAAGGAAAAAATAGGCAAGTAAGAAGAATGTGTGAAAGTGTAGGAAGAAAAGTTATTGCACTTCATAGAAGCAAAATAGGTTTCCTTTCAGTAAAAGATTTAAAATTAGGAACATGGAGATATATTAATGAAAAAGATGCAAAAAGATTAATAAATTCAAAGTTAGAGGATTAAATGATGTTTTCAAAAAATAGAAAAGCATATGCATTTTTTTGATTTTCACTTTTATTTTTTCCTTTCGGTAAATATATAATTCTTTAAGAAATTATATAATAATATACTCTTTTTTACAATAGTGATTTCAAGTTTTCTTTTTTACGTAAAAAATAGACAAATAAAAAAAATTATGCTAAAATAGGCATATAAATGGTTTAATAAGAAAAACTTAAATGATTTTTACAAAAAACACTTCTTAATATTTAATAATTGTTATACATTATAAAAACTAGAAGGAGGAAATAAAAAAATGGTAGAAGATAAAGAAATTAAAGCAACCGTATCACCATTTGCCATTCGCGAAGGTGAAATAAAAGTATTTGATGGAAAAGATGGTTATGTTTCTATGAACCAAATAATTCATAGAATTAATATAGGCCACATTAATGATATTCACTTTGCAATTCTAGAATTAGTAAATGAATTTGAATTTATTACATCTAGGCAATTACTTCAAATGCTAGAATGGAAACATATAGAAGTAGGTTCTCAAGATAAATTAAATAACAAACTAGAACAATTAGTAAAAACAAAAATATTAACACGATATTATTTTGATTCAGAAGATGGAAAAGGAATATATCGAATTTATTGCTTAGAAAAAATGGGAAAATACTTATTAAATTCACGTGGAATAGAATGTAAGTGGCAACCAACAGATAACACAAAACCTGTTCCAATGATTAAAAAAAGATTAGCAGGAAATCAAACTCTAATAGCTTATTTAAGAAAAGTAAAAGCATTTGATTCATATACACCAAAGCCAAGCCTTACAGCAAAACAAGCAGGAAAAGTTTTTAAAGCAAGTGGTGGATCAGTAAAATTAACTAAAAATGGTAAATCAATAGAATTCCTATTTGAGGTAATACGTAGAGAACCTGAATGGGAAAAGAAATTAATAGAAAAAATGAGATTATATAAAGATTTCTATGAAAACTTTCAAATAGGAGATTCAGGATATATGAGTCTTCCACAGCTAATTTTAATTTGTGAAGATGAAAAACACATGGCAGAAACTTTTAAAACAATTATTATGAATAACTTAGAAATTAGTAATATAAAATTATATTATACAACAGATTTAAGACAAAATGAAGAAACTTTAGCTAAAACTTTAGTAGAATTTAAGCTAGATGAAGAAACTAAAAAATATAAAATGGAAAACATAGAAGTAAAATTATTAGGAATTTAGGAAAGATTTTCATTTGTAAAACGAAGAGGGGTGTCAGAATAGGATCCACTGAATGAAGAAGATTATTTTGCTTCTGATTATATTTATATGCATTGTCAAATAAAATGAGCAAGATGCCAACCGAATGACATTTTGCTCATTTCCAATTTAGTGACTAGCACAAGCCTGGAAAGCTTACTGACTTTTGCTACATTGTCGCACCTTCTACAGCTTTTTGCAAGTCCTTTTCAAACGTTTTCAGTCCATCGATACTATCGAATTTAAATGTAAAGATGATACTGCCATTTCCATTGGAAACTTCCTTCAAATCTCCCCAGCAAGAATATGCATACTTGAGGAGAGCCCGGCATCTGTCGTAATTTCTCTTGTAAGCGATACTCTGTTCATTGTCTCTGAGGCCAATAAAAATGGCTTCCCACTGATGAATATCTCTTCCTTTAAAAAGTATGACTGGTCTGTGCATAGGTGCTTCAATGGTAACTGTGGCTGATGTTATTTTCAGCCTGTTGTTAGGATTTGTCATAGTTCTTGTCCTCCGAAAATTTTAAATACTTATTTCTAAAAATTGGAGGACTTTCGCCCTCCGAATGTTCGGAAGGCATTCTTCAAAAGAACCTTCTTATATATTATTGTAACAAATTTTACATAAAAAGTCAAAAAAATCACAAATTGCTTTCTTTTTTTATTGGCAAATAGATATATTGAAAAAATTTTATGCAGGTATGCAAAAAAAATTTTCAATAGTCAAAATAATATTTAAATGAAAAATAATAAAGGTATAACCTACGAAATCTTCTTATTATACTCTTCCAAAGCCTCTTCGGCATACTCGGTATCAGTAAGGCAAGGAAGATATTGCTTACCATATTTTTGTCTTGTTTCATTACCCTTTCCAGTAATTAAAATAACGCTATTAGGATTTTCCAAAATTGCATTTTTAATAGCCTCACCACGATCTTCAATAATTTTGTAATTCCCATTTTCCTTAGAAATATATCCAGCAATCTCTTTGCAAATATCCACTGTATCTTCAGGACCAGGATCTTCAGCAGTTAAATAACTAATATTTGAGTTTATGCCAGCCAAAGTACCTAAATCTCTTCTGCGAATTTGAGCCTTACCGCCGGGACAACCAAAAACAGTAACAATTTTCTTGTCAGGATATTCCTGTTTAGTAGATTCATATAACTTTTGAAAACTTAGCTTATTATGAGCATAATCTACAATAACAATAATACTACCATCCTTACTAACATGCGACTCCATTCTTCCACTTGCGCGTGCAACTTTTAATCCCTCATAAATATTAGAATAAGGAATATTAAGGCTAATTGCAGAGCTGATTGCAGCCAAAGCATTTTCTACATTAAATAATCCCGGCATAGTAAGAAGCATGTCCTCTTCAAAAGCAGGAGTTCTTACGCTAAAAGAAATTGCATTATGTCCTTGTTTTTGAATATTATATGCATAAACATCTGCATTTTCATTTTTGGCGCTGAAAGTAATAACTTTCTTAGCTTTTTTGCTATGCTCTAAAATAGTGTCAATACAGTCAGAATCCAAATTAACACAAGCAGTTTCTGTTTGCTCAAAGATTTTTAATTTACATTCAAAATAATTTTCAAAATTAGGATGCTCAATAGCACTTATATGATCTTCAGAAATATTTAAAAATACACCAACTTTATAGTAAATATCATGAACTCTATTAAGCATAAGAGCTTGGCTACTTACCTCCATAACAAAATTTTTCATATTGCATTCTACACTATTACGTATATGTTCTTGAATATCTATAGATTCAGGGCTTGTAATTAAGGACTCTTTGCAAGTTTTTCCATCATAAGCATCAATAGAAGAAAGAATTGCGGTATCTGGCATACCATTTTCCCTCATATAATTATCTAAAATGCTTTTAATATAGTATGCTGTAGTAGATTTTCCCTTTGTACCAGTAATACCTATCATATTAATTTTTTCAGCAGGATAGTCAAAATACATACACGATAAAGTAGCTAAAGCCTTTCTAATATCTTTTACTATAATATGAGGAAAATCAGGTTTAGTAACATTTTCCTTTTCAGCAACATAAAAAATAGCACCATTTTTTATTGCTTCTTCTAAATATTCACTCTTGTAATTTAAACCTTTGCATACATATAAAGTATTTGCCACCACTTCTTTAGAATTGTGGCTAAGCTTTTCTATAATAGTATTTCCTATAACAGAAAAATCTATTTCTGATGGAATACTAGCTATTAAATCTTCCTTTTGTAAAGCAGAAATATAATCTTTTAATAAATATAATTTCATATTATCCCCCTAAACATATCTTATTTTACTGACAGAGTTCATAAAAACAGAATTTATAAAAAGCTGAAAAATTTTAAATAAAACTCTCATTTTTATAACAACTATATATTATACTAAATATACCCAAAAATCAAGATTTAAAAGTTGTTTCAAAAGAATTTGTTAAAACAAAAGCTAATTCATTATTTTAAATTCCAAAAAATTTATAAGATAAATACTAAACCAAAATTCAATTCATTATTTTAAATGGCAAAGCATTAAAATATAGTTTGTCATAATTTTAAGACAAGTCTCATATAATACTAAAAAAGAGAATACAAACCTATTCTCACAACTAAAAAAATAATGCTAAAAAAATTTAGTAAGGAGGAGTACAAAATGTGGCATACCTTATCAGCATATGAAACAGAACAAAAATTAAAAACAAAATTAAATTATGGTTTAACTACTAAACAAGTAGAAGAAAGAAGGCAAAAATATGGCATAAATCAGCTAGAAGAACAAAAAAAGAAATCTATAATAATTAGATTTTTAGAACAATTTAAAGACTTCATGATTATTATTTTAATAATTGCCTCTGTTATATCAGCTATAGTAGCTAAAATAGAAGGAAGTAACGATTATTTTGATTCAATAATAATTATTGCAATAGTTGTTTTTAATGCTATTATGGGCTTAGTACAAGAAACAAAAGCAGAAAAATCATTAGAAGCTTTAAAGAAAATGTCTGCGCCTACTTGTAAAGTAAAAAGAGAAGGAAAAATTTTTACAATAAAAGGCGAAGAAGTAGTACCTGGTGATATCGTAATTTTAGAAGCAGGAAACTATGTTCCAGCAGATGGAAGGTTAATAAATTCTTCAAATTTAAAAATAGAAGAAGCAAGCTTAACAGGTGAAAATATTCCCATTTTAAAAGAAGCTAATACCATTTTACCAGAAAATTCTGCCTTAGGAGATATGGTAAATATGGTGTTTAGTACAACAATAGTAGTAAATGGGCATGGAGAAATGATAGCAACAGAAACAGGAATGAACACTAAAGTAGGAAAAATTGCTAAAATGATTTTAGTAAATGAATCACCAGAAACACCAATTCAAAAAAAATTAGGACAAGTAGGAAAAACCTTAGGAATTGCATGTTTAGTTATTTGTGCTTTTATATTTTTAATAGGAATTATGAAAAAAATTGAACCAATAGAAATGTTTATGACATCTGTAGGATTAGCAGTAGCAGCAATTCCAGAAGGTCTTCCTGCAATAGTAACTATTATGCTTTCTATTGGTGTTACAAAAATGGCTAAGAAAAATACTATTATACGTAAATTACCAGCAGTAGAAACCTTAGGAAGTAGTAGTGTTATTTGTTCAGATAAAACAGGAACTTTAACCCAAAACAAAATGCAAGTAACAAACATAGTAGGAAATAATGGAGAAATTACAGACCTTAATTTTTCAAAATGGATTATGCAACTTGCCACAATGTGTACAGATGTAGAAGTTTTTAAAAATAATGGAAAAATAGAAGTAAATGGAGAACCAACAGAAGTAGCCCTTGTTAATAAAGCATTAGAATTAGGGGAAAACAAAGAAGAACTGTATAATGTAATGACTAGAATAGCAGACCTACCATTTGATTCTAATAGGAAAATGATGACAACTATTCATAAAAAATCTAATGGATATCGTATAATTACTAAAGGAGCGCCAGATGTATTACTAAAAAAATGTAAGTATATTTATCAAAATGGAAAGTTAAGTGCTTTAGATTCAAGCACTTTAAAAGAACTTGAAAAACAAAACTTAAAAATGGCTGAAAAAGCTTTAAGAGTAATTGCAATTAGTTATTTAGATGTAGAAAATTTGCCAAATGTAATAGATAGTAAAAATATAGAGCAAAATTTAATTTTTGTTGGGTTAATAGGAATGATAGATCCACCAAGAGAGGGTGTAAAAGAAGCTGTAGCAACTTGTAATAAAGCTGGAATAAAAACAGTAATGATTACAGGAGATCATATTGCAACAGCAACAGCAATTGCAAAAGAGCTTGGAATATTGAAAACTAACGACTTAGCAATAACAGGTGAAGAATTAGATAAAATTCCAGATGAGGTTTTAAAAAAGAATATTATGCAGTATTCTGTATTTGCAAGAGTTACACCAGAACATAAAGTTAAAATTGTAAATAGCTTTAGAGCTACAGGAGCAGTAGTTGCAATGACTGGAGATGGCGTAAATGATGCTCCAGCTTTAAAACAAGCAGATATTGGCATTGCTATGGGGCAAAATGGTACAGATGTTGCTAAAAATGCAGCAGATATGGTACTTACAGATGATAATTTTGTAACAATAGTAGAAGCGGTTAAACAAGGAAGAAATATTTTCGATAATATAAAAAAAGCAGTTCATTTCTTAATTGCCACTAACATTGGAGAAATTGTTACAATCTTTTTAGGATTATTATTAGGATTAAAATCGCCCTTACTTGCAATACAATTATTGTGGATTAATTTAGTTACAGATTCACTACCAGCAATTGCAATTGGGTTAGAAAAGCCAGATAAAGATATTATGAATAGAAAACCAAGAAATAGTAAAAAAGGACTTTTTGCAGATGGTTTGTGGGCGAAAATATTTGCAGAAGGAGCAATGCTTGGAATATTAACCTTATTAAGTTTTAGTATAGGCAATTATTTATATAATATAGAAGTTGGAAGAACAATGGCCTTTGTATCTTTAGGTCTTTTAGAATTAGTACATAGTTTTAATATTAAAACAGAAGAATCATTATTTAAAGTAGGATTTTTAGAAAATAAATATTTATTAGGTGCATTTGTTTTAGGAACCTTATTACAAGTTTTAGTTGTAATAATTCCACCAGTTGCTAATTTATTTAAGTTAGTTCCATTAACAGGAACGCAATGGTTATATACCGTAGTAATTTCATTAATGCCAATTATAATAATAGAAGCACAGAAAAAAATAAATGAAATTAGATTTGGAAAAATAGTTTATGCAAAAGAAGTAAAACAAACATATTAAAATTATATCAAAATAAATTAGAAAAATATTAATGATAGATTAAATATAAAGTAAGTTCATATATAAAAAATTAACTAATATAGATTAAATATAAAATAAGTTCATGCATAAAAATTTGGCTAATAAAGATGAAATATAAAATAAATTCATGCATAAAAATTTGGCTAATAAAGATGAAATATAAAGTAAATTCATATATAGAAGCCTGACTAATAAAACTAGAATATAAATGTGCATAAAATACAAAAATTAAAAGAAACAGCAAAACTTAAAAACATAAGAAATGGAGAAAACGGAAGAAAAAGAAAGTAAAAAAGAGTAAAACTTATATATGTTTAAAATAAAAAACTAATAAATTCGTTTGTTAATAAATAAAAATGGAAATCATAAGAATAATTTGTTTGAAACAATGCAAAATATATAGTATAATATTAAATGTCGTGTAGCAAAAGGAGAGTGAAATTTATTTTAAACAATAAAGTAAAATACTACACAAAAGAAATGATTAGATGTATGAATCTAATAGCAATTGCTTTATTTATTGTTATGACAATAATTTTCATAAAATTTAAGCCAGTATGTATAGTTAGTTCAAATGGCGAAAAGTTAGGATATATAACTAATAAAAACGACTTTGAAGCAAAAGTAAAGGAATTAATAGATAATAATCAAACTGAAAATGTTGTAGCAATAGACACGGTTACAGTAAGTTATGAATTTGCTTTTGTAAATAAAGATGAAGAAATAAATGAAAGTGAAATAATTGCAAAAATACAAGATAACACAAAAATAACTTATAAATATTATGCAGTTACAGTTGATAATAAACAAAAATCAATAGTAAGTAACCTTGCAGAAGCGGAAAAATTAGTTACAGAAATAAAAAAAGCTTATGCAGATGTTACTTCAGAAGTTGGAATAAATGAAATTTATACACAAAATAAAAATGAATATAAAACTGTAAATGCACAAGTAGCAAAAAAAGAAATATCTAATGAGCTAGAAGAAAAAAAATCTGCTTCTGTAAATGGAATTTATTTAGCACAAAAACCAATTACAGGAGTAATAACTTCAAGATTTGGAAGCAGGGAAAGTATACGTACACATGCCCACACAGGTTTAGATATTGCAGCACCTTATGGTACTAAAATTAAAGCTGCAGCAGATGGAACAGTTACATGGTCTGGTTATAAAGGCAGTTATGGTAATTTAGTAATAGTAAATTGTGGAAATGATGTAGAAATTTACTATGGGCATTGTAGTAAATTACTTGTAAAAAGTGGAGAAAAGGTAAAAGCAGGAGATGTAATTGCAGAAGTTGGCTCAACAGGTAATTCAACAGGAAACCATTTACACTTTGAAATTAGAATAGATGGAACTAGTGTAAATCCTCAAAAATATATTTACAAATAACTTATAAATGAAAACTATAAGATGTTTTTTTACAGTAATATAAAGAAAAATTTAAAAATATAATATATTAACAAACTTATCACTTTCAGTTCACAGAATAGACAAATAACTTTAGTATATTATATATGTAGTCAATAATAATGTTACTCCGTTATTGACTATAAATTAGTAAAACATCCCCTTTTATTTTCAAAAAAGTAGCCAAAGAGAAAGGCTACTTTTTTATGGTCCTAATTCATGTGTTAGGTATGTGGTAAATGAGCTATAGCGTTGAGGAAAACAAAAAATCCCCTTTCAATATATAATGTTTTTGCGACTGGCAATTGCAAAAAAATATATATTGAAAGGGGACATTCAAATGAATGATGTAAAAAGTTTATCACATACAAGTTGGAATTGCCAATACCATAAAAAGTAACATATAGTTCATTTTAGATACCTTTTTACAATCAAAGTTAACTAATTAAGAAAAACAAAAACTAAGGTTGTTCCTGTAAAGTAACAGAAATTTCTTTTTCAGTTCCATTACGATTAATTACTAGTTTAAGAGTATCACCAATTTTTTTCTTATTTTTAATTTCATTTAATTCTTCTGTTTTAGTAACTTTAGTATCATCTGCTTTTATAATAATATCGCCAACTTTTAAACCAGCTTTTTCAGCTGCTGAGAATTCATCTATACTACGAATATAAATTCCAAGAGTTGGCAAATTATAATCTCTTACTTGTGCTTCAGTTAAATCAAGTCCAGTAATGCCAATGTAAGGTCTTTTTACTTTACTATATTCAATTAATTGCTCATAAACATCTTTAGTAGCATTAATTGGAATTGAAAAACCAACACCTTCTACACCTGTACCAGAAAGTTTTAAAGTATTAACTCCTACTACTTGACCTTTACTATTTACTAATGCACCACCACTATTTCCAGCATTAATTGCAGCATCAGTTTGAATAGCAACATATTTATTTCCATCTTCATCAGAAACTTCTCTGTTTACAGCACTTACAATACCAGCTGTTACACTATTTTCTAATCCTAAAGGGCTACCAATTGCCATCACAAATTCGCCAACTTGCACTGAATCAGAATTACCAAGTTCTGCAGCAGTTAAACCATCTTTTTCAATTTTAATAACAGCTAAGTCAGTTTGACTATCAGTACCTATAATTTTAGCTTCATATTCAGTATCATCATTAAATAATTTAACTGTCATTTTACTAGCTTCTTCAATTTCATAAAAAGAATTTGAACTAGTAGAAGTAACAACGTGATTATTAGTTAAAATATATCCATCTTCACTAATTATAATTCCAGAACCTTTAGCAGTTGCAGTTTGAGGATTTCTACTAAAAATAGAATTAACAGCATATTCTACAGTAATGGAAACAATAGAAGGCTGTACTTTTCTTGCGACCCCTACTGCAGTATCAGAATAACCTTGCAAAGAAATTAATTGAGTATTTAAATTAGCAGTAGTATTGTTTTCATTTTTTTCACTAAAAGTAGAATCAGAAGGAACAGTAACCAACTTTTCTATAATAGTTTGTTTCAAACTAGGAACTGTAATACAAGTTCCTATAATTATAGTGGCTCCTAAAGCACCACAAAAAAATGGTAGTACCACTGTTTTACCAAAACCAGCACCATTAGACTTTTGTTTTTTATTATCATCATTAAAAGCCTTATAGCTTGATCCGCGTAGTAGTGCTAGCTACGTTTCTAAAAATTTGATTATTAACATTATCATTATTATTTTGATTATCTTCCATTGTTTTATTACGTATAATGATATAACATTATACGATCTCCTTTCTTTTAAATTTTTAATTTATATTATAATAACTTAATTCATTATTATAATACAATATATTTGTGAAAAAAATGTGAAGATTTTGTATTTTTTCTAGTTCATTTTATTTGGAGAAAATTTTAATTGTAGAAAAATGTAAAAAAATGTCGTAAAATTTATTGGTAAATTTTTATAAAAAGGTTGACTGCAAAAAATAAAGTGTTATAATATATTTTATCAAGTCAAGAAACTTGAAATTAAAAATGGAAGGTGGTGAAAATTATGGAAAGTCAAATAACGAAAGAAGTTTATACAAAAGATATGCTAGAAGTTAAAACAACATTAAAAGAGCATAGCGAAGCAATAGAAGAAGTAAAAACAACATTAAAAGAGCATGGAGAAGCAATAGAAGAAGTAAAAGAAGCATTAAAACAATGTGTAACAAAAGATGTTTATGAAAAAGATATGGCAGAAGTTAAAGCAACTTTAAAAGAGCATAGCGAAGCAATAGAAGAAGTAAAAGCAACATTAAAAAAACATGACGAAGAAATAGCTGAAATTAAAGTAATACTAAAAGAACATGGTGAAGCAATAGCAGAGTTACAAAAAGACGTAAAGGAATTAAAAGACATGATGAAAAGCTTTCAAAGAACAATGCTTATTGTTGAAGATGCAGTTACAAATAAAATACCAGCGCTTTTTGATGGATATTCTATGCATCAGCAAAAACAAGAAGAATTAGAAAACAAAGTAGATAGGCTAAATCAAACAGTTGAAACACATTCTATTAGAATAGCAGCCTTAGAAACAATTTCTAGCAATGACGCAAATAGGCTATCAAAAATCTCATCTTAGAATTTATTTATTCAAAAAATTAGTGTATTAATTCACTTATTTCTAAGAAAATGGAGCTTAAATATGTATTCTTATTATTAAAGAGTATATATCTAAGCTCCATTTTCAGTAAAATCTATTGTTGCCCATTTTGAAATTTTATGATATAGTAATAAAGTATAAAAATAAATAAGCATAAACGAACCAAGAAAAGGAGAATAGTTTGAAAGAAATCAATCTTTCATTTCTATGTGTGCATTGAAAGCGAAGCGAGAAAGGCATAATTTTTAATTTGAAAGAACAAAAAGCTTTCATACCTATGTGTTTGAGCAAAGAGGGAAAGGAATGGAATTTAAAATGAAAAACGAAAAAGGAATGACATTAGTAACAACTGTCATTTTAGTAGTAGTTATTGCTGCGCTAGTGTTTGCAATAGTTTATTATGCTAGAATGCAATATGCAAAAGAACGCTTAGAAGATATAAAAACAGATTTACTTTTAGTTCAAGCCAAAGTAAAAAATATACAGGGAGAATACACCTTAGAAAAAAATAAAGAAGCAGTTCTAGAAGGAACAAAACTTGCAGATATGAAAGAAGATGAAGTAATAAAAAAATTTTTAGAACAAGAAAATCTAGACCTTGAAGCAAAAGATAAAAAATATTACGTATTAAATAAAGAAAACCTAGAAAAATTAGACTTAGGAAAAGTCGAGTTAGAAGAAAATACATATTATATAGTAGAATATAATACAAATGATGTTTATTATACGAAAGGTTTTACATATTCAGATGGAAAAACTTATTATGAATTAAAAGAAATAGAAAATTTAGAATCAGATAACAATGAATAAATTATATAGCAAATTGTTAAGGCAAGTTAACTAAAAATAAGAAATAAATACAATTGACTTGTAAGTTACAATAAAGCTAATTAATAAAAAATATATCAGGAAAGTGACATAATATAAAGATTGAGGTAACTTTAACCCTAAAATATATTATAGAAGGAAAAACAATGAAAGAAAAAGAAATAGAAAGATTAAACGCTTTAAAAAAAGAAGAAATAGAATTTTATAAAAAAGGAATAAAATTAATTGCAGGAATTGATGAAGCAGGCAGAGGACCATTAGCAGGACCAGTAGTTGTAGCATGTGCAATAATGCCAGAAAATTCTATGATAGAAGGAGTAAACGACTCAAAAAAAATTTCAGAGAAAAAAAGAGAAAAAATATATGAAGAAATTATAAACGAAGCACTTAGTTATGGAGTAGGAATTATTAATCAAACAGAAATTGATGAAATAAATATTCTGCAAGCCACTAAAAAAGGATTAACAATAGCCATAAAAGAAGCAGAAGAAAAATTAATGCAAAAAAATTTAGGAAAACCAGAAGTTATATTAGTAGATGCACTTACTAAAATAGATACAGATGGAATTCCATATAAATCTATTATACATGGAGATGCTATTAGCTATTCTATAGCATGTGCATCCATAATTGCAAAAGTTACAAGAGATAGAATAATGAGGCAGTGGGATAAGGTATATCCACAATATGGATTTGAAGCACATAAAGGCTATGGAACAGCAAAACATATACAAGCAATTAAAGAATATGGACCATGTCCACTTCATAGAAAAACTTTTATAACTCATTTTATATAGTCATCTTTGCAAGTTTTTAAATAATAGAAATATTAATATAAGAAGCATAATTAAAACCTAAAGGTAATAACAAAGTAGTATTAAAACTAAAAAGGGTGATGTAAATTGAATATACAAGAAATAATAGCTAAAAAAAGAGATAAAAATAAACTTAGTAAAGAAGAAATAGAATATTTCGTTCAAAATTATACAAATGAAAATATTGCAGACTATCAGGCTGCAGCACTAGTAATGGCAATTTATATAAATGGAATGGATGAAGAAGAAACTACAAATTTAACACTTGCTATGGCACATTCAGGAGATATTTTAGATTTATCAGAATTAGGAACAGTTGTAGATAAACATTCTACAGGAGGAATAGGAGATAAAATAACACTAATTTTAGCTCCAATAATATCATCTTTTGATATCCCTGTTGCGAAAATGTCTGGCAAAGGTCTAGGCTATACAGGAGGAACCATAGATAAATTAGAATCAATTCCAAATTATAAAACAAATCTTACAATAGAAGAATTTATACAAAAAGTTAAGCAAAATGGAATAGCAGTAATAAGTCAAACACTTAAACTAGCACCAGCAGATAAAAAGCTATACGCTTTAAGAGATGTTATATCTGCTACAGAAAGTATTCCACTTATTAGTTCTAGTATTATGAGCAAAAAAATAGCAGCAGGAGCGAGTAAAATTGTATTAGATGTAACTTGTGGAATCGGAGCCTTTATGAAAAATTTAAAAGATGCAGAAAAACTAGCAAAAATGATGAAAAAAATAGGTGAATTAGCACATAAAGAAACCATTTGCATAATTACAAATATGGAAGAACCTTTAGGAAAAACAGTAGGAAATTCATTAGAAGTTATAGAATCAGTAGAATTTCTAAAAGGAAATATGGAGCAAGATGTAAAAGAAGTTATTTTGGAGCTAGGTAGTTATATGCTAAAACTAGCAGGAAAAGGAGAAAATATAAAACAAAATAAACAAAAAATATTAAATAATATTGAAAATGGAAAAGCCTTTGAAAAATTTAAAGTATGGATAGAATCACAAAATGGAGATATAAGCTTTTTAGAAGATTATAAAAAATTAAAAAAAGCAAAATACATAGTACCTGTATTAGCACAAAATAATGGATATGTTACCAGTTTAAATGCTCAAAAAGTAGGAGAAATATCAAGAAACTTAGGAGCAGGAAGAATAAAAAAAGAAGATATTATTTTACCAGAAGTAGGAGTTGTTTTAGAGAAAAAAGTAGGCTATGCAGTACAAAAAGGTGAAATATTAGCATATATTCATGCTAATAATGAAGAATTAGCAAATAGTCAAGCAAAAGAATTACAAAAAGTTTATGAAATACAGAATAATAAACCAGAACCTAAGAAAAATGTTTTAAAAGTCATATAAAAAAACTTATAATATTTAGAAAGATATATAAGGTGTCCTATTTTTTATACTCATATATTTTAGCTTTAAACTTAATACAATTAATTAAAATTAAGAGCCTTAATAAAATTTTAGTAAATTAAGGCTCGCATCAGTTTAATTAAGATTTCCATTTCCAATTTGACTTGCAAAATCAGAAAATTGGTCTTGAGCTAAAAAACGATTTAAATTATTAGGAGTAATTCCAGTACAAGAAATTACATTATCAATATTATAGAAATTAGTACCATTTACATTTTCTTCAATATAGTTTTTTAGCCTATTTATTTCTAATTGATCTTTTTGTTCACAATTGGGACATACAGCATTTTCAGAAACAAAAAAGCATCCACAACGACAACATTTATTAAAATTCATTATAATCAATTCCTTCCTTACCTTTTTTATGAGCACTTGAAAAAGTTTTAAACTTTAATTATCTTATGTAATTTATATAAAACTATTTCTTAAGATAGAAAAAGTATATCATAAAAAAATACAAAAAGATACAAAAAATATTAAAATATTAAAAAAATTTGTAATAAATTTTTATTATAAAATTGTAATAATTTTTTACTATAAAAATATTGATTTTTAAGCAAAAATATTTTATTATTTTAAATGTACAAAATATTTATAAGAAGTAATATAAAAATTACTTCTGAATATATTAAAAAATATAAAATTAGGAGGAAAACAATGAAAGCTTATGTATGTAAAGTATGTGGATATATCCACTTAGGAGAAGAAGCTCCAGAAAAATGTCCACAATGTGGTGCACCAAAGGATAAATTTGAATTAAAAGAAGAAACATCAGAAAAATCTTATGCAGATGAGCACGTAATAGGTGTTGCACAAGGTTTAGATGAAGAAGTAGTAAAAGGATTAAGAGAAAACTTCACAGGAGAATGTTCAGAAGTTGGTATGTATTTAGCAATGAGCAGGCAAGCAGATAGAGAAGGATATCCAGAAATAGCAGAAGCCTTCAAAAGATATGCTTTAGAAGAAGCAGAACATGCAGCAAAATTTGCAGAATTATTAGGAGAAGTAGTTTACCCAGACACAAAGAAAAATGTAAGCCTAAGAGCAATGGCAGAACATGGTGCTTGCATGGGCAAAAAAGAACTTGCAACAAAAGCAAAACAACTTGGATATGATGCAATTCATGATACAGTACATGAAATGTGCAAAGATGAAGCACGTCACGGCAGAGGATTTGATGGACTATTAAAAAGATATTTTGGTTAAAAAATATATAAAAGGCGGAGAAGCTAATGAAATTAAAAAGTATAATATCATATATTATAGTCAGCGCTATAGCCCTAATGTTATTTATGGTAAAATTTAATAATAACACAGCAGGAACATTTGATATATACATACAAGGATTCTTATTATTATTGGTATTATTATCCATAGGTATATTATGTTTCAAAAAAAATATAAGTAACAAAATGAAAATAGGCTTTTTATTAATAGCAATAGTTCTATTTATAAGTTATCCATTATATAATGACTATTTAATATATGCACATGATCTTGAATTTAGCATAATGAGAATTAATGGTTTAAAAGGAGCACTAGAAAATTTACAAATTCCTGCGAGAATATATCCATTAGCAAACAATGGCTATGGATATGCATCACCTATGCTATATCCAGAATTATTCATTTATATTCCAGCCGTATTAAGAGTACTAAATACATCAATTGAATTTTCTTACAAAATACTATTAGTTTTTATAAATGCAGCAGCAGTATTTTCTATGTATATAGCTACAAAGAAAATATCAAAATCCACAACAGCAGGAATTATAGGTTCAATTATATATGCTACAGCAACATATAGATTAGTAACAGTATATACAAGAAGTGCTGTTGGTGAAGCTTTAGCCTTAGCCTTTTTCCCACTTGTAATATGGGGCTTATATGAACTGTGTATAGGGAACAAAAATAAATGGTACATATTTGCAATAGGAATTACATGCATCATTCAGTCACATATATTAAGTTTAATTACAACAGCAATTGTATGTGTAGTAATATTTTTAAGCTTCATAAAAAATATTTTTAAAGAGAAAAGATATTTTAAAATTATATTAGCTGGAATATCAATTATATTAATAAATTTATGGTTTATAGTTCCATTTTTAGTGGCATATAGCCTAGATTTAGATGTAAAAGAAAGACCGACACTAGACGCAAAATATAATGCATATATGTTTGATACACACAATGTAATACCAGCAGAATTATTTAATGTATTTGATGATATTGATAGTTATAGATTATCAAACAATTATGCTAAGGGAATGAAAGATGAAATGAATCTTTCTTTAGGACTATTATGCACAATAGGAATTCCACTTTGTATAATATACATATATAAATCAAAAGATAAGGATAATAAATTAAATAAATTCATTAGAATATTAGTATTTTTAGGAGTTACCTTTTTAATACTTTCAACATCAATTATACCATGGGGAGAACTGCAGGAAAAATATCAACCAGTAAAGTGGCTGTCTGCAACTATGCAATTTTCCTGGAGATTTTTAGGAGGAACAACAGTAACTATTGCAATGGCAATGAGTATTATCATAGGTCAGTATGTAGACTCTAAATACAAAGAAAGTAAAAATATACTGGAAAATTATAAAATAGTATTTGGAATAGGACTATCAGCAATAGTGATTTTTACAATAATTGTAGCCCCATATTCAAAAAATGAAAAATATACAATAAAAAATAGCACTATAATAATACAAGGAGAATATTATTTATTAGGAACAGATATTTCGGATTTTACAGAAAATAAATACGTTACTTCTGAAAAATCAATTAGCATTGATGATTATAAAAAAGAGGGAAGTAAAATTGTATTAAATTATACAAGTAATGCAGATAATGGTTATATAGAAGTACCATTACTATATTATCCAGTGTATACTGCAAAAGATGAAAATGGAAAAAACTTAAAATTAACTTGTGGAGATAATAACGTAATTAGAATAGAACTAAATGAAAGAAAATCCGGAACAATAACAGTAGATTATGAAGAAAAAACATTGTATCGTGTAGCAGATATTATATCATTAGTTTCAATATGTGCAATTATAATATATATAATAAAAGTAAGAAAAAGCATAGATACTATGGAAAAATATACATAAAAAATCAAAAAAGTGTTGCATTAGCAACACTTTTTATGATATAATAATGCTCGTTATGAAAATACACACATATTGTGAGTATAAAAAAAGTGCTTATACAAATTAAGTCTTTTTATACGATATTAGCAATATGGAGGAATAACTAAAAGGAGGAATAAAATTATGTCAGTAGTTGCAATGAAACAATTACTAGAAGCAGGTGTTCACTTTGGACATCAAACAAGAAGATGGGATCCAAAAATGGCTGAATACATATTTCAATCTAGAAATGGTATCCATATAATCGACTTGCAAAAAACATCTAAAAAATTAGATGAAGCTTACAACTTTTTAAAAGAACAATCAGAAGAAGGAAAAACAGTTCTATTTGTAGGAACTAAAAAACAAGCACAAGAATGTGTAAAAGAAGCAGCCGAAAAATGCGGTATGTACTATGTTAATCAAAGATGGTTAGGAGGTACACTAACAAACTTCGAAACCATTAGAAAAAGAATTAACAGATTAACACAATTAGAAACAATGCAATCAGATGGTACATTTGATGTATTACCAAAAAAAGAAGTAATTCTTTTAAAGAAAGAAATGGAAAAACTAGAAAAAAATCTTGGTGGAATTAAAAACATGGAAGAACTACCAGGAGTTATGTTTATAGTAGATCCTAAAAAAGAAAGAATTGGAATATTAGAAGCTAGAAAATTAGGTATTCCAGTTATTGGTTTAGTAGATACAAACTGCAATCCAGAAGAATTAGATTATGCTATACCAGGAAACGATGATGCAATTCGTGCAGTTAAATTAATAGCAGATTGTATGGCAAATGCAGTTATTGAAGGTAAACAAGGCGAATCTATGGAAGCAGTAGAAGAACTTACAAATACTGAAACTACAGAAAAAGATATGGAAGAAGTAGTAGAAGCAGTAAGTGAAGAAGAAAATGAAAAAGAAGCTACTGAAGAAGTAGAAAAAGCAAAAACAGAAAGTAAAAAAGCTGAAACAGAAGAAACAGCTGAATAATAAATAATTTAATAAATAAAGGATGTACCTTATCCTAAAAGCTAAAAGGAAAAAAGGTACTCTTTTTTTAGAAAAAAGGAGGATTTTTTTATGATTACTGCTGAACAAGTAAAAATGTTAAGAGAAAAAACAGGTGCAGGAATGATGGACTGCAAAAAAGTATTAACAGAAACAAATGGAGATGAAGAAAAAGCAATTGAATTATTACGTGAAAGAGGAATTGCTAAAGCTGCAAAAAAATCAGATAGAATTGCAGCAGAAGGTTTAGTTTTAACTTATGTTACAGAAGACCATAAATTAGGAGCCCTAGTAGAAGTTAATGCTGAAACAGACTTCGTAGCAAAAAATGAAGAATTTAGAAATTTTGTTGCAGATGTTGCAAAACAAATAGCTGTTAAAAATCCAGCAACAGTAGAAGAACTACTTTCACAAACATCTATTGTAGAAACAGATAAAACTGTTCAAGATGTATTAACAAGTAAAATTGCTACAATTGGTGAAAATATGTCAATTCGTAGATTTGAAAGATTTGAAACAGAAGGTTTAATAGAAAGTTATATACACGGAGATGGAAAAATAGCAGTTCTAGTTGAACTAGAAGGTGGAAATACAGAACTTGCGAAAGATATATGTATGCAAATAGCTGCAGCAAGACCAGAATATTTAGATAGAGAATCAGTTCCACAAGAACGTGTAGAACATGAAATGGAAATTTTGAAAGCACAAGCTGTTAATGAAGGAAAACCAGAAGCTGTTGCTGAAAAAATAGTACAAGGTAGAATTGGAAAATTCTATGGAGAAATCTGTTTGGTAGAACAAGACTTTGTAAAAGATCCTGATCAAAAAGTTGGAAAATTAGTAGAAAGCAAAGGCGCTAAAATAATTAGATTTGCAAGATTTGAAAAAGGTGAAGGCTTACAAAAAAGAGAAGAAAACTTTGCAGAAGAAGTTGCAAAACAAATTAAGGGATAATATACAAAATATACTAAATAAAATGCTTAAAAATTAATATATATATAACTTAACTTAAAAATATATAAATTAGCTAAAAAAGCATATTTAAAATCATATAAATATTAGCTTAAAAAAGAATATTAAAAATTATATAAAATATTAGATTAAAAAAGTATATTAAAAATTAAAAATATATAAAAAATAAAATTTAAAATAGTATTATATTGTTTTTTTAATAATGTAATGCTATTTTTTATTTTCTAGGAAAGTGCATTTTTTTTATTATATAATTTTATTGTTAAATTACAGAAAATTCGACATAAAAAACGATTTTTCCTTTTATTATTTCAAAATTATGACAGCTATATTTCCAAACTGTTTCAAAAATATTACAAAATTATATAAAAAAACTTGTTAAAAAAATAGTAATATGATATATTTATACTAAATAAGCCAAAAGAAAGGCGGGGGAGTTTGTTTTGGAAAAAAGCGAGAATATAGAAAATAATGAAGAACAAAACGATAAGAACAATAATGAAGAGACTAGAAAAACAGTTTTAGTTGTTGATGATGAAAAAAGAATTGTAGATATTTTAGTATATAATTTACAAAAAGAAGGCTATTTAACTTTAGAAGCTAATGATGGAGAAGAAGCAATAAGAATTGCAACTGAAGAAAAGCCAGACCTAATTCTATTAGATATTATGCTTCCCAAGGTAGATGGATTAACCGTATGTAAAAGAATTAAAGCCGTATTAAATGTTCCTATATTAATTTTATCTGCAAAAGATGAAGAAATAGATAAAATATTAGGTTTAGAATTAGGAGCAGATGATTACATTACAAAACCATTTAGCGTACGTGAATTAGTAGCTAGAGTAAAAGCTAATTTAAGAAAAGTTGACCTTTCAAACCAAGCAGTAGTAGAAAATGAACAAACTGCACAAAAAGAAGAAACTATTATAAACTTAGGAGAATTAGTAATTGACCTAGATAAATTTGAAGCGAAAGTTAGAGGTCAAGTAATAGATTTAACCCTAAGAGAATTTGAAGTTTTAAGATATTTAGCAAAACAACCAGGGCAAGTAGTAACTAGAGAAATTTTATTAGAAAAAGTATGGGGCTATGAATATTATGGAGATATAAGAACAGTTGATGTTACTGTTAGAAGAATTAGAGAAAAAATTGAAAAAGATACATCAGCACCAAAAATTCTAATTACCAAAAGAGGAGTTGGTTATTATTTAGCTAGTACCTAATTTCTATGCAAAAATAAATAGAAATAGCTAAATTTTTATGCTCAAATGAGCTTTTCTGAGCAAAAAAGGAAAAGGAATTAGAAATGATAAAGAATATACAAACGAAAATTATATTAATATTTTTTATATTGGGTATAGTTGTAATTAGCGCACTTTCATTTATTCATATTATAATGCTTCAGCAAATAGCAAAACCACTTGATCAAACACAGGAAATATATAGTTTAATAAATTCTCAAATAGCACAAACAGAAGTAATTACAATAATAGCTATTGGAGTATTTGCAGTTATTACTCTGCTGGTAGGATACTTTGTATCAAAATCTGTTGTGAAACCAATAAATGTATTAATACAAAATGCAGAAAAAATAGCAAAAGGTGAAGAAATAGAAATAAAAGAAACCGGCAAAAAGAAAACACAAATAGATGAATTAGTTAATGCCTTCAGTTTAATGACAAAAGAATTAAAACAAAACTTAAATGAAATGGGAAAACAAAAAAAGCAAATAGAAACTATATTATTGCACATGACAGATGGAATTATTGCATTTGATATGGAAGGAAAAATAATTCATATAAATCCTGCAGCTATAGAATTACTAAACTTAAGTAAACAAGAACAAAACTTTAATCAAATATTTAATAAATTACAAGCAGATATAAATTTAGAAAAAATTGTATATCTAGAAAATTGGACAACATCTGAACAAAGACTTAGTATAGGAGAAAAATATGTTAATCTTCTTTTTGCGCCATTTAAAGACGAAAATGAAAAACCAGCAGGAGTAATAGTGGTAATACAAGATATTACAGAACATGTAAAACTAGATAATATGCGAAAAGAATTTGTAGCAGACGTTTCTCATGAGCTAAAAACACCAATTACCTCTATTATGGGGTATGCAGATACATTACTAGAAAGTGAATATGACAAAGAAATGCAAACTAAATTCTTAGAAGTTATAAGTTCAGAAGCAAGAAGAATGGCAAAACTTGTAACAGACTTATTAATACTTTCTAGATATGATAACAAAAAAATAACAAAAGAAGAATCAGAATTTGATTTAGGCGATTTAACCAAAAAATGTATAGAAAGACTAAAATTTGAAATAGAAAAGAAATCACATAATGTAGAATGTTTTGTTACAGCAAACGTTCCACCAGTGAAGGCAGATAAATATGCAATAGAAAGAGTTATTTTAAATATTATATCAAATGC